>PXRS01000043.1:0-40163 GCA_003023785.1 Halobacteriales archaeon QS_5_68_33 | reverse complement strand
CCGCCGAACCCGCGGGACCCGCCGCCGGGCTGTCGGTTCGCCACCCGCTGTCCGGCGAAGATACGGCCGGACGGTGTCGACCTGTCGGAGTCGGCCTGGTCCGCGGTCGACGAGTACCGGGCGCTCCTGCGCGAACGCGCCCGCAGCGACGACTCCGTGAGGACGGTTGTCGCTCGACAACTCGGATTCGGCGCGGACGAGTCGGTCGAAACCGTGCGAGCCGACCTCTTCGACGGCCTCGATCTCCCCGACGGCCCGCGGACCGTCGTCGACCGGGCCACCGAACTCGCGGTCGACGGACGAGACGGGGACGCGAGCGCACACCTCCGGGAGTCGCTCGGCAGCGTCTGCGACAGCGAGACGCCGGCCGACGAGTCGGTGGGCGAGGGGCGGCGCAGTCGCTGTCTCCGGAACCGCGAGGCGTACGACGACACGGCGGCGGTGCTCGACTGACGGACGGGTGATACGTTCGAGGACGCGGCGGCCCGAGCGCCGGCGGACTTCGGTGTCGACGACCCGACGCTCGAAGGGCTGGCGCTCCTCGGCGGCTTTCCCGAGGACCCGTCGGCCGCGGAGGCACACTTCGAGACCGAACGCGGATTCGCCTACGGCGACCTGTGGGCCGATCGGTACAACCGACCGTATCAGTCCGCGCTCCCTTCGTGGATGTTCTCGCCCTGAAACAGTCGCTCGGCGATGGTGAACGTCTGCTCGTCCTCGCGTCGGGTCGGGAAGTGCGCGGCCATGTACCGTGCGGGGGCTATCAGGGCCAGCCGTCGCTCGCGCTCGCTCTCCGCGAGTTCAAACTGCCGGAAGCCCGCCTCGACGTTCTGGAGCGTGTGGAAGCCCGCGTCCTCCCGGAGGAGACCCTCGCCCATCGTCTGCTCGAGGGCGTCCGGGTCGCCGCCGGCGTCGAAGTGATGGCTCACGAGACGGGCGGCCTCGTCGACCCCGCCCTGCTCGTCGAAGGTCTCGAGCAGGCGCGCCCGCAACTCGGCCGGGTCGGCGTCGCCGCCCGAACCGGGGTCGGGGATGGTCGCCCGTGGCTGGTTGAGGAATCGATCGAGATAGACGGACATCGCGCCCTGCCAGACGGCCCCGTAGACGTCATCGGCGTCCGTGCGCCGCGCGAGGTTGTCGACGGCGTTGGCAAAGGAGAACGTGTGATGGACCGTGTTCCAGTCGTTGAACTCGTTGCCGGTGCCGAAGTGGGCGACCCGCCGGAGCGCGGCGACCGCCACGGCGTGGGCCAGTTGCTCCGTCGTCGCGCCGGCGGCGACGGCGTCCCGGAGCGCCGCGTCTATCTCGCCCGGGTCGTCCGAGAGGAGCGTCTCGACGAAGTCCTCGGGGCGGTCCCACTCGTCGCCGGCGCCGGCCGCGACCATGTCGGGGAGGTCCTCGGCGGCGTCGAAACACATCTGCGCGACGTCGATGGGCCGGGTCCAGGTGCTGGTCTCCTCGGCGCGGTTGGCCTCGGCGATGGCGTCGACGACGGTGGCGAGGACGGCCTCGCGCTTCTCCCAGCCGACGTGGTCCAGCGTCTCGACGGCCTTGTTGAGGAAATCGACCGTGTGGCTGTTGTTCATGTAAACGTGGTCGGTGGCAGCGGCGACCGTGATCTCGACGAGGTCCTCGCGCGGGAGGACGTTCGCCGCCGTCCGGAGACAGCGCTCGGCGCCCGTGCTGTCGCGCACGTCGCAGGTGTCGCGGAACCACGACTTCAGCCGCGACTTCGAGAGGTCGTCGTTGTCCAGCGCGTACTGCTCGAAGCGCGGCGGTTCGCCCGAACAGTTGTCGGCGACTTCCGTGACGCCGACGAACATCGCCCGCAGTTTCTCGTCGTGGGCGACGTCGTCGTGGAGATTGGCCATCGCGCCCAGCGTCGTCATGCCGCGACCCCAGCCGTCGGCGCGGTACTGCGTGCCGAAGTCGACCGCGGTCTCCAGCGGCGTCGAAAAGCCCTCGCCGTAGTGGTCGAGGTGGACGATGGCCTTCGCGGCGACCAGCGAGAGGTTCTCCGCGAGGCCGTCCGCCAGTCTGTTGCGCCAGTGGGTCTCGGGCGGGATTTCGGGGTCGGGGTCGGGGTCGACGTAGACGATGCCGTCCCGCACTTCGGTGGGGAACGTCCGGACGTCGTCGGCCCAGATGTCCAGCGTGTCCCCCCGGGAGAGTTCGAACCGCGCGTGGTGCCAGTCGCAGGTCAGCAGGCCGTCCTCGACGCTGCCCTTCGAGAGGGGAAACCCCATGTGCGGACAGCGGTTGTCGACGGCGTACACCTCGCCCTCGTGGTGAAAGAGGGCGACGGGACGACCGCCGGCCATCGTGACGGCCCGTCCCTCCTCGCGGAGGTCGTCCAGGTCGGCGACTTCGGTCAGGTCGGTATCGGTGGCGTCCGTTGCCATGTCTCGGTGTGGGTCCGCCTGCCACTAATGCGTTCTCCGCGATCCGTTTTTGTCCGCGCGGCGATACGAACCGCCGGGCGCGGTCCCGCGTCCGACCCGTTTTATTCAAGTAGTTCAATCCGCTACACCGGGACAAGCGATGAGCGAGGACTTCTATTCGGTGCTGGGGGTCGGGCGAGACGCCAGCGAGAAGGAGATCGAGGAGGCCTACCGCGAGAGGGCCCGCAAGTACCACCCGGACGTGAGCGACGACCCCGACGCCGAGGAGAAGTTCAAGCGGGCCAAGAAGGCCAAGGAGGTCCTCACCGACGAGGAACAGCGCCAGCTCTACGACCGGCTGGGCCACGACCGCTACGTCGAGGCCGAGAAACACGGGGCCACCGAGAACGGCGGTGCCGGCGCCCGCGGTGCCGGCGGGATGGGCGGCGACCCCTTCGGCGGTGGCGGGCAGGGCCCGTTCGGCGACATGGGCGACATCTTCGAGACGTTCTTCGGCGGCGGGAGCCGCGGCCGGGGCGACCGCCCCCGCCAGGGCCAGGACCTCCGTGCGACGCTCTCCATCGACCTCGAGGACGCCCACCACGGCGTCGAGAAACAGCTGAGCGTCACTCGCCCCGACGTCTGCGGGGAGTGTAACGGCGCGGGGCACCCGCCGGGGGCCGACTCGCGACGCTGTCCCCAGTGTGACGGGCGCGGCCAGACCACGCAGGTCCAGCAGACGCCGATGGGGCGCGTCCAGCAGACCCGCACCTGCCGGCGCTGCGAGGGCGAGGGCACCCTCTACGAGGAGACCTGCTCGACCTGTCGGGGCGACGGCGTCGTCCGCGAGGAGACCACCCTCTCGGTCGAGGTCCCGCCGGGCATCGAGGACGGCCAGACCCTCCGGATGGACGGCGAGGGTGCGCCCGGCGAGAACGGCGGCCCCAAGGGAGACCTCCTCATTGAGGTGTCCGTCGCCGATCACCCGGACTTCGACCGCGACGGGGCCGACCTCCACCGCCAGGAGCCCATCTCCTTCCCGCAGGCGGTCTTCGGCGACACCGTCGAGATCGAAACCCTCGACGGCGCCGTCGAACTCGACATCCCGTCGGGCACCCAGAGCGGCGAGACGTTCCGCCTCCAGGCCAAGGGGATGCCCCGCCTGCGCCGGCGCGGGCAGGGCGATCTCTACGTCCAGGTGCGGGTCGTCACGCCCGACGGCCTCAACGAGGAACAGCGCGAGGCCCTCGAACAGTTCGCCGAGGCCGGCGGCGAGGAAGTCGAGGTCTCGCAGGGATTCTTCGAGAAAATAAAGGACTCCTTGTGATACTGTCGGACACAAGTGATGCCACTGCTCCGGTGGCTGTTTCGGGGTCTTCGAGATGCATGTCCCAGAACGTCGACGAGCACGTTCACGTACTCGTGTCCGACAGTATGAACCACCGCGTTCCGGGTTGTGTCTCCTCGCTCACCTGTGGGAATTCTGCTATCTCGACACCGTTCACGGCGGAGTGGTTGACAGGCTTTCGTCCGGCGGCGAAACCTCCGGACAGCGCCGGTCCACCCGGGGACGGGAGCCGCCCGGGGGACGGTCGTGTCCGACCTGCGCGACGCCTCGAAGGGGTTATTTCCCGACCCGCCCAACCGCGGGCATGGATGAAGGGACGGACGCGGCGGACCTCTACCCGAACCGGGACGCCGACGGACCGCCGGTCTCCCGGCGGGGATTCGTCGCGGGGTCGGCCGCGCTCGGCGCGGCGGCCACCGCCGGGTGTGCGGGAGGCGACGGCGAGGGGGACCCCGACACCGAAACGGACGCCGGGACCGCGACGCCGGAGCGACGTGACGCGGTGCTCGTGTTCAACACCGGCGACATGACCGTCAGCGTCGTCGACGCGGCGGCACAGGAAGTGGTCGAGACGACCCACGTCGGGTTCACCTCGACGTTCCCGTCGAACCAGTACACGCCCGACCTTGTGGACTCCGCGAGCGAGAGCGTCTGGGGCAACGTCGACCGGGGCGTCCGCGCGTTCGGCCCCGGCCGCCTGGACGAGCGCGCCCGCGTCGACACCGGGTCCGGCGCCAACTGGCAGGAACTGACCCCCGACGGCCGACACCTCCTCGTCAGCGCCAGGGAACCGGCTCACACCCAGTACAAGGTCGACGCCGACCCCGACAGCGACTCCTTCGGCGAGGTGCTCGCGGAACTCGACCGCTCGGAGGAGGGCGGCCGCGGCGACAACGACGGGCCCGGGCCCTGCGATATCACGGTCGAACCCGACGGCGAGTACGCGTTCGTCCCCGACCTCTACGGGGACACGCTGACCGTCCTCGACGTAGAGGCGTTCGAGATCGAGACGCAGGTCGAGGTCGACCCCCGAGAGGGGGAAGGTGGAGAGGACGCGGGCTCGCCACAGCCTTGGATGGGGACGGTCGACCCGAGGGGCGAGCGCATGCTCGTCGAGCACCGGTCGGGCATCGAGACCGCCTGGGACGTCTCGGACCCGACCGCGCCCGCCGAGATCGCGCGGTTCGACGACACGGACGGCCTCGGGGACGGCCCGCTGACGAGCGAGATCAGCGCCGACGGGTCGACGGGGTACGTCTTCACCCGGGGGAGCGAGGACGTCACCGTGGTCGACCTCGACGCGCTCGAAATCGCGGGGCGGATCGACCTCGGCGGGTCGGGGTTCACGGGGACGTGGGACCCAGCCCGCGAGTTCCTCTACGCCCCGGTCCGGGGCGAGAACGTCGTTCGTGTCATCGAGGACGCGACCGGCGAGGTCACGGCGACTCTCGACGTGGGTGAACGCCCGTACGGCGCGACCGCGCTGGGGGTGCTGCCCGACCCCGAACCGACCGGGACCGCCGAGGCCGCGGCGTCGAGACTGGGACTCGACGACGAGGGGACGGCCTACTGCATCGGGGAGTGTGCCTGCGGGCACGAACTGTAATCGGGGCCGAAAGAGCGGCGCCGTCGCCCGTGCGCGCCTGCCGGTCGGTCCGGAACTGATTTACAACCGACCGCATCAGTCGACGCGCTCGAAGCGGTGCCGGACGATGTCGGCCTCGTCGTCCCACTCGAAGTGCTCGTGGGCGCGTTCGAGGATCTGCCGGTAGTGTTCGAGGTCACGGGCGCCCTCCGCGCGGGCGTCCTCGTCGGTCAGGTCGCCCAGCGTCCGATCGTCGACGGCGACCACTTCGAAGCCCTCGCCGTCTATCTCGAAGGTGTCGCCCTCTTCGGCGTAGGCGTGTCCGCGGTGGGTCTGCGTGACCTCGCCGGCCAGCGCCTGGTCGCGCATCCGCTCGGTCGGGAGCAGCGTGTCGGGACTGATCTCGCTCATGTCCGGGCGTTCGGCCACAGGGGGAAAACGGTTCTGCCGGCGAGGCGGCGTCGGTCGCCGGGACCCGCCGTGAATTCGCCGTCACCGGGTCACTCGCCCTCGAAGTCCGCGAAGGCGAACTCGGCGTCGCTGCCGAGCGGATCGGTGACGGTGCGGGTTCGGACGTCCGCGAACCCGGCCTCGCGGAGCTGCGAGAGCGTCGCCTCGCGGCCGGGCGCCGAGAAGAGCATGCGGCCGCCCATCCAGCCCTCGCGGACCGTCTCGAAGCGCCCGCCGGGGAGCGTCATCAGGAGCGTCCCGCCGGGCCGCAGGACGCGGGCGAACTCCCGGTAGACCGCCGGATGGTCCGCCCGGGGGACGTGGAAGACGGCGTGGTACGCCGTGACCGCGTCGACGCTGTCGGTGGCGAGCGGGAGCTGTGTCATCTCCCCCTGGAGGAGTCGCGCGCCTGGCACCGTCTCACGGGCGAGTTCGAGGCCGCGCCGGGAGACGTCGAGGCCGACGCTCCCCTCGGGGAGGTTCGCGAGCGTGCGAGCGCCGTCGCCACAGCCGACGTCTAGGACGGTGGCGTCCGCGCCGACCAGTTCGACGAGGTCCGCGAGTAGGTCGGCGTCGGATCCGGTCGGGTCGCGCTGGTTGGCGTACGTTTCGCTGAATGGGACGGGAGCGGCTTAGCCCGCTCGACCGGTCGGGTGCTGTGCCGGCGAACTCCCGGGAGTCCCGACGGGAAACAGAACGCCTTTGCCCGGCGCTTGCGAGGCCCGGAGTATGCGACACGCACGATTCCGCGACCCGGCAGGTGCCGTCCGCACAGGTACGTTCGATGGCGACTCCGTCTCCTTCGCGGGCCGCACGTACGGCGTGGAAGAGGTCGACCTGCTCGCGCCCACCGACCCTTCGAAGGTCGTCTGCGTGGGGCTGAACTACGCCGACCACGCCGCCGAGTCGAACGCGGAGATCCCCGACCGGCCGCTGCTCTTTCTCAAGACGCCCAACACCGTCTCGAACCACGGCGCGACGGTCGAACTCCCGGCGGGCAAAGACCGCATCGACTGGGAAGCGGAGTTCGGCGTCGTCATCGACCGACAGTGCAGGGACGTCGAGGCCGACGACGCGTGGGACGTCGTCCGCGGGTTCACCTGCGTCAACGACATCTCGAACCGCGACGACCAGAACGTCGAACAGAACTGGGTGCGGGGCAAGTCCTTCGACGGCGCCGCGCCCCTGGGACCCGCGGTCGCGCCGCCCGAAGCCGTCCCCGAGGACGCGAGCATCGAACTCCGGGTCAACGGCGAGACCAAACAGTCCTCCACCCGCGAGGAGTTCATCTTCTCCGTTCCCGAACTCGTCGAGGAGATCACGACATACATGACGCTGGAGGCGGGCGACATCATCTCGACGGGAACGCCTGCGGGGTATGATACGTGGCACACCCGGACCAATCACCGTTCTGTTCAGTCCGAGAGTTCATGTTCGAGGCGGAGAAACCACCGGACGTGTACGCCGTCGTCGGCTGTAGCGAGTGCGACATGCTCTGGGTCGTCGAGGGGCGGCCCGAGACGAGCCAGTGCCCACGCTGTGGGAAGCGCCGGCCCTACGCCAAGCGCCGGAAGTTCGTCTCCACGGAGGAGGAGGACCATGCTCGCGAGGTGCGCGCCTCGATCCTCGCCAACCGGCAGGGCCAGGGCGACGCGTTCGCCGAACTGGACTCCTTCGCCGAGATGGAGGAGTACGTCGACGAGGTCGGCCCCGACGACGCGGAGTACCTCGAAGCCTCGGGCGTTGACGCCGACGAGGCGGCCGCGGCCGGCGAGCGCGCCACCGAGGCAGGCGGCGGGCGCAACCGCCAGGAGACCGTCCGGGCCGCGCTCCGCGAACTCGACGACCCCACCGAGGACGACGTCGTCGCATACGCAAGCGAGCGGGGCGTCCCCGATGAGTACACCCGGAAAGCGCTCGAAAAGCTCCTCCGGGCGGGCGAGGCGACCGAGAGCCGCGGCGTCTACCGGCTGGTGTAAACTACCCCGCCCTGCTTCGTTCGGTCCGACGACCTCGCTTCGATGAGTCTGCACTGGGGCTTTACCGTATCAGAGCATCACGGCCAGCGTCGCGACCGGGACGACGACGGCGTACAGCAGGCCGTAGAGAAACAGGCGGGTCGGGACCGCGCCCTCCGTGGCGGTCTGGTCGAGGGTCGCCGCCGAGAGGCCGTCGTGGTACTCCTCGGGGAGGGTCTCGCGGGCCGTCGGGCGGGAGCGCACGCGGTCGAGGGGGTCCCAGCCGGCACAGCCCAGCCGCCAGGCCGCGACGAGCAGCGCCAGCGCGAGGGCGAGGGGGCCACAGACCAGCAGTGCTATGGCCGCGCGACGGGAGAGGAACCCGTGGGCTACCGCGAGCGCGACCAGCCGGATGGTGGCGGCCGGCGCTATCACGCCCGCGAGCGCCGCGTGGATGAACCGCCGGTCGGCGAACCCGTATTTCACTACCGGGAGAGAGGGGAGGGGAGACAAAACGGTTGTCGCCGTCGGGGGCGGGCGTGGGTCGCGGTCGGTGCCGTCAGACGGTCGGTTGTCATACTGTCGGACACAAGCTCGTGAACAAGCGTTCCGCCTGTCAGGGACGAAATGTCGAAAAGGCCCCGAAACAGACATCGAACGTGGTATTACTTGTGTCCGACAGTATCAGTCATTTCCGGGATTCGCCCGCCCGGCGAATCACCGGGACACAGCTACAGTCGGCCGTATCAGGGCCGTCAGAGCCACCCCAGCGCCGCTGCGATGGTGACGAGCGCGGCGAGCGTCGTCGCCGCGAGTTTCGCCAGCCGCAACAGCCGGGTGGTGCGCAGTACGGTCGGGTTCGGGGCCCGCGTCGACGGGCCGCTGTCGGTGGACTCGCTCATGGGTGGGGACGCCCGCCGGTGCTCCCGGGCGGACGCCACCCGAATCGTTGGCCGCGACGACCGTAAGCGCCAGCCAGACCCGCGACGGAAGTGGAATCCGCCGGTATCGCCGGCGGCGTCGGTATCGCCGACGGTCCCGTCTCCGATACCCCCTACCGGCCCAGTTCCGCGTGGGCGCTGGAGAGGTGCCGCGAGGCCAGCGCCGACAGCAGGGAGAGTTCGCCGGCGAGCGCGCCGGTGGCGACCACCTCGGCGAAGGCGTCGGCATTCGCCCCGGGCGGGTCACCCCCGCCCGCGAGGCCGACGAGTTCCAGCGCCTCCGACTGTGTCGCGAGGTCCGTGCCGCCGCCGACGGTGCCCACCTGGAGGCTGGCGAGGCTCACGCTCGCGTAGAGTTCGTCCTCGCGGGCCTCGGCCGTCGTGATGCAGTTCGAACCCTCGACGACGTGGGCCTCGTCCTGGCCGGTGGCGATGAAGACGCCGGCGACCACGTTCGCGGCCTGGGCGTTGAAGCCGAGACTCCCCGCCTTGGCCGACCCGACGAGGTTCTTGCGGGTGTTGACCGCCTCGATGGCCTCGGGCGTCGTATCGAGTCGCTCCTCGACCGTCTCGCGGGGGACCGTGACGTCGGCGGTGACCGTGTGGCCCCGCCCCTCGACGGCGTTGATCGCGGCCGGTTTCTTGTCGACACAGAGGTTTCCGGAGAGAGCGACCAGCGACGCCGGCGTCTCCTCCTCGACGAGTTCGGCGGCCGGCCGGGTCGCGATGGTCGCCATGTTCATCCCGTTGGCGTCGCCCGTGTGATACGAGAACCGCAGGAAGACGTCGTCGCCGACGATGTATGGGGTGACCTCCTGGAGTTCCCCGAAGCGGGTGGTCTCCTCGGCGACCGCCGCGAGGCGGCCCTCGTTCTCCCGGACCCACTCGATGACTTCGGCGCCCTCAGCGACATCGTCGACGCTGAAGACCGGCGCGCGGGTCATGCCACGTTTCGTGACGCGGGCGGTGGCGCCGCCGGCGGCGGCGATGGTCGAACACCCGCGGTTGACGCTGGCGACCAGCGCCCCCTCCGTGGTGGCGATGGGGAGGTGGTAGTCGCCGTCGGCGGCCTCGCCGTGGACGGCGACGGGGCCGGCGACGCCGACCGGGAGTTGCACCCCGCCAACCATGTTCTCGATGTTCGACCGGGCCTTCTCGGCGGCGAAGGCGTAGTCGCCGGTCGCCGAGAGGTCGACGCCCGTCCGGCGCTCGACCACCAGTCGACGGGCCGTCGCGGCCGTCTCGGCGTCGGCGTGGTCGTCGAGTTCGTACAGCCGCAATTCGCCGTTTTCGACGCGGTCGGCCAGCGTGCCGGGGTCGGCGTTCGCGTCGCCGTTGCCGGACGACGCTTCGGCGTCGGCTTCGGGCGAGCGCTCCGAGTCGGTCATGCACGGACTGGCGGGCGACGCTCCTAATAGTTGCCGTCCCGTCAGCACAGTCATACTGCCGGCTGTAAGTCCGAAAAGAATGTCGCCACCCCGGGGCGGCGGATCTCTTCACGAGGTTACAGCCGGCAGTATCAGCCAGCGCCGGACACATCACGTCCCTAACACGGGGTCGCGGTCGTGTCCTTGTCGGCCCGGAGTGTGCCGTGGTGGCGTCGCGACTGCTAGGCGGCACTCGCGCAACAGCAGTCGCTCCCGGCCGCGCCCGGCGACCCGCGAGCGCCCGGTCAGACGCTCGCCTGTTCGTCGGCCGCCACCGGCAACAGCGACAGGTACACCAGTCCGGACCCGATGAACACCATCGTGGCGAGGATCAACAGCCCTGCGGTCAGCGACCGGCCGACGTCCGGGAACAGGAACGCCAGTCCCAGCAGCGCGCCCGACAGGGTCCACACCGCGAGTACCACTGCTTTCGACGATTCCGTGAACTGGTCGAACACTCCAGCCATGCGTTCCGATATATTGCGAATTATGCCTAAAATAACTATCGGGTCGGTCAGACGTGTCAGTCGTCTCCGGACTTGACCCCGGGGGTGCCCTCACCCGCGGCTTCGGTGTCGTAGACGGTCCAGATGAGGCCGACAACCCCGATGAGGGCGATGACGCCGAAGGGGCCGCCGGTGATCACGGCGGCCGACTGCAGGGCGTTACCGCCACCGACGACGATGAGGCCGAACCCGAACGCGCCCTGGAGGACGCCCCAGAAAATGCGGCTCCCGGTCTCGGGGGCGACGCCCGGTTTCGTGCCGAGGATCGCGACCGTGAGCGTCGACGTGTCCGCCGACGTGACGATCCAGGTAATTATCAGCGCGAAGAACAGGAATACGAGGAGCCCGCCACCCGGAAGGGCCTCGAACATCGGGAACGCCGCGACGGCGTAGCCCTCCTCTCCCACGACGCCGAGGATGTCGGCGGCCCCGCTGGTCTGGAGGTGCAGCGAGGTCGTGGAGATGATGGCGAACCAGACGACCGTCGCCAGCGCCGAGGCGAGCACGCCCGTGGCGGTGACCGTCCGGAGCGTGCGCCCCCTGGAGATCGACGCCAGAAAGAGCCCGGCGAACGGCGCCCACGAGAACCACCACACCCAGTAAAACAGCGTCCACGTGTCGAACCAGCCGCCACCGCCGGCCCCGAGCAACGGCCCGAAGCTCATCGTCACGAACTCGAGGAGGTAGGTGCCCATCGCGAGCGCGCCGTCGGTGACGATGGTCGCAGTCGGGCCGACCAGCAGCACGGCGAGTGCCATCACCGCGAACAGCACGACGTTGACGCCCGCGATCCGCCGGATGCCGCGCTTGACGCCGGTGATGACCGAGACGGTGAACACGACCGTCAGGCCGGCGATGATAACGAACACGTCGACGTTCGAGGTCGCCACGTCCCACTGGTACTCGATCCCGGTGAGAAACTGGTTCCCGACGAACCCGACGGAGGTGGCGACGCCGCCGATCGTGGCGAAGACCGCGAGCACGTCGACGAGTTTCGCGACCGGGTGGTCGGCCGTGTCGCTCCCGAGGAACGGCCGCAGGAGCGTCGATACCCGGAGGGGTGCACCCTCGTTGTAGGCGTAGTAGGCGATCGGCAACCCGACGGCCACGTACGCGCTCCAGGCCGAGATCCCCCAGTGGAAAAAGACCGTCTGCAATGCGCCGCTGGCCGCGCCCGGCGACGAGGCCGCCGCGTCGACGAACGGCGGCGGTGAACCGTAGTGGAACAGCGCCTCGGCCGGCGCCCAGAAGACGATCCCGGCCGCGATGCCCGCCGAAAAGAACATCGCGAGGTACGCCGGATACGAGTAGCTCGGTTCCGCCTCGGGACCGCCCAGCCGGATGCTTCCCCAGGGCCCGACGATGACGACCAGCGCGAACAGGACGAACAGCACCATCAGCGTGAGGAACAGCCAGCCGAACGCGTCCAGCATCGTCCCCCTGACCTGGGGGATGACCTGGCTCGTCATGGCGTTCGGGAACGCGAACCGGACGGCGACGAACACCGCCAGGACGCCGAGCGTGACGCCCGTGACCGTCGTGTCCATCTCCTCGCGGAACTGCGATACCGTCTCCGATACGTCCGGTGTCATGGCCACACCCCCTCCGTCGGGGAGCGTACCCAGGTGTGCCCTCCGGCGGCGTCCACCCCGGAGCGCCCGCGTTGGTCGACGAATCGATTCCGAACCGTCCCGTTGCCCGGACCGCCTGCACCGTACATGCGGATCAGTATCTATAATTATCTGATATTAAACTTTCGACGGTTCGACGGGCACTATTCAGATAAGAGTTCAGCTGCGACTACCGCAGACAGCGTGAAAGCCCCCGCTGGCTCCGGTCGAGGGGCTCGCTGCGCTCCTCACTGCATTTTCGGCGACAGCGAACCGCCCGAGTCGAACGGCTCGGGGCTTTCACGCTGTCTCGAAATATCGCTCTCATTCTGGCGGCTTATCTGAACACTACCGTTTGACGGGGGATGCGGGGCCCTCCAGAAACGGCCCGTCCCGCGGCCTCGCGCGTCAGTTGAACATGCTGAACACTTCGTCGTCGGAGTCGTCCGCGTCCGACCCCTCCTCGGCGGTGCCGGTCGGGCCGTCGGGCGCTACCTGCGTTTCCGGGTCGAACGCCTCGTGGGACAGGTCCCGGGTGACGAGGGGTTCGAGCGCGCCGGCCAGTCCGTCCAGAACGGTCGCGGCCGGGTTCTCGGGCGCGGTGACGACGACCGGTTGCTCGCTGTCCATCGTCGCTTCCGGGACGACCGCGAGCGTCGGGGCGGACAGGTCACTGGTCGCCTCCCCGACCGCGTCGTCGTCGCGGACCCGGTTGAGGACGATGCCGGTGATCGGCGTGTCGACCTCCCTGGCCAGGGCCGCTGTCTTTCCCGCGTCGGCGGTCGCGATGGCGTCGGGCGTCGCGACGAGGACGACGCCGTCGGCCCGGCCCAGCGGGACCGCGACGCTGTGGGCGACACCTGCCTGCGTGTCGACGAGGACGACTTCGTACTCCGCTTTGAGGCGTTCGAGGGCGTTCCCGAGTTCGGCCGGGTCGGCGTCGGCGAACGCCGTCAGCGACTCGTTGCCCGGGACTACGGGCAACCCGCCGGCGGTTTCGACGACCGCGTCCTCGAGCGTCGCGTCGCCGCTCAACACTTCGTGGAGCCCGGTCCCGTGCTCGAGTCCGAGGAACGTGCCCAGGTTCGCCATCCCGAGGTCGGCGTCGACGACGACTGCGTCGAGCCCTCGTTGCCGGAACGCCGCCCCCAGGTTGACGGCGACTGCGCTCTTTCCGACACCGCCCTTGCCGCCCCCGACTGCACATACGTACCCGGACATGTGACGGGGATAGGATAGCCAGTCAAATAAATCCCGACTGTCGTCCACGACTGGCGCGACCGCGTGGACGCCGTCGCGGAACTGGGCCTCCGGACGAACCACGGGAGCGAGACGGCCCGGACCGGCGCGGTCAGGGCGTTCACTCTCCCCGTGAGATCCGCCGGGAGAGTGCGCCGATGCCGAGCGTCGCGAGCGTCCCGACGACGCCGAATCCGGGACCGGACCCGGAGGTGGTGTCGGTCGCCGTCTCCGTGGCCGGTGGCGTTCGGGTCGGCGTCGTCATCGGCGTCGGGGTCGGGGTCGGCGTCCGGGTCACCGTCGGCTCGGGCGTGTCGGTCGGCGTCGGGGTCGGTGTCGAGGTGTTCCCGTCGGGCGTCGGCGTGACGGACGGCGCCGGTTCGCCGCCGAGTTTGACGACCCAGCCCTGGGTCCGCGGGTCGGCGTCCTGGGACTCGGCCTGTGCGGTGCCGACCGCGGCGACGCCGTCGTCGCTGGTCGCGACCACGTCCGTCAGGTTGTTCACCGCCGCCCGGGAGAACTCCTTGCTCCACCGACCCTCGCCGTTCTCGTCGAGTTCGGCGACCCAGCCGGTGGCCGACTGGGCGGTCACGGACTCGCGCAGCTGCCCGACCACGGTCAGTCCGTCGGCAGCCTCGGTGACGCCGGTCAGCGAGGTGAACTGACTGGGTTCGAGCAGGCGGTTCACCCGGCCGGATCCGGAGTCGTCGACCACGAGCACCCACCCGAACGAGGACTCGGCGCTCTGCGAGACGGCCCGCCCGACGGCGGCGTACCCGTCTGCGGTCTTCGTGACCGCGGCCAACTGGGTCGTCCGGAACTCCCCGCCGTCCGCCGGCGGCGTGAACTCCTGGCTCCACTGGACCGTCAGGTCGGCGGCGAGGCGGAAGACCACCCCGCGGACCTGCGGCCGCTCGTCGGTGGCCGTCGTCCGTTCCTGGAGTTGGCCGACGCCGACCAGTCCCCCCTCGCCGTCGGGGACGGCGTGGAGCATCGTCGACTGTTCGTCGTCGAACAGGGTGGTCCGGGACTGCTCGGTCCCGTCGGCCCCGACCCGGATCGCGACCGCGTCGATCGTCTGGCCGGCGATCGAGTAGCCCCCGAGGACGTACCCCTCCTCGAGGGGGACCAGCGACGACGAGAAGAGTGTCCCCTCTTCGGTGTCGGTCGCTGCCTCATAACTCTCCCACCAGTCGACCTCGCCCTCGGGGCCGGTCCTGACCAGCGCCGCCGTGCCCTCTGCGAGCTGGATCCCGACGAGGGCGAACCCGTCGCCGTCGGGCGCCTCCACGAGCCGCTGGAAGGACGGCTGCCTGTCGAGGTCGGGGTTCTCGACCCGCGTCTGCCACTGGCCCTCGCCGGAGGTGGCGTCGACCCCGAACAGCCAGCCGGTCGTCTCGTCGGCCCCGGGGCCGGTCGCGCCGAGGGCGACGTACTGGCCGTCGCGTTCGAGCGCCGTCACGGCGCTGTTGAGCGTGTTCGAGGCGTACGTACGGTTCCACCGGACGGGGAGTTCGTCCGTGCTGTCCGCGCGGGAGGGGACCGCTCCGGCCGTCCCGCCGAGCGCGAGCCCGGCGAGCCCCCCGACCGAAGCGAGCAGGCGGCGTCGCGTGAGTTGCTTCGTCATGCGCGCGGGTGTTCGAACAGTCGTGGTAAATGACCCGCGATCTCTCTTGCGTGTCGACGAGCCTGATCGAACACGGCCCTCCCGGACCGGATCGTCGGCACGGAACGGCGGGATTTACTGTCCCCCGACCGAACCGGGACCCATGAGCACGCCCACGAAGATCACGGTCGGCACCATCGGTATCGCGGTACTGCTGGCCGTCGCGTCGGTGCTGGTCCTGCTGTCGTGACGTTCACCGACCGGGACCTCTCGCCGTCGCTGGCCGCCGTCCGGGAGCGCCACGCCCCCGACGCGCTCGTCCTCGACAGCGCGCGGGACTTCGAGACGCTCGCGCCGGCCCGCGCCGAGGACCTCGGCCTGCTGGTCGACTCGCTCGACCCGGTCTCGTTCCCGGCGTCGTGGCTCCCGCCGGACGCCCCGGAGGTGCTCGTCCGGTACGCGGGCGAGGCGCTCACCGTCGGCGCGCCCGGCGACGGCGGCGTCGCCTGGACCCGCCGGACCGACCCGCCGGTCGTCGTCGTCAAACCCCGCCTGGAGGGCTCCCCCGAGAGTTTCGTCGACTTCCTCGTCGCCGAGGCGCTCGTCGAAGTCGGCCGCGGCGTCCCCGAACACTTCCTCGGCTTCTTCGAGGCGCGCTACGCCGACCTCGCGGCGGCGGTCGGGGACCGCCTCGACCCCGTCGGCACCTACCAGCTGGCCGCCGCCCTCCACACGGCGTACCTCGGGCTGGACACCCGCGAGACGTTCGCAACCTGGGAAGGTGACCACCCGGATCTCTTCGACGCCTGGGTCGACGCTGGCGACCGCCTCGAACCCCGCCTCGCCGACCTGCCCGCCGACCTCGCCACCGGCGTGATCGACTTCGGCGACGCCGCCGAACTCGCCTGTGGTGCCATCAAACACGGGATCGAACCCCCCACCCCATTCGGGGCGCTGGACTCGCCCGCCTATCGCGAGTACGGCGCCGACTTCGCCGTCCAGTGGGCCGCCCCGCCGACCGGACCGGCGCTCCCCGCGCAGACGATCCGCCACCGTTTCGTGTGGAACCGACGTACCCGGATCGTTCAGGAAAAACCGCAAGAAAGCGCCCGCGCGACGAGCGTCTGACGGGGCAGAGTGAAAGTGAAAATAACCGTGAAAACCGCAAGACAGAGCCGGGTTTCGAGATGAAACGCAGGGGTTCAGCCGAAAATCGCCCGAAAGAGGGGGTTTGACCCGAAACGAAGGGGTTCGAGATCTGGTGTCGAAACGGAGGTCACCGGTCGCGGGACTCGCCGAGTCGCCGCGGGCCGGACCGGTCGTCCCCGGCGTCCGGGTCCCAGAGCCACGCGAACACCGGGAGATAGGGGAGCCACGCGAGGAAATACGCCGTCGCGTAGAGAGGGCTCAGAGTGTCCAGGCCCGCGAGCGCCCCGTCGACGACGGCGACGACGGCGACCATGGCCGCCACGGGCACGAGCGAGTCGTCGTCCAGCCAGTCGTAGGCGACGCCGACGAGCGACCCGACGACGTAACAGAGGGTGTACCGAGCGATAGCCGCCAGGGTGACGTTCGCCCAGAACAGCGCCGTCACCGACAGGCCGAGGTCGACCCCGAAGAGGGCTGCGATCGTCTCGACGGCCTGCTGGTAGCTGCCCCGGGACTGTACGAGACTCGCGACGGCGAGGAGGGCGGTCAGCACGCCGACGACGCGGCCCGCTCTGACGCCGGTGCGCCCGGGGTCGAAGCGCTCGACCACTACTCGAGGGTGACGGCGGTGCCGTAGGCGATGACCTCGGACCCGCCGTTGGCGATGGCCGAACTCTCCATCCGGACGTTGACGACCGCGTCGGCGCCCATCGACTCGGCGTCCTCGGCCATCCGTTCGAGCGACTCGTCGCGCGCGTCGCTCAGCAGTTCGGAGTAGGCCTTCAGTTCGCCGCCCGTGATGTTGCGGATGCTCTGGGTGATGTCGCGCCCGACGTTACGGGCTTTCACCGTGTTCCCGCGGGCGATGCCGAGCGACTCGTCGACCTCGTGACCGGGGACCGTTTCGGTGGTGACGAACTCCATACGCGCCGCGTTTGGCGGGGCGCTGGCAAAAAGCCACAGCACGGATCTCGCTGCGGTAGATCGGCGGGCCGGTCACCGGCCCGCGGCGGAAAATCACCGGTTCGGGGCGGGTGCCGCTCGCCCGGTCAGTCGCCTGCCTGCGGCGGCCGACTGCGGGTTCGCGACCGGCCGCTCGCCCGGTCAGTCGCCCGCCGCCCGCTTGTCCACGCCCTCCAGGTCCTCGCCGCCGACCGACGACCGCAGCGCGTCCATGCCGTCGTCGCGGTCGACGCCGAAGTTGTCCCGGTAGAGTTCCTCGACGCGCTCGAACTCCGCGTCCGAGAGCGCCGGGGTGTCCGGCGCGGCCGCCCACTCGTCGATGTCCGCCGTCGTGCGGAACGTGGGCGTGACCGTCGCCACCTCGTCGTGGGCGAGCAGCCACTGGATCGAGGCCTGGCCCATCGTCCGCTCGCCGTCCCGCGCTCGCGGCTGGTCGCCGTCGTCTCGCGGCTTCGCCGCTCGACTGTTCGTGGACCTCCGGTCCACGCTACTCGCGCCGCCCGCGGACCCGCTTCGCTCGTCCGCGCGTTCGAGGAAGCGCAACGCCTCGACTTTCTCCCAGCCCGTCTCGTACCACTCGTCGGGCCGGTGGGCACGGTGGTCGCCCTCACCGAGTTCGGTGTCGGGCGTGACCTGCTCGTTCAGCAGGCCCGAGGAGTGGGGGACCCGCGGGATGACGCTCGTGTCGGCGTCGAGGTCGCGGATCTCCTCGATGGTGTGCCGGCCGGGCGTCTGCTCGAAGACGTTGAAGACGAGCTGGACGGCGTCGAAGCCTTCCGCGACCGCCTTCGAGGCCTCGGCGAGCCAGCCGATCGAGGGGCCGAGCGCCCAGCCGACGGCGTCGACCCGGCCGGACTCCGTGAGTTCGTCCAGGGTTTCGAGGACGTCGGCGTCCACCTCGCCGACGTCGGCGTTGTGGAGCATCAGCAGGTCGACGTACTCCATGTCGAGCCTGTCGAGCGAGCGGTCCAGGGCGGTGTGGACCCACTCGGGGTCGACCCGCTTGGGGAGTTCGCCGTGGCCGGCCTGGGGATTATTGTAAAAATCGTAACCGACCTTCGTGCTGACCGTGACCTCCTCGCGGTGCTCGGCCAGGGCCTCGCCGAGGAGTTCCTCGCTGTCGCCGTGGCCGTAGACGTCGCCGGTGTCGAAGCAGGTGACGCCGCGGTCGATAGCGTGCTGGACCATCTCGACGGCCTGCTCGCGGGTGCGGTCACCCCACCAGTCGGTGCCGACGACCCACGCGCCGAAGCCGACCTCGCTGACCTCGACGCCGGAACTGCCGAGTTCGCGGTGGTTCATACCCGCGGGTTCGGCGCCGTCACACTTAGCCGGTGCGGTTGTGCCGGCCGACGCCCCCCGATATCGGGGCCGGCGAGGTGGCCGCCCCGGTCGGCTCATACGGATTATTGTAGATTATTTTCGGATAGCGCCGACCCCGGCGTCGGCGTGTACCGGTAAATCGCTACAATAATCCGTATCAGTCGCTCGCCGTCTGCGTCCGGACTGGTCCGGACCCGGCGCGCCGGTAGTAGGTCGTCCCCGATTCCTCCGGGTCCCGGGCCTGGACGAGGCCCCGCTCTTCGAGCTGTGTCAGGTGCGGTTCCAGCGCGTCGTACGTGACCGGCACGTCGGCGCTGTACGCGAGGTGTCGGCGGATCACGGTCGTGGTCGCGCTCGGCCGGTCGCCGAGGTATTCGAGGATGTCCCGTTGGATCGCGTACAGATGTGTCATCACCGGGGACGTCGCCGTTCAGGTATGTAAACGGCCGCTGAGTCGGGTTCGAGTAAAGATTTCACGCGCCCCCGACCGCCCCGTCGAGCGCCGACGCGCCCATCGACGCGAGCAGTCGACGCCGGGAGAGCGCCCCGTCGCTGGTCGATACGCCGCTGCCGTCGCTGCCGTCGTCACCTGGGGACCTCGGGCCGGACATGACTGTCAATGGATAGAGCCGCCGTATCACCGTTTCGGAACGGCCGCCGGGACGTGCCGGTCACGCCCGCGCGTCGGCCAGCAGTCCGTCGAAGATGGCCTTGCTCGACGCCCGCGAGTCGAGGTGCCAGGAGTAGATCTCGTGGGTACAGGTGCCCGACCAACCGGTCTCGACCATCGCCCGCGCGACCGACGCGAAGTCGACGACGCCGTGGCCGAGCGGCAGGTGTTCGTCGCGGTCGGGCTGGCGCGTTTCGTTCAGGTGGACGTGCGCGATACGGTCGCCGTGCTCCCTGATGAGGGCGGCCTGGTCGCCCCCGTCGTGGCCCATCGCGTGGGCGTGTCCAGTGTCGAGACAGGCGTCGGCGTCGGTCTCGGCGAACAGGTCCGGGAAGTCACCGGCGTCGAAATACGGCCGCTTGACGTTCTCGACGGCAGCGGTCACGCCCGCCTCGCGGGCGTGGGCGGCGACCCGACGTACCGACTCGTAGATGTTGGCACGTAGGGCGTCGGCGCCCCAGCCCTCGGCCGAGACGGTCGTCGTCGCGTGGAACACCCCCGTCTCGGCCCCGCACGCGACGGCGGTGTCGACGGCCGCCTCGAGTTGCCGACAGGCGCCATCCCGGACGTGTTCGTGGGGCGACCCGACGTCGAGCCGGTACGGCAGGTGCGCGACCACGTCCAGGCCGCGGTCGCTCGTCGCGGCCCGGACCCGGTCGGCATCGAGGTCGCGGAAGAACGGGTGTTCCATGTTGAGCTCGACGAAGTCGAATCCGTGCTCGGCGGCGAAGTCCACGCCCGCGTCGAACGGGACGCTCGCGTCGATCATGAATCCCTGACGGATGGCCATGCGACGACGAACTCGCGTCGGCGATAAGTGTCTTTCACTCGCCGCGCAGGTCGGGGACAGCGACGGATTCGCGGAGGCGGAGGTCGCCCTCGCGCCAGCGGACCCATACGGCGAGCGCGCCGAACCCGACGACGAGCGCGTCGCGCGCCTCGCCCGCGAGCACCGCGACGGCCGAGTTCCGGTGTGGGCACACTATTTAGAGGTGGCGAATACAACGTATTCGTATGAGCACGTCCATCCGCATCTCCGACGAGACGAAACGGAAACTCGAGGCGCTGAAACGCGACGGCGAGTCCTTCGACGACCTGCTCAACCGCATCGCGGTCGACCGGACGGAGAGAGACGTCCGCGAACTCGCGGGGTTCGGTGACGAAGGGCTGGCCGAACACATGGAAGGGAAACGGGAGGAGTTGAACGAGTCGCTTGAGGAACGAAAACAGGGATAGATGCTGTATCTCGACAACGACGTCCTCCGGAAGTTCGCGAGACCCGACCCCGACCCGGCGGTCGTCGACTACCTGAGCCGTCACGGGTCGGAACCGTGGGGTATCTCGACGGTCGTCCTCTACGAATTCCTGAGTTACTACAGTTCGGCGGGGACACGGCAGAAGCGGTTACAGACACTGAAAACCGATGTCGTCGACGACATCGCGGCGTTCGACGAGGACGCCGCCGTCGAAGCGGCGAGCATGGATTCTTCGCTGGAGGACGCGAACGCTTCGCTCGACGCCGCTGATCTCATGATCGCGGCGACCGCGCGCCGGTACGGGGGAACCCTCGTGACCGCAAACAAGCGCGACTTCGATAAACGACCGATCCATCAACTGATGGACGTCGATATCGTCGACGTCTCCTGAACCGGTCCCGTTTCTCGGGCCTGTCACCCGGGGTATCGCCAGGGTCGGACTGAAACCGCTCGTCAGGAGCGCACGTCCTCGGCCAGTTCGACCAGTTCCTCGCGGGACACGTCGGCGGCGACGCCCCGGGTGAGGCCGTCCTCGGTCCAGAAGACGGCGCCGCCCTCGTCGCGTTCGACGTAGGTGGCGTCGGCACCGTCAACGGTCACGCTCGTTCCGTTCTCGGCGTCGTAGGGCAGCGAGTCGGCCGTCGCGGCGAGCGCGACGGTCGCGTTCGTCCCGGTTTCGGTGTACTGCTGGGTCGTCACGGTGGCGCCGCCGCGGGTGACGGTGGCGGCCTCGACGAACTCGTAGTCGCCGTCGAGGCTGCGGAGTTCGACGTCCGTGCCCGCCTGTGCGGCGTCGAAGCTGTCGTAGCGCTCGGTGACGGCGACGGTCACGGCGGCGTCGGTCGGCGGCCGGAACGTGCTCTCGTGGATGCTCGCATTGAAGTGCTGGTCGCGGAACTCGACGGTCGTGACGTTCTCGCCGCGGGTCGTCCGCAGGCGGTGGACCCGGTCGTCGTCGTCGACCCACAGCGTGGTCGTCCCCTCGCGGGACTCGTTCTCGGGCTCCAGTCTGACCACGGTCGTCCCGGCACCGCGGACCGTCTCGCTGCCGACGACGGTCGCGCTCACGTTCTCCTCGAGGTACGTCGAGAGGTTCGCCGGGTGGGTATCGTTCCCGGCGTCGGTGCTGTTCCAGGCCGTCCCGTTGCGGGCCGGATGGTCGGTGGCGTTCGACGCCGACCCGTTCAGGGGGTAGACGCGGGCGGTGTCGTTGGCCTCGTCGTAGACCCACGCGACCGTGCCGTTGGTCCCGTAGACGACGTCGCCACCCTCGTCTTCGAGGGTCAGGCGCGAACTGTTGGGCGCGGCGTGGGCGACCGAGAGGTTCCGGGTTTCCGTGGCGGTACCGTCGGTGGCGTTCACGGTGACCTCGGCGGTGTAGGTTTCGGCGCTCTCGTAGCGGTCCCGGACGCTCTCGACCAGGGCGTCGCCGTCGGACTGCCCGGCGAACGGGAGGGCGCCGGTCAGGCCGGCGGCCAGCGCGAGCGCCAGCACCGCGAGGGCCACCGCGGCCAGCGTGGCGGGGAATCGGCCTCTATCGGGCATTGTCGACCGTTAGGACCGGACGTGCTTAGTTCCCCGGACGGGTGTTCCGCTGTCGGGTCTCCGGGACCGGCCGTCCAAACGTTCAATGAGGATTGATATTCGAATGAGGACATACGTTTATGAGGTATCCGCCTGTAATGTCAACCGAGATGCCTGCTTGTCCGAAGTGCGGGCGGACGCCGTGGCGACTCGACGTGCTGGGACCGGGGACAGCGGTGCTCCCCTGCGGTCACGTCGTCCCGCCGGACGCCGTCGAGGGGAGCGAACGAGCGGGAGTCCGAGAAGTGAACGCCTGACCGACGCATGACCGGACGCGAGGCGGTGACGCTCCAGCGACTTCAGGGGGGGACGAAGTGGCACTGCGCGGGGGTGGCCTGTCGGTACGTCGCGGGCGCGGACCTGCCGCTCTCGGGGGAGCGACGGGAGGTATACCGGGACGGCGACCGGGTGCGCGCGAGCGACGACGACGAACCCGTCGCGCTCGCGAACGTCTGCAATCACTGCCAGCACCAGCTCGGATGGACCAGCGCCGAGGAGCGGTTCGCGGCCGCCCGCCGACGCCACGGCTCCCGACAGCGGAAGGACGGCACCCGCCCGCCATAGCGCGGCGAAGATTGATGCCCGACCGGCCGTAACCCCGCCCACAGTGAGTGACGCCGATGCCCATGAGGACGGCGACGACAACGCCAGTCAGGGCGGCGACGCCCGCGCCCGTCGGGAGGGGGACGCCGTCGTCGTCCGCGACGTCGAGAAACGCTACCGGCGGACGGACGAGGTCACCGTCGAGGCACTGTCGAGCGTCTCTCTCTCGCTCGCCGGCGGGTCCTACACCGCCGTCATGGGCCCCAGCGGCTCCGGCAAGAGTACACTCCTGAACCTCGTCGGCGGCCTCGACACGCCCACCGCCGGGTCGGTCGCCGTCGACAGCACCGAACTGTCGAGCCTCTCGGAACCCGAGCGCGCCCGGGTCCGCGGCGAGGAGGTCGGGTTCGTCTTCCAGACGTTCAACCTGATGCCCCGCCTGACCGCCGCCGAGAACGTCGCCTTCCCGCTCGTGTTCCGGGGCGTCGACCGCGCCGAGCGCCTCGACCGCGCCCGCGAGTTGCTCGCCGACGTCGGCCTGGCCGACCGGACCGACCACCGCCCGAACGAACTCTCCGGGGGCCAGCGCCAGCGGGTCGCCATCGCCCGCGCGCTGGCCGGCGACCCGACGCTCGTCCTCGCCGACGAACCGACAGGCAACGTCGACACCGGGACCGGCGACCGCGTCATGTCCGTCCTCCGGCGGGTCAACGACGCAGGCAACACCATTCTGCTCGTCACCCACGAGCGCCACATCGCCGAGCGGGCCGACCGCATCGTCCACCTCAGGGACGGCGAGATCCGGGACGTAGAACCCGTCGAGGGCACCGGGTCCGGGTCCGGGTCCGGCGAGGCGACGACCGGGGACCGGTGACCATGGACTACGGCGAGACGCTCCGGCTGAGCGCCCGCGCCATCCGCGCCCACAAGCTCCGGTCGGGGCTCACGGCGCTCGGCATCCTGATCGGCATCGCGGCGGTGATCACGTTCGTCACGTTCGGCGCGAGCCTCCAGGCGAGCGTCGTCGGCCAGATCAGCGATACCAGCGCGAACAACGTCTACCTCGTCGCCGCCGAGGACGACGACGGTTTCGGCGGCGCCGGCCAGCCCGTCTTCACCGAGACGGACCTCGAGACGTTCGAGCGCCTGGCGGGCGTCCAGCGGGTCGTCCCGCGCGGGGTCCTGTCGGTGACCGCCATCAGTCACGCGAACGACACCGTCGCGCGCACGCGAGCCACCGCGACGACGCCCGCGGCCTTCGAGTCGGCCTCCTTCGCCGCCGGCGAGTCCTTCGAGATGAGGGCGGACGAAGCGGTGCTCAACAGAAGAGCGGCGCGCACGTTCGAGACGAACGCGACCGTCGGCGACACCGTGACGCTCACGCTGGCCGGCGGCCGGACGCGCAACCTCACCGTCGTCGGCCTGATAAACGGGTCGGCGGGGCAGTTGCCCTTCGAGGCCTTCGGCTCGGAACCGCGGGTGTTCGTCCCGACCGACCCGCTCTACGACACGGTCGTCGAGAGCCCCACGATCGGCGAGAACCAGCGCGTCTATCCGCAGGTGACCGTCGTCGCCGACCCCGCCGAGACCGAAACCGTCCGCGACCGGGTCGAGCGCACTTTCCCCGGGACCGACGCGGCCGAACTCGCCCCCGACGGCTCCCGGTTGCTCGCCCGGACCAGCGGCGACCTCGCAGAGGAGGTCGAGGAGATCGTCGCCCGCCTCACCCGCTTCGTCACGGGCATCGCCGTCATCGCCCTGGTGGTCGGCGCGGTCGGCATCGCCAACATCATGCTCGTCAGCGTCACCGAACGCACCCGCGAGATCGGGATCATGAAGGCCATCGGCGCGCGCAACCGCGAGGTGATGGGCCTGTTCCTGACCGAGGCGGTCCTCCTGGGACTCGTCGGCGCGGCGCTGGGCGTCCCGGTCGGCGTCCTCGGGGGATGGGCGGCCACCGCCTACGCCGAGATCCCTCTCACCCTGGCGCCCCGGTGGTTCGTCGTCGCCGTCGTCGTCGGCATCGCCGTCGGCGCCGTCGCGGGCCTGTACCCGGCCTGGCGGGCCGCCCGCGTCGACCCCATCGAAGCGCTCAGGTACGAGTGATACGGTCGGTTAACTGTGTGCCGGTGATTCGCCGGGCGGGTGGCGGGTGAATCCCGGAAACGACTGACAACCGACCGTATGAGCGCCGGACAGACCAAACGGCGCCGGGAGAAGGAGCGGGCCAACGCGGATTTGAACCACGGTCGGAGCAGAGCCCCTCCCTGGTTCAAATCCTCCGGCGGCACGATTTGCTGCTCGCGTGTTGCTCGCAGTAAAACAGTGGGCCAATCCGGATTTGAACCGGAGACCTCCCGGTTATCAGCCGAGCGCTCAACCTAACTGAGCTATTGGCCCGGGCGAGCGCGTTCACAGGTTCCCGACGGCACGGTTTAAGAATTACCTTTCGTCCGCAGGCGGCGCCGCCGAGCGGTTTCCGGTCAATCGCCGTCGCCGTCCTCGTCCTCGAACTCGACCTCGTAGGCGTCCTCGCTCAGGTCGTAAGCGTCCTCGGTTTCGCCACTGCCCGTGCCGGTCCCGCCGAACCCGCCGGGGCCGGGGTCGACGCCGGCGCCCGCGCCGGCGGCGTCGGACCCCTCGCCGCCGAACGGGAACTCGCCGACGTAGACGTTGCCGGTGGCGAACCCGCCGGTTTTCTTGTCGACGTAGGGCACCACGACGTAATCGCGGACGACCGCCCGGATCGGGACCCGGGTCAGCGGAAAGACCAGGATGATCCCGAGCGCGTCCGTGACGAGGCCGGGCGTGAGCGTCAGCGCACCGGCCACGAGGAGGAGCCCGCCGTCCAGCAGTTCGTCGGTGGGGATCTCCCCCTCGGCGAGTTTCTGCTGGGTCGTCCGGACGGTGTGGCGGCCCTCGGCGCGGACCAGCAACATGCCGAGAAGCGCCGTCAGGACGACGATGAGGACCGTGAGCACCGGGCCGATCTCCGCGGCCACGAAGACGAGGAGAAACGCGTCGCCTTTTTTCGAGGGGTGTCCTCCCGATTCGCGTGTTCACGTACTCGTGTCCGACAGCATCAGTCGCTGCGCTCCCTGCGGGCACAGCGCGGCGGCAGCGCGGCTGCGCCGCCACGATTCGAGGCGATGAAGCCGCCACGTCCGCCACGTCGTTCGGCCGCGGGCGCCGCTTCATACTATCGGACACAAGTGATGCCACCGCTCCGGTGACTGTTTCGGGGTCTTCGAGATGCATGTCCCCGAACGTCGACGAATACGTTCACGTACTTGTGTCCGACAGTATCAGTCATCGCTCCGTGAGCGCCACGCTGATGGGCTCGGACGGCTGGAGGGTGAGCTGCATCGAGAGGTCGATGGGGGGCTCGGTGCCGGGTTCGAACGCGAAGCATCGGGCGAGCGTCGCGAGGACGAGTTTCGCCTCCATCAGGGCGAAGCGCATCCCGATGCAGTGGCGCGGGCCGCCGCCGAACGGGAAGTAGGCGTACTCCGGGCGGTCGCGGTCCTCGGCCCAGCGTTCGGGCCGGAAGGCGTCGGGGTCGTCGAACCAGCGGTCGTCGCGGTGGACGACCTGCTGCGGGAGGGTGACGATCGATCCCGCCGGGATGTCGTAGCCGCCGAGCGTGACGTCCGTCGTCGGCTCCCGGAAGACGGTGTAGGCGGGCGGGTAGAGCCTGAGGGCCTCGTCGACGACGTGGCCCAGGTAGCCGAGTTCGAACAGGTTCGCCGCGGTGGGCGCCTCGTCGCCGAGCACCGCGTCGAGTTCGGCGTGGAGCTTCGCCTGCGCGTCGGGGTGGTTCGCCAGGAGCATGCAGGCATACGAGAGCGTCAGTGCGGTGGTCTCGTGGCCGGCGACGAGGAACGTAAAGAGGTTGTCGCGGACGTCCTGCTCGGAGAGGCCGGTCCCGTCCTCGAACTCCACGTCGAGGAGGATCGAAAGCAGGTCCTCGGGGTCCCCCTCGCCGGCGCGGCGCTGGGCCACGAGGTCCTCGATGGTCGAGTCGAAGGCCGCGAGCGCGCGCTTGGCGCGGCGGTTCTGCGGGGTCGGGACCCACATCGGGAGGAACGCCGAGACGGTCCCGGCGTCGAAGTTCGCGGTGAGCCTCTCGGCGGCGTCGCCGATCTCCGACTCGCGGCCCCGGATGTCCACGTCCAGGAGCGTCTTCGTGAGGACCTCGAGCGCGAGCGTCCGCATCTCGTCGCTGACGGTCACGGCGTCCCGCCCGCGCCAGGCGTCGGCGCGCTGCTCGGCGTACCGGACCATCATCTCGGCGTAGGTCTCGACGCGGTCCCGGTAGAAGGCGGGCTGGAGGGCGGTCCGCTCGCGCTGCCACTGCTCGCCCTCGTTCAGGAAGAGCCCGCCGTCGGCGACCTGTCCCAGCGAGTCCTGTGTGATCTGCGCCCGCCGGAAGTCGCTCGCGTCGGTCACGAGCACCCGCTGGATGGCCTCGGGGTGGCGGACCATGTAGCCGTCGTCGCCGGCGATGTTGTACGCGACGACGTCCGACTCGTAGGCCGCCAGTTCGTCGTAGAAGCCGACCGGGTCCCGGAGAAACGCGAGGGTATTGCCGAGGAGGGGCAACCCCGCCGGCCCCGGCGCGGCGCTGGCGGGACGGGTCCCGACCGTTCCGCTCCCCCGGCCGCCCTCGTCGGCCCCTTCCCCGGCGTCTGCAGGTGTGGAACCCGCCATATCCGGGGGTAGGGTCGGTGCCTACATGGGACTTCGGGCGAGCGTCCTCGGCCAGCCGCGTCGGCAGCGTCGTCTGTCTCAACTCCGTGTCCCGGCGCCACCCTCGTGAACGCGATACACCCGGCCGCTCGGATCCGCCGCGCCAACTACACCGGAGAGAGCGAAATCGAGACGCAGTTCTTATGCGGGGGCTGGCAGTACCCAGAGACCAATGACAGTCATCGGCACCGTGGGACTGCCGGGCAGCGGCAAGAGCGAAGCGGCGACGGTCGCCCGCGAACGCGACATCCCGGTCGTGACCATGGGGGACGTCGTCCGGCAGGCCTGCCGGGACCGGGGGCTGGACCCGGCGACCCACCACGGGGAGATGGCCCGGACGCTTCGCGAGGAGAACGGACCCGACGCCATCGCCCAGAGGTCGCTCCCCCGGATCCGCGAACACCTCGCGGACAGCGAGACGGTCCTCGTCGACGGCATCCGCTCCGACGTCGAGGTCGAGCGCTTCGTCGAGGCCTTCGGCGAAGAGTTCCTGCTCGTCGAGATCACCGCGCCCGACGAGGAACGTGCCGAACGCCTTGACCTGCGGGGCCGGGACGCGTGCGCCGAGGCTGGCGGCGAGTCCATCGAGAAACGCGACGAGCGCGAACTCGGGTTCGGCATGGGCGAGGCGATGGCCGTGGCCGACTGTACCGTCCGCAACGACGGCACCCTGGAGGCGTTCCACGAACGGGTCCGGACGCTCCTGACCGAGGGGGTCGACGCCGCCACGGACCTCGAGGGGATCGAGGCGAAGGGAGCAACCGAAGCGAACCAACCCGCGGAACACACTGACCACGCGTGAGTACCGTCTACAGCGTCGACGTGCAGGTGACCGCGCCGGTCTACGACACGGAGGTGACCGACCGGGTGGCCGACGCGATCCGGGAGGTTTTCCCGACCGCCGAGGTCGAAGAGGGCCACGGCGAGCTGCGGGCGACGACCCACGACCTCGAACACCTCTCGGAACTCCTGCACCGCCAGGAGATCCTCGACACCGCCCGGGGCGTCTTCTTCGGGTCGCTGTCGGGCGATACGTTCTCGTTCGACCTGAAGAAGCAGGCCGCCTTCGAGGAAGTCGTCAACTTCGCCGTCGGCGACCCCGACGAACTCGGGGAGATCCACGTCCGTGTCCGGGTCAACGACCCCGACGCCGAGTCCTACATCGACCATGTCGCGCCCCCCACGGAGGGGGGCCAACCCGTCGACACTGGCGAGTGAGCAGCGGCCAATCCGCCGATACCGCCGAGTGACCGCGGATCCCGGCGTTCCCGGGGCACCGTCACACGCCGCGAACAGGCTTTTCACCGGCCCGCGAAACCACCGGGCATGACGACGATGTTCTTCGACGTGGACGGGACGCTGGTTCGCTGGCCGGGCGAGTACGGCCCCATCGTCCGGGAGGCCGTCGAGCGGACGGTCGGCACTGCCGAGGAAGCGTGGATCGACCGCTACAACGACCGCTTCTATCACCACTTCGGGACCTTCGTCGCGGACCCCTACTGCCGGGCGTTCGCCGACGTCTGCACGGCGTTCGACCTCGACGCCGACCCCGCAGAACTGGCCGAAAACCTGATCCACTGCGAGTTCGCGGCCGTCGAACCGGTTCCCGGCGTCGCCGACGCGGTGGCGAAACTCGCCGACCGGCACACGCTCGGGATCCTGACCAACGGCATCCCCGAGGTCCAGTTCGGCAAGGTCGAGCGCCAGGGACTCCTCGAACGCTTCGACGTCCGCGTGGCGTCCCACGACCCCGCCATCGCGGCGACCAAGCCCGATGCGGCCATCTACGAGGCCGCGCGGGAACGGGCGAGGGGCGCGGCCGGCGGCGACCCCGGCACGCTCGTCATGGTCGGCGACGACTACGAACCCGACATCGCGGGCGCCCGGGCGCACGGGTTCGAGGCGGTCCACGTCGACGCCGCCGCCGAGGGGCCGACGGTCCCGGACTTCGAGACGCTCGCGACACTCCTGTAGGGGTATCCGAGCGCTTACGCCGTTCGCTCCCTCATCGTATCCATGACCGAGACAGTCATCGTGACCGGCGCGCTCGGCGGCGCCGGTAGCTGGATCGTCGAGGACCTGCGGTTCGACTACGACGTCGTCGCCGTGGACCTGGAACTCCCCGCGGACCTGGACGTCGACGGCGTCTCCTTCCAGGCCGTCGACCTGACCGAACGGGCCGACGCCTGGGAGACGGTCGTCGACCACGACCCCGCCGCAGTCGTCCACTTCGGGAACATCCCTCACGAGGAGAACCACGCCGGCGGCCACGTCTACGAGAACAACGCCATCAGCACGTTCAACGTCCTCGATGCCGCCGGCCGCGCCGGCGCCGATATCGTCTGGGCCTCCAGCGAGACGGTCTACGGCACCCACTACCCCGAACCGGGACTCCCCGAACACCTCCCGGTGACCGAGGACCACCCCGTCCGACCGTGGAACGCCTACGAGACGTCGAAGCTCGCGGGCGAGGCCGCCGCCGAGCGCGTCACGAACGCCTACGACGTGCCCGTCGCCTCGATCCGCCCCTCCTGGATCCAGTACCCCGGCCGGTACCTGGTCACCGACGTCCGCGAGGAGTTCTCGCTGGACTCCGCCGGTCGCTTCGGTAACCTCTGGTCGTACATCGACGTCCGGGACGTCGTCGACATGGTCGCGGCCGCGCTCGACGCCGACTTCGAGGGCCACGAGGTGCTCAACGCCTTCGCCGCCGACAACTTCCTTGGCGTTCCCACGGCAGGGGCCATCGAGGCCGGCTACGGCGACCTGCCCGAGGACTGTACCCTGGAGGGCGACGAATCCGGTTTCTCGACCGCGAAGGCCGGAGAACTGCTCGACTGGGAGCCGACCCACTCCTGGAAGGAGGCCGAAGACGAGACCGTCTCCGGGCCGTCGTTCGTGTAGGTCAGCCGTCGAGGCCGCTGACGAAGACGGCGACCCACTCGCCGAGTTCGCGCCGGCGGGTCACGCGGACCGCCTCGACCCACTTGACCCACTGGAAGCCCCGCCGTCCGGGCGCGACCAGACGCATCGGCGCGCCGTGGCCGTGCGAGAGTTCCCGACGTCGAGCAACTCGCCGACCCGAACCCCTTGCCAGTCGTGCTCGGAGTACCACCCGCTCGTGCAGTCGAGCAGGGCGCGCTTCTCGCCGGCGGGGTCGACCGGCGACTCGCCGGCGGTCGACGCGTCGGTCTCGTCCCCACCGGGCGTCACGTCGTCGCGGGTGAGTTCGAGCGGCGTCGTCACGCGCCCTGAGACCGCGAGCGTCCACGACTCCGCGTCGACCGGGTCGGGGTCGTCGGCGACCCAGGAGGTCACGGGGAAGGCGTTGCCGTCGCCGCTGCCGCGCTCCCGGGACCCGGTGAACCGCCGCTCGGCGCCCGCGGTGTCGAGCGCCGCGTTGGCCGTCTCCTGTGCCCGCCAGGCCAGCGCCCCCGCGCCGACGACCGCCGCGTACCGGAGCGCGTTGCGGCGGTCGGCGACCGCCTCCCGTCGCGGGAGCGCAAATCGGCGGCGCAGGTGGACGACCAGCAGCACGGGGACGAGCAACCCCAGCCCGATGTGGAGGTTCAACAGCCCCCACGGACCGAGGTCGAGTCGCCCGCCGAACACCCACCAGACGCCGGTCGCGAGCGCCCCCGTCGCGACGACGGCCAGCAGGACCGAGACGAGCCGCGTCCCGTCGAGGCGGTCGGGCGCGACCCGGTGGCGCACCCGCCGGAGTTTCCAGGCCAGCAGGACCACGGTGGCGAGGCCGACGACGACGTGGACGTCGAACACCCACGCGCGCCCCGGCGACCCGGAGACGAGGCTGGTGGCCCCCGTCGCCAGCAGGACGACGACGGCGACCAAAAGCGAGGCGTCCACCACTCGCGGGTGTGGCTCCAGGCGGACGTCGAGGTCCATGGCTCTCGCTCGCCGGTTAGGGCTCGATGGATTTGGTTGCACGGGTGATACTGCCGGCTGTGAGTCTGTCGAGAATTTCGCCGCCCCGGGGCGGCAAACAAACCGACCGTATGAGCCGGTCGGGTCACCGGGTGACAGCGTTTTTCCGGACCGGACTAGCGGGGTATCGCCGAATCTCCCGTGATAAACACTATTGCTCGGGGCCCGTGACCCGCTCGCCCCACTGCAGGCCGAGATAGCCGACGCCGAACTCCTCGAACCCCGTCGGGCCACAGCGGGTCCGGACCTGGTCGTGGGCGGCCGCGACGCGACGTTCGAGGCTCCGGACGGGCGAGACGCCTCGGTCACCGGGCGCCGCGGCGCGGACGAACGCTCGGAAGCCCAGGTTCAGCGGCCCGGCGACCGCCCGGTCCGAGCGGCCGGCGTTGAGCAGCGCCACCCGGCCGCCCGGTCCCAGCAGGTCAACCCAGGCGTCGATGGCCGGCTTCGGGTCCGGGAACATCCCGACGACGAACGTCGCAAGCACGGCGTCGACGGGGCCGGAGACGGGCGGGCGCGTCGCGTCGGCCCGGACGAGGTTGACGTCGTCCCACCCCTCGCGGTCGACCCGCTCGCCCGCCCGGCGGAGCATCCCCCGCGTCAGGTCGACGCCGACCACCCGGCCGTCTGGACCGACCGCCTCCCGGAGGTACGGGACGTTCGCGCCCGTCCCACAGCCCATCTCGACGACGGTGTCGCCGGGGTCGAGGGCCAGTGACGCCGTGGCGGTGACGTCGTCGGGCATCGCTCAGCGGTCCCCGTCCCTGTCCCGCACCGCCCGGGCGGCCGCCGGCGCGTCCGCCGCGAGGACGTAGAGTATCGGCTCGACCCCCTCGCCGCCCGTCTGGTAGAGCACGTCCGCGTCCGACTGGGCCGACAGCGCCTCCGCGACCGCCGTCTCAATCTCGGCCTCGGCGTCGAACTCGACGGCCTCGTGCCCCGCCTCGGACAGCGCCGCCACGAGCGCCGGGTCGTAGCGGACGTTCAGCGCCGCCTGCGCGTCGCTGCCCGCCGCTCGCGCGGCGAGCAACACCGACGCGACGTGCTCGCTGACGCCGAACTCCGGGCCGGCCGGGACGGCGACGCTCCCCTTGACGTCGAGGATCCGCCCCGGCACGGCGGCGACGTCCTCGATGCCCTCGGCGCCGGGCAGCGCCTCGACGAGGTTCGACCCCACCGCCGGGATGAGCCCCGCGAACCCGCTCGTGTTCTCGACGATCCGTAGCCCCCGGCGGACCGAGGTCAGCGTCCGCTCGGCCTCCCGGACCGGGCTGTCGGGGTCGTGGACCGCGAAGCGGTCGTCGCCGTACTCCGCGAGTTCCGGCATCGCCTCCTCGTGGAGTTGCGCGAGCAGGTCCCCCTGCTCCAGCTGCCGGACGAACACCTCCGCCTCCACAAGCGCCTGAACGCGGCTCATCCCGCCGCTGCCGAGCCCCTCCGCGAGGCGCTCGACGAGGTCCTGCATCCGCCGGTCGGTCAGCAGGCGGTCGTTGCGCTCGACGTCGCCGTGGACGTACTTCGAGACGGCGCTCTGACTGATGCCCAACAGTTCCGCCACCTCGCTCTGGGTCAGTCCCCGCTCGCGCAACGCGTCCGCCAGCATCGACCTGAAGGTGGGGAGGAACGCCTCGACGACGAGTTCCTCGACGAACTTCATGGCTACTGGTCGCCCCCGAACTCCCGGTCGCCCTGGATCTTCGAGGCCTGCGGGCCGCCCTGGTCCTGGTACTTCGAGCCCCGTTCCTCGCCGTAGGGTCGCTCCGCCGGGCTCTTGAGTTCGGTAAACGTGAGCTGTGAGATGCGCATGCCGGGCGAGAGCGCGACCGGCGCGGTCCCGAGGTTCGAGAGTTCGAGCGTGATGCGACCCTGGAATCCGGGGTCGCATAGACCGGCGGTGTTCGAGAGGAAGACACCGCCGCGGCCGCCGAGGAAGTTCTCGACCGTTTGCCCGTTCGGTTGCACTTCGAGGTCGTAGGTCGTTTCAACTCGCTCGGTCTCCTCGACGGAGACGACCTCCTCGAACCGGACGTCGCGGTCGAGGATCTGGTCGAGGCGAGTCACGTCGACGCCTGCCTCGACGTATGCGTCGCGGAACCGTCGCAGTGTCTCGCGTTTGACCGTGTCGTACTCTTCGTTCTCGACATTCGAGATACTTGATGCCGACGAATACCCCATCGCATCGGCGGCGTCTTTCATCCGCATCCCCGCTTCGTTCCGCAGGTTTCTGAGCAGCGCACTCGGGACCGGAACGTACTGCCCCCGCTTGTGCCGTTCACCGCTCACGTCAACCGCCCACATCTCACCCTCCCAGTCGGTATCGCTCATCGGGATATGAATCTCGCGCTCACGGCTGTACGCGGAACTCTGCTTTCCGATCCGCGCTGCCAGATACATGACCCGGTTCGCGAGTTCTTCGTGGGCGGTATAGAGCGTGTCACGCTCATCGCGTCGACACGCGTCTCCGTCCAGGAGACCCTCAAGAAGCCCCTCCAGAACGTGTATGGGCCACTCGAACGCCTCATCCGGAATCGTCTTTTCACCGCTTGCGTGGGTGAGACTCCGCACGATTTTCGACCAGAGTGCGGAACAGACAGTGAGTTTCGTGATGCGCTCCTGTTCGTCCCACGAGAGCGGCGTGTCGTACTGTTCGAAGAAGGAGACGAACCGGTCGAGATACTGTCGTTCCGTGTTCGAGACCCGCACGTGTTTCCGTCTCGCTGACCCCTCGGCGATGTAGAACCCGAGCACCCAGCCGAACTCCCGTGTCAGCGGGAGTTCGCGCGGCAATCGGAGGTCACTCTGGCGGAACGCTACCTCAACGTCCTCGGGAGTCGCGAGTCGTGGCACGGCGTCCATCGGTGCACTCCCATTGCCCTCGTAGTGGCGCTGAGACCCGGGCGAGATTTCGGTCGTGTCGACGTGCCCGAACCCGTCAGTGGCGTACAGCGTCGTGTCTGTCGGATCGACGTATTCCAGCACGTCGAGCGACCGCCGCTCGGTCGGCGAAGCCGGGAGTTGCTTCGGGACCATCACGTGGGTTCCCTCGGCGCCCTCGCTCGGGATCCGCGTGACACCACCGTGCTCGCCGAGTGTGAAGAGGTTGTGGTCCTTCGTGACGCGGACCTGTCTTCCCGAGTCGAGCGTCACCTCGAATATCTGCTGTTTCGGATTCGTGATGTAGTCCGTTACCCGGTGTGTACTCACTCGAAGGGTCTTCGGATCGAACGACATCGCCGAGGCAGGTCGCTCGTTCTCGACGATGTCGCCGATCTCGTAGAACCCGAACCCTTCGTCGGGCGTCCACAGGAACACTTCCTCGTCGTACGGGAGTGATGCGTGGACCACGATCGCCAGCCGGCCCAGCGACGAGCGGCCCTCGACGTGGGCGATGAGGTCGTCGGGGATCTCGACGCGTTCGTGGGTCGTGCCGAGGACGAAATCGCCGGGATGGAGGATGTACTCGCCGTCCTCGTCGACGACCGTCTCCTCGACGTACTCGTCGACCTCCCGCTCGCTCGTGGGGTGGATACAGGGGATGTTGGCGTGCTGGAACTCCAGGAACTCCCTGCCGAGCCGCAGGTCGACGCTGGCGGGCTGGACCTGTAGGTCGACGTCCGCCAGCGGTTCGACGACCAGGTCCCCCTGCTCCAAGCGCCGCAGAATGTCCCCGTCCGAGAGTATCATACCGACCTCTCGACCGGACGCGAATAAAACGTCACGGTCCTGCTCGCCCCCGCCCGACCGGCGCGGTTCCCGGCCCGGATTTCCGGCGCCCGAACCGCTATCCGTCGCGCCCACCGGGAGAGAGCTATGTTCACCGACCGCGAACGCCGCGAGTTCGCCCGCAACGGCTTCCTGACCCGCGATGACCTCCTCCCCGAGGACCTGCTCGCCGAGGCCCGCGAGGCGGTCCACGCGGGAACCGACGTCGACCTCGACGGCCCAGAGGAGGTCATCGGCGCCGGCTACGACGTGGACGCTGACGGCGTCAATCAGGAGCCATTCACCGGGATCGCCGAGGCCGTCTTCCCGGCTGCCGAGGCGCTCGTCGGCGAGGGCGTCCTCGCGCCGCCGGGCGAGGGGATGCAGGTCGCGCTCAACTTCCCCGACGAGGACGCGGGCGAGGAGTTCCTCGGCCCGCAGTCGGTGACCGGCCACCTCGACGGCTACGCGAACTTCGACGAGAACCCCGAGGTGTTCACCTTCACCCTCGGCGCGGCCGTCTACGTGAACGACGTCCGCCCGTACTCGGGCGGGTTTACCGTCTGGCCCGGGTCCCACCGGGTCGCCGCGGCGTACTTCGAAGACCACGCGCTCGAAACGGTGGGCGGGAAACCGAACAACTCGCAGGTCCCGGCCGTCGGCGAGGCGGCGGGCGAGTGGGACTACGACGACCTCCTGTGGAACCAGTACGACCCCTACGAGATATCTGGGCCGGCGGGTACCGTCGTCCTCTGGCACTCGAAGCTCACGCACAACGCCGGGATCAACGTCGGCGAGGACGTCCGAATGGCGGCGATCACTCGCTTCGCCCGCGAGGACCAACAGGAGATCAGGCGCGACGACGCGGAGACCCTCTTCGAGTACTGGCCGGCGATGGCGGGCGTCCCGCTGGTCGAGGGTGGGGAGCCCATCGCGTCGAGCGAAGACTGATACTGTCGGACACGAGTTCGTGAACGAGCGTGCCGCCGGTCGGGAACGAACCGTCGAAACGACCCCGAGACAGCCATCGAACGGTGGCACTACTTGTCTCCGACAGTACGAGTACGCGAGGGACGGCCGCGAGCGGGGCGAGGGCCTTCAGCACACGCAGTCGAGTGCGGTGGTGACGATACCGGATCCCACCCGAATATCTACTTCCACGCCGCGGGCCCCCAGTCGACGAGGCTCGAACTCCTACAGAGCGGGAGGCCGGAGAAAGTACTCGAAGGAACTCGTCGTGAGGGAGACCGTCTCGCCGACGCGACAGACCGTCGAGTCGGGGTAAAAGCCCGGGAGGACGGGGTTCTCGTAGCGCATACGTTCGTCCGGCGCGCCAGTCGCCACAACACCCGCGGGTCAGCAGTAGTGGTCGGTGTACCGGTCGAGCGTCACGGAGGCGTGGGCGGGTTCGGCGACGGGGTCGGTGGGTTCGTCGTTTTCGAACAGCAGCCACTCGACGTCGGCGTCGCGGGCCGCGCTCACCACGCCCTCGACGTCCAGGTCACCCTCGCCGAAGGTGACGAACTCGCCCGTTTCGAAGTTCATGTCCTTGACGTGGACGAGCGTGACGTGGTCGGCGATGTCCCGCAACAGCGCCGCGGGAGTGGCGCCGCCCGTCCCCGCCCACCCGGCGTCGAGTTCGAACTTCACGCTCTCCGTTTCCTCGACGAGTAACTCGTAGCCCGTCGTCTCGCCCAGGTCGGTGAACTCGTGGGCGTGGTTGTGGTAGTTGAGTTGCAGGCCGTGCTCGGCGACCCGGTCGGCCAGGTCGGTGAGTCGCTCGGCAGTGGCCTCGACGCGCTCGCGCGTCTCGAAGTGCTCGGGGTCGATCCACATGACGACGACGTCCCCGGTGGCGAAGTCCTCGGCGGCCGCGACGTGGGCGTCGAGGTCGCTTTCGAGTTCGTCCCGGGTCGTCCCGATGCTCGACACCTCGAGGCCGTGTTCGATGAGTTTCTCGTGGACCGCGTCGGTGTTCCCGTCCGTACCGAGTTCGACCCCCTCGAACCCCGCGCGGGCAATGCGGTCGAGTCTCGCCTCCAGCGGTTCGTCCAGTTCGCTGATTGTGAAGGGCTGAATGCCGACTTTCATTGGTCGGACTCGGGGGGCCATCCTTATCCGGTTTGGGTCATCCGTCACGTTCTGCCGGGAACGACCCCGCCGTGACAGGCCAGGAGCGCCCCCGACCGGCGGCGTTCGACTCCGGCCGGGGCGGTCGCGTCGTCGTCGGGGACGGTTGCCGCTCCCGTTCCGGTCGCTGCCGCCGCTTCCGTGGCCGCCGGGCCGGTCGGGTCACCCGGACGGGAAAGGCTAACCGTGGGCCGGTCGGAGTCGGGGTATGAAACAGGCGATCGTCGCCCGGGCGGACCTGGGGATGGGCGAGGGGAAACTCGCCGCCCAGGTCGCCCACGCCTCGCTGATGGCCGCCGAGGACGCCGACCGCCGCGACCGCTCGGAGTGGAGGGGCAGCGGCCAGAAGAAGGTCGTCCTCCGGGCCGACGGCGAGTCCCGGCTGTTCGAACTCGCCGACAGGGCCGACCGCGAGGGCCTGGCCCACGCCGTCGTCCGGGACGCCGGCCACACGCAACTCGAACCCGGCACCGTGACCGCGCTCGCGGTCGGCCCCGCCCCCGAGGACCTCGTCGACCGCGTCACCGGCGACCTCTCGCTGTACTGACCTGGCCCGCCCCAGTGCCTCTGCCCGCTCCCGGAATCGGTCCCTCCCCGACGGCCGTTGGTCGTCGCCGGCCGCCCTCGCGCCCGAAGTTCCCCCGAAATTGGGAGAGACTTCCGGCCCACGCACGGCGGATTCATGACAGATATCGGAAAATGCCTTTTAGGGCGGCGTGTCTCCGGTGTGACGTAGCAATGACCCGACCCGACGACGCGACCGACCGGACGCGACGCGCATTCCTCGGAACCACCGTCTCGCTGGCGGCCCTCGGACTGGCGGGCTGTTCGAGCGACGACGGTGACGGTGCGGCCTCGACGCCGATGGACGAGTCGACGCCGACGCCGACGGCGATGCCCACCGAGACGATGGGCGAGATGACCGAGACGCCGACCGAAAGCCCGACTCCGACGGACGAACCGACGGCCACCGAGGCGATGGCCGCGCCGGACGTGCCGTTGCTCAACTACGCGCTGACGCTCGAGCACCTGGAGAACGCCTTCTACCGCGAGGGCCTCGATGAGTTCGCCGACGACGAGATCATGAGCGCCGAGGTCCTCTCGAAGTTCGACGAGCGCGTCCGCATGGAGGTCCCCGAATACCTCCGGACGGCGGGCGCCCACGAGGCCGCTCACGTCGATGCCATCTCGGAGACCGTCGAGCAACTCGGCGGTACGCCCGTTCCCGAGGGGGAGTACGACTTCGGCTACGAGACGCCCAGCGAGTTCCTCGGCGTCGCCCAGGCCCTGGAGAACACCGGCGTCGCCGCCTACGCGGGGGCGGCCCCGCAGGTGGTGAACAACGACGTGCTGGCGGCGGCGGCGGGCATCCACAGCGTCGAGGCCCGCCACGCGAGTTTCCTGAACCTCGTCAACGGCGACAGCCCGTACCCGGCCGGCGTCGACGGGGCGAAGTCCATCGACGAGGTGCTCGAAATCGCCGGCGGGTTCGTCACCAGCGAGGTGGACCCGAGCGTCTACGAGACCGGCGAGGACCGGCCGACCCACGACCGCAAGGCCGAGGACGACACCGACGACGTCGCGGTCCTGAACTACGCGCTGACGCTGGAGCACCTGGAGAACGCCTTCTACCGCGGGGGCCTCGAGACGTTCAGCGACGACGAACTGATGAACGCCGACGCACTCGCCGACTTCGGCGAGGAGGTGCGCACGGCCGTCCCCGAGCACCTCCGGACGGCGGGCGCCCACGAGGCCGCTCACGTCGACGCCATCTCGGAGACCGTCGAGCAACTCGGCGGCGACCCCGTCGCGGAGGCGACCTACGACTTCGGCTACGAGACGCCCAGCGAGTTCCTCGGCGTCGCCCAGGCCCTGGAGAACACCGGCGTCGCCGCCTACAAGGGCGCCGCACCGACCGTCTCGAACGACGACGTGTTCGCCGCGGCGATCGGCATCCACAGCGTCGAGGCCCGCCACGCCGCCCTGCTGAACGAACTCAACGGCGAGATCCCCTTCCCCGACGGCGTGGACGAACCCAAGACCATGTCCGAAGTGACGGAGATAGCCGGCCAGTTCATCGTCGAGGAGTGATCCCGGCCGGCTTCGGTGTCTGTCGCGGTGGCCCTCGCTGCTCGCGGCTCGCGGCTCACATGCGCTCGCCGCTCGCGGTCCGAGGCCCTCGCCGTGCTCGCGCCTCGCGGCTCACATGCGTTCGCCGCTCGCGTTCCGAGGCGCTTCGCGTCTCGCGCTCGCTGTCGATGCGCTTACGTAGGCACCCCGAGTGGGTAGCCGTGAATGGAGGCCGTCCTCTGGTACGTGCTGGCGGGCACGCGCGGTGGCGTCAACAGGGTGCGGATCCTCCGTGCGCTCGACGACCGTCCGCGTAACGCGAACCAGCTCGCCGAGGACATGGACCTCAACTACGACACCGTCCGGCACCACCTCGACGTCCTCACGGACAACGACGTCCTGCGGTCCAGCGGCGACGACTACGGCGCGGTGTATCTCCCCTCGGACACCGCGCGCGACCACTGGGGGACCGTCGAGGCGATCACCGACGAACTCGACCGACCCGAGAACGCATGACCAGACAGCCCAGAGACACCGACGACCGCGCCCGGGAGCCCAACCGATGAGTACCCTGTTCACCCTCGCACGGATCGCCGTCGGCCTGAACCTCGTGTTGCTGGCAGCGCTGGGGGCCGTCTGGGCGCGCAACTACTACCGCCTGCGCTCGAAACACACGCTGGGCGTGCTCGTGTTCGCTGCCCTCCTGTTCGCCGAGAACGCCTTCACCCTCTACTTCTACCTGTTCGACGAGGTCCTCAGCGCCTGGTTCGCCACCGTGGTTCCCGACATCGCCTGGCAGGCGATGTTGCTCTTTCACGTCTTGGAGACGCTCGCCGTCGGCTTCCTCACCTGGGTCACGCTCGACTGACCTGAGACGGCCGTTTCCGACTCGCGCCTCGAATACGAGGAGCGTGCCGCCGACGCCGCCGACGTCGGCTTCGAACTCCACGAGGCCGATCGACGGGAGAGTAGATGGGTGGGGGCGCGCGCGCAAGGAGGATGGGAACTGAGGCCGTCGCTGCGCGCCC
>PXRS01000042.1 GCA_003023785.1 Halobacteriales archaeon QS_5_68_33 | reverse complement strand
AACGTTCTGCTGATCATCCTGGACAGCGTTCGTGCCAGGAACACCTCTCTCGGGGGCTGGACCAACGACACGACCCCCTTCTGTGCCGAGTTCGCCGAGCGGGCGACCACCTACACACAGGCGCGCTCGCCCGGCGCCAAGAGCCTCACCAGCCACACGAGCATCTTCACGGGCCTCGACGTCGAACAGCACAACATCACCTCCGCCGACGACAGGCTCGCACCGGGTTACTCCGTGTTCGAGCGACTGCGCGAGGCGGGGTACGACACCGGCGTCTTCTCCGAGAACACCTGGGTCACCGACGTCGAGGTGGGGCTCAAAGACGGGTTCGGTACCGTCGAGGGACCGCGCAACCTCCCGTTCCCGGACGCGGTCGACCCGAAGTCCTTCGTCGCCGAGGCGGGTCGCGGCCAGTACGCCGACTATCTCAGGGCGAGCCTCGACAGTTCACGGCCGGTCCGGTCGCTCGCGAACGGCCTCGCGACGAAACTCGCCTGGGACTTCCCCTGGCTGCTCCCGGACTCGCTGCAGGCCAGCACCGCCGCGGAGGTCTACGCCGACCTGTTCCTGGGATGGGAACGCGAGCGCGACGGCCCCTGGGCGGCGTGTCTCAACCTCATGGACGCCCACATCCCCTACGAACCGGCCCCGGAGTTCGACCGCTGGGGCGGCCCCGAGGCCCGCGCCATCCAGGACGACCTGGCGGACCTGGAGTGGGTCTTCCTCGGCGGTCAGGAACCCTGGTGGAAGCGCCGGGCGCTCGAAGGGCTCTACGACGGCGCAATCGCACAGATCGACGCCCAGATCCGCCGGATCGTCGAGACGCTGGCGGACCGGGGGGTCCTCGACGACACGCTCGTCGTCGTGACTTCGGACCACGGCGAGGGCTTCGGCGAACCCGACGAAGTCCGGGACGTGCGCGTCGCCGAACACGGCGTCTCCATTCACGAGGTGGTCACGCACGTCCCGCTGCTGGTAAAGTACCCCGGCCAGACCGAGGGGGCGACGGTCGAGGACCCGGCGACGCTGACCCGCTTCCCGGACGCCGCCATGGCGGCCGCTGACGGCGAGGGGCGTCCCGGGGAGTTCGTGCCGGACGGCCCGGTCCGCGTCACCGCGGTGGGGCTCAACGACGCGCTGAAGGGCCGGGCCGCCGACCACGTCGACGACCTGAAGCCGTTCACCGCGACGGCACGCGCGGTAGTCGAGAAGCGGGACGGCACGGTCCGGAAGGACATCACGTGGCGCGACCGGACCCGGCGCGTCGAGATACGGGACGCGGGGACGAGTTACCGGGTCGAGGCGCCGGCAGATGCGGTCCGCTCGCGGGTCGGATCGGCGTTCGCGGACGTGGCGGACGCCGGCGTCCGCACGTCGGGCGCCGGGGTCGAGGGGGCGAGCGACGCGACCCGCAAGCGCCTCGAAGACCTCGGGTACGTCTGAAAACGAGGTTAGCTCAGAACGCTTCGTCCTCGACGGTGATGTCGGCGTGCAGTTCGTCGCGGAGCGCCGAGTGGACGTGACAGATATCCTCGGCGAGTTCGGCGATGGGCGTGGCGTCGTTGCCGAGCGCGGCCTCGACGCGGACCTCGAACTCGATGGACTCGACGTCGTCGTCGGAGTCTAAGTCGGCGCCCACGTCGATGGCGACGCGGCCGACGTCGTCGTAGTCGTGCTGGTCGGCGGCGACGCGGAACGCCGGGATGTAACAGGAGGCGTAGTCGGCCGCCAGCACCTGGTTGGGCGTGGGACCGTCCTCGCCAAGCGCGTCGACGACCAGTTGCCACTCGCCGTCGATGTCGCTCTCGACCGTGTATCCTTCCTCGCAGACGCTGGAGACTTCGATGTCGGGCATTGCGTCCGGAACGTCGACCGGCGGGCCCAAAAGGGTACCTCACTCTGCTCTCGAACGGTGGCCGACCGCCGGGTCGCCGGTTACAGTTCGAACGACTCGTCGCCGTCGAGGACGTGGACCTCGGCGTCGCTGCCCGTGGCCGCGACCTCGTTCACGAAGCGGTCGGTGTCGACCTCGATGGGCGGGAACGTGTCGTAGTGCATCGGGAAGGCGTGGTCGACGTCGAGCCAGTCGACCGCGACGGCGGCCTGCATCGGCCCCATCGTGAAGTGGTCGCCCACGGGCACCGCGACGGCGTCGGGTTCGAGGAAGGGCCCGACCACGTCGCGCATCGCCGTCATCAGCCCCGTGTCCCCGGCGTGATAGAAGGTGGTGCTGTCGGCGTCGTCCACCTGGGTCGGGACGGTGTCGGAGATAATGTAGCTGGCGGGCATGCCGGCGCTGGGCGTCTCGAACCCGGCGCCGACGCCGTTGGTGTGGTCGGCGCGGTGCATCGTCACGAAGGCGTCGCCACACTCGACGGTGCCGCCGAGGTTCATGCCGACGACCGCGTCCTCGTCGTGGCCGCGTTCGCTCGCGAGGTGACCGGTGACCTCGGGCGTGCCCACGATGGTGGCGTCGGGGAACGCGCCCACGTCGGCCACGTGGTCGTCGTGGCCGTGGGTCACGAGCACGAAGTCCGGGTCGACGTCGTCGGGGCTCGCGTCCGTCTTCGGGTTGTCGAAAAACGGGTCGATGAGCAGGTCTGTACCGCCGACCGAGACGTGCCACGTCGAGTGGCCGTGCCAGGTGAGTTCCATACGAGCGGGGATACGGCGGATGTCCACTTATACTGTCGGACACAGGTACATGACCGTGCTCGGCGACGGTCGGGGACGTGCGTTTCGAGGACTCCGAGACAGCCACCGGAGCGGTGGCATGGCTCGTGTCCGACAGTATCAACGGCTGATACGGTCGGTTGTACCGATGTACCGGTATTTCGCCGACCGGTTCGACGACATCCGGAACTGATTGACAACTGACCGTATCAGCTTCCAGCACATCGAGGGGTCGTCGGTCCTGATCGTCACCCACGACCGCGGCAGCGAGTTCGACGCCGGGAACCTCACGCTCCGGTCGGGAGACGGGAGCGCCCGCTGGCACGAACTCGCCGGGTCCGGCGAAACCACACCGGTCGGCCCCGGCGATACCGTCCAGCTCAGCACCGACAACGCCTACGGGGCATGCGTCAACTCGGGTGACCGGATCCGCGTCGTCTACGCGCCCCCCGCGGGCAACGAGACCGTCCTCGAAACCTGGGACGGCTAACCCTTGATGTTGCAGACCGGGAACGTGCGGGCGACGCGGTCGCCGATGCCCAGCGCGTCGGAGACCCGGACCACCTCGTCGACGTCCTTGTAGACGCCCGGGGCCTCCTCGGCGACGGTCGCGCCGCTCTCGGCCTTGACGTAGACCTGCTGGTGGTCGCGCAGGTCGTCCCGGACGTCCCCGCCCCAGAACTCCTGTTTGGCCTGGGTGCGGCTCATCAGCCGCCCCGCGCCGTGGGCCGTCGAGCCGAACGAGACGTCCATCGAGTTCTCCCCGCCCCGGAGGACGTAACTCCCGGCGCCCATGCTCCCCGGGATGATCACGGGCTGTCCCACGTCGCGGTAGGCCGCCGGGAGTTCCGGCCGCCCGGCCGGGAACGCCCGCGTCGCCCCCTTCCGGTGGACGTAGAGTTCACGCTCCTCCCCCTCGATCCGGTGGACCTCCTTCTTCCCGATGTTGTGAGCCACGTCGTAGAGCAGTTCCATCTCCCCCGTATCGAGGTCGAACAGCTTGGCGATGACCTCCCGGGCCCGGTGCATGACGAGCTGGCGGTTGACCCACGCGAAGTTGATCGCCGCGCACATCGCGCCGTAGTAGTCCTCGGCCAGTTGAGACCCCGCGGGCGCCGCCGCCAGTTCCCTGTCGGGCAGGCGGTCGAGCATTCCGGCGTGGGTCTGTTCGATCTCCCGGAGGTAGTCGGTACAGACCTGGTGGCCCAGCCCGCGGGACCCGCAGTGGACGAGCACCACTATCCGGTCCGCTTCGAGGCCGAACTCCCTGGCCACGTCATCCCGGTAGACGTCCGTCACGCGCTGGACTTCGAGGAAGTGGTTGCCGCTCCCGAGGCTGCCGACCTGGTTTTTTCCGCGGTCCTTGGCCTTCCGGGAGACGCGCGAGGGGTCGGCGTCCGTCCGGCGGCCCTCGTCCTCGCAGTGGTCCAGGTCCGAGGGAAGGGCGAACCCCTCCGCCAGCGCCCACTCGACGCCGCGTTCGAGGATCTCCTCGACGTCGGCCTTCGACCCCTCGTAGACGCCGCCCCCGCCCAGCCCCGCGGGGACGTTGGCGAACAGCGTGTCCACGAGTTCCGCCTCGCGGCCCCGCACGTCGTCGTAGGTGAGTGGTGTTGTCATCATGCGGACGCCGCAGTTCAGATCATACCCGATCGCGCCCGGCGAGATACAGCCGTCCTCGGCGTCGATGCCGGCGACGCCCCCCACGGGGAAGCCGTAGCCCTGGTGGCCGTCGGGCATGCAGACGGCGTGTTCCTGGACCCCGGGGAGGTGGGTCGCGTTCTTGAGTTGCTGGAGCGTCTTGTCCTCGCTGATCTCGTCCAGGAGTTCCTCGCTCGCGAGGACGCGCGCCGGCACGCGCATGTCGCCCTCGCGCGGGATCTCCCAGACGTACTCGCGGACCCGTTCGAGGGTGATCCCGTCGGCGTCGTAGGTGGTCATACCCTAGCGTCCGCCGGGCGCGCCGGAATAGGTTTCGCTGTCCTCCGGGGTCACCGGCCGGCGGGGTCGGCCGACATCGCGCCCCGTTCGGCCCGAGGGCTGTTCGTCGCCAGTCACGCGTCGAGCGAGTAGGGGCCGCTCCCGAGGGTGAACACGGCCGAGAGGAGGCCGAACAGCGTGATGTGGGCGAGCACCGGGTCGTCCGGCAGTCCGAAGAGCGTCGCCAGCCCGAACAGCAGGAGGGATCCGATACCCACCTGCAGGAGGCGCGCGTCGGCGAGGACGGCGGGGCTAAACAGGTAGCCCGCGAACCCGGCGCCGACCAGCGGCAAGCCGCAGGCTCAGCCGCAACATCCAGGGGACGTGCCCGTCGTACTCGGCAAGTGCCGCCTGTAGCGCGTCCACGTCCGGGACAGCCGGCCGCACGCGCAGGTCCAGCGCCACGAGCGCGAGAACTGTCAGGACGCCGCCGCCGGGCCCGTCACGTAGTCGACGTGTGCGCTCGCGCGGCCAGCGACTCACGCCAGACCCAGCACCGTCCGGCGCCGCCCAGCGACGCCCTGATAGTGTTTATCACGAGAGATTCGACGATACCCCGCCAGTCCGGTCCGGAGAAACGCTTTCACCCGGTGACCCGACCGACTCACCGGTAAATGCTCGTGATAAACACTATGAGACGCCCATTCATACCGTTGCCTGGGTCGCAATCGGTAAAATATCCCAGGCGATCCCCGGCGGGCCGACCCATTCGAGGGTCGCCGCGGTCAGCGGGCTTCCCCGAGTACAACCCGGGTGCCGCCCCCCTCTGCATCGGTGATGTCGAGCGACCAGTCGTGAGCTGCGGCGATCTCCGCGACGATAGAGAGACCGAACCCCGTACCGTCTGCCGAATCGGTGTACCCGTATTCGAGTACCCGGTCGCGGACGTCGGCGGGGATCCCCGGTCCGTCGTCGACGACGGCGAACCCGTCGGCGGTGTCCTCGACGCGTATCGCGACAGGGCCGTCGCTGTGTTCGACGCTGTTGCGAAAGAGGTTCTCGAGGAGTCGGAGCACGCGGGCGCGGTCGGCCTCGACGGTCCCGGTCACCTCCACAGAGAGAGCCCCCTCGGTCGTCGAGACCGGCTCCCAGGCCTCTCGCGCGAGGGTCGCCAGTTCGGCCGTCTCGGTCTCCTCGATCGTCTCGCCCGTCCTTGCGAGCGAGAGCATCTCCGTAACCATCCGGTCGATGCGTTCGACCGCCGCCTCGGCGTTCTCGAGGTGCTCGGAGTCGTGGTCCCTCCTCGCGAGTTCGAGGTTCCCCCTGACGACCTGGAGCGGGTTGCGCAGGTCGTGCGAGAGGACGCCCGCGAACTGCTCTAATCGCTCGTTTTGTCGTTCGAGCCGGGCCGCGGCGCGGTTGCGCTCGACCGCGGTCCCGACCCACCGCCCCATCAGGTCGACGAGCGTCGTTTCCCAGTCCGAGAACCCCTCGGTCCGGGCCGCAGTCCCGTAGAAACAGAGCGTCCCGTAGACCTCGCCGTCGACGTGGACCGGCGTCCCCACGTAGCTCGTGATCCCGAGTTCAGTGAACTCCGCGCGGTCGGTGAGTTCCGAGGCTTCCATCTCGACGTTCCCGATCACGACCGTCTCCTTGAGGGCCGCGACGTGTTCGCAGTAGGTCTCTTCCAAGTCGACCATCGTCCCGGGTTCGACCGTGTCCCCGGGGCCCCGAACGAATTCGAAACGGTAGTTTCCGTTCTCGATGCGCGAGAGGGTCCCGTACTCCGTCCCGAGCGTCGACCGGCCGGTCTCTAGGAGCGCGTCGACGCGGTCCTCGAACGAGCGGTCAGGTGACGCGATCGCCTCGTAGAGGTTACGGAGCGCCGCTTCGCGCCGTCGCAGTCGGTCGACGCGCCCCTTTCGCTCCGTGACGTCCCTGAAATAGACCGAGAGTCCCTCTTCCGATGGGTAGAGCGTAACCTCGAACCACGTCTCCAGCGGAGGGTAGTAGTCCTCGTAGGTGTCCCCTTCCTGCCTGTCCATCGCCTCGTCGAACCGCTCGTATAACTTGGTCTCCCTGGCCTGTGGCAGGGCATCCCAGAGGAGTTCGCCCTGCAGCCGCTCGGCGTCGCTTCCGTCCTCGAACAGCGGTCCGAGCACGGTTTTCGCCCGCTCGTTCAGGTAAGTCACGCGACCTTCGTCATCGAGCGCGAGGAACGCGTCGATCATCCGGTCGAGCAAGACCCGCGGGACCATCTCGTCGGCCAGCGACTGTCCCAGGTTTTCGTCCATTACCCATTTGACGGGCTTCTGTAAAATAAGCGTCTCGACTGTCAGACGTCGAAGACGACGTACGCGTGCCACCCCTCCTCGGTCTGCGAGAGGTCCATCTCGGAGTAGGTGACCGCCTTGAGGTCCCTGGCTTCGACGCGGTCGAGCGCCACGCCGCGGGCCGTCGCCTCGACGCGCCACCGACCGCCTCCCCCGTCGGCCACACCCTCGCTCTCCGACGGGGCCGAAACCGTCGCCCGGTTGTCGATGGGGAGCGTTCCGCGGACGTCGCGCTCGTAGATGAGGTCGTCCAGGTAGTCGAAGAGGAGTTGCTCGCGCCCCTCCGCGGTGATGGCGAGCGAGAACCGCTCGCCGCCTTCCGGGATCGACTCGGCCATCGCGGCGGCCATCCCGTCGGCGACGGCCTCGAACACCGAGTCGAGGGTTTCGCCGGTCGCCTCGACCGCGACGTCGGCCGTATGGTCGCGCAACGCGTACGACATCACTGCCTCGCCTGCTCGTCGTCCGCGTCCTCCGCGTCATCGGTCGGGTCGTCCCCCCTTTCCGCCGAGCCGTCCGGTCCCTCGGCGGAGTCGGCGTCCCGGACCTCTTCGGGGTCGCGGTCGGGGTGGACGGCGGCGTAGTCCCGCCGGGCGTGTTCTTTGACGACGTCGAGTTCGGCCATCGCCTGTTGCCGGATGTCCCCGAGGTCGACCAGTTCGGCGTCGTGTTCGTGGGTCTCGCCGGTCGCGACACCGCTGGTGACGATGGAGCGGATCCCCTCCTCGACGGAGAGGTCGACGTCGTGGACGCGGTCGGTCGAGACGTGCAGGACGTACCCGCCCATCACCGGGTTTGGCGCCATCGGGAGAAAGAGCGTCTGCATCTCGTCGTGGTCGGTGGCGGTCTCGACTTCCGCCGGGGAGTCGGCCGTGACGAAGGCCAGCGAATACGAGCCCTCGACGGGGAACTCGACGAGTTTGACCTCCTGAAAGCTCCGGGTGTCGTTCGAAATGAGCATTTCGGTCATCTCGTTGAAACTCGTGTAGACCGACCCGACGGCGGGGATGCTCTCCATCACCGCATCGAACAGTTCCTCGATCTCGTTGCCCTGGCGGACGTGGGCGACCAGGCCGACGACGAACACCAGTCCGACGAGCGTTCCGATGGCCGCGAGGTGCAACACGAGGGGGTCGACCTGCCCGAAGCCGAGCGCCCTGCTGACGAACGTCGCTGCCGGACTGATCGACCCCAGGACGAAGTTCACGACGAACTGCAGGACGATCAACGTGACGATGAGCGGGATCGTGAGCGCGACCCCGCTGAGGAGAATGCTCCGGAGGCGTTTCCGCAACGAGGGGGCGGAACGGCTTATAGCACGCCCCGGGGACGTCGTGGCAAGGAGAGGCATGCTCGAACTACTCGGGGGCGCCGTGAAAGCGTTTCGGCGGGGCCGAGACGCGACCGAACGCGGGCCGTACCACGCCGATGGAATTATAGTTACAGATCCGCTATGGACGGCGTAGTGAGCGTCAACGTCGAACGACGGGTCGTCGACCCGGGGGACCGGGGCCACGTCGAGGACGCCTGGCAACTCAAAGAGCGGATCCGACGGGACCACGGCGTCCTCCGCCAGCGCCGGGGTTTCTTCGAAAGCGCGTACGAGCGCTCGACGGTCTATCTCTTCCTCGACCGCTCGAACCGCGGTGCGCTCGTCGGGTTCGCCGCCGTTCGTCGGGACGGCTACGTCCTCTTTCTCGCCGTCGACCCCGACTACCAGGGCGAGGGCTTCGGGGAGGCGCTCGTCGCTCGCGTCGCCGAGGGCTTCGGGTCGGTCACCTGCCACGCCCGCACGACCAACGAGGAGGCCCTGGAGTTCTACCGGTACATCGGGTTCACGGTCGACCGGCGCATCGACGGCTACTACGAGGACGGCGGCGACGCCTACTACCTCCGCCTCGGCGAGGCGGAGGGCCTCGCCGACCGGCTGACCAGTTTCCTGAGCGGCTGATACTGCCGGCTGTAAGTCTGTTAAGAATTTCGCCGCCCCGAGGCGGCGAATATCCTCACGAAGTTACAGCCGGCAGTATGAGCGGTCCCGTTCGGGGCTGTCCCGGAGCACAAACGCTTTGCACGCCCGTTCGCAATCTGGGAGCGTGCAGTCACAGACGCGGGCGTACCTCCGGGGGCGGTTCGGGGACTACTACCGCCGGGGGGAACTGACGCCGCCGCCGGACGCCAACGAGCGCGAGTGGGGTTACGTCCCCTGGACCGAGGGGCCGGGCGAGACGATGGTCCGGCACCGCTCGCTGCTCGACCTGGGGTCGCTCGAGGAGTTCCTCGCCGGCGAACGCCCGAAACACGTCTACTTCTCGGCCGGCCGGTACGACGACCCCGGCGCGAGCACGATGTCCGGCAAGGGCTGGCGCTCGTCGGACCTGGTCTTCGACCTCGACGCCGACCACCTCCCCTCGGTCGTCCCCGGCGAGGACAGTTACGCCGAGATGCTCGCAAAGTGCAAAGAGGCGCTCCTGCGGTTGCTCGACTTCCTGGAGACCGATTTCGGCTTCGAGGACCTGGGTGTCGTCTTCTCGGGCGGGCGGGGCTACCACGTCCACGTCCGCGACGAGGCGGTCCTGGGACTGGGCAGCGACTCCCGCCGGGAGGTCGTCGACTACGTGCGGGGTATCGGCCTGGAATTCGACCACGTCGTCGACGAGGAGACGGTGGGCGGCGAGGCCGGCCGCACGTCGCCCGCGACGAACCGGTATCTCCCGCGGGCGGGCGGGTGGGGTGCCCGCATCCACGGTCGCGTCCTCGACCTCGCGGAGACGGTCCGCGACCGGGACGAGGCCGAGGCCGTCGAGACGCTCTCGGAGTACGACGGCATCGGGGAGGGCAAGGCGAAGGCGATGTACAGGATCGCCCGGAACCGCTTTGCCGAGATCGAACGGGGCAACGTCTCGGTCCACACCGCCTTCGAGCAGGTCGCCGAGCAGTTCGCCGCGGTCACGGTGGCCGAGCAGAACGCGCCCATCGACGAACCGGTGACGACCGACACCAACCGGCTGATCCGCCTGCCCGGCAGCCTCCACGGCGGGAGCGGCCTCGCGGTCCGGCGGATCGACCGGGACGCCATCGACGCGTTCGAGCCGTTGGTCGACGCCGTCCCCGAGACGTTCGTCGGCCACGACATCGCGGTCGGGGTGACCGACCCCGGCCCCGTCGAGTTGCGCGGCGAGCGGTTCGACCTGGCGGAGGGGACCGTCGAAGTTCCGGAGTGCGTCGGCGTGTTCCTGATGGCCCGCGGCCGGGCGGAGAAAGCCCCCGAGTGACGGACGCCGCGCGGCCCCTGACGGGGCTGGTGCCCGATACGCCTCCCGGTGGGTCGTTCCGGCCGACCGGCGCCGATAGCTTTACGGTGTGGCCGCCGGTTAGTCACTCGCCAAGCGGACGGCGGTCCGAGCGGGCACCCGGAGACCATGGACCTGAACGAACTCCAGTCGGTACAGAGTCGGGAGCGCCAGACCGACAGCCTCCAGCAACTGCGCGCGACGTTCTACCGCGACGCGGCCGACTACATCGCCGACCTGGAGTCCGAACGGGACGCCGCGGCCGAGCGCGCCGACGACCCGTGGAACGCCCCGGAGGTGGGCCGCCTCAACGACGACATCGACACCGGCAAGGACACCGTCGAGGCCATCTACGAGCGCCGCGTCGGCAAGATAGTCAAGATGGCCTCGCTCGCGGCCGCCGACATGCCCACCGGCGACGAGGGCCTCACAGAGGAGGAACAGGCCCTCTTCGACCGCCTCGTGAGCGCCATCGAACAGAACCGCGAGGGCGTCTTCGCCATCCTCGACGGCGAGGACCCGCCGGTCGACCCGACCGACCACGGAGCGGCCGACCGCGAGCCCGACGCACAGACACCGACCGCTGGCCCGACTGACGGCGTCGAAGCTGCCGGTCGTGGGAGTCGCGACACCGGGGACGGGGGAACCGTCGACGCGGCGGACCTGATGGCCGACGGGCCGGACGATTCACGGAGCGACGCCGGTCCCGACCCGGCGGGACCGGACCCAGCCCGGACAGACACCGTCGGATCGGGTCCGGCCGGAACTGACTCGGCCGGCGGAGCGGGCCCGGCGTCGGTCGACCGGTCGATGGTCCGGATCACGGACGACGTCGGCCCCATCTACGGCGTCGAGGGCCGCGAGTACGAACTCACGGAAAACGACGTGGTAACGCTCCCGGAACCGAACGTCGGTCCGCTGCTGGAGAAGGACGCGGCCGAACGGATCGACTGAGGGACCGTTCTCGGCGGGAGGCTCAGAGTTCGGGTCGTTCGCCGAGCGTCAGGTCGACCGTTCGTTCCTCGCCGTCGCGGATGACCGTGACTTCGATGGTGTCGCCGGGGCTGGTCTCCAGCGCGAGGAACGACGAGAGCGCCTCCTGCTGGGGGATCGGCGTGTCCTCCATGGCGACGATGACGTCGCCGCCGACGCCGATGTTCGAGACGCCGTTGCGGGCTACCGTTTCCGTCGACCCCCGGAAGACGCCGTCCGAGGGACTGTTCGAGACGACCTCGTGGATGTAGACGCCGCTCGCCTCTTCGAGGTCGTTGACTTCCGCGTGGAGCGGGTCCACCGACCGGAGCCTGACTCCCATGTAGGAGTGGTCGAACTCGCCGTCCTCGATGAGCGCGGGGACGACCCGCCGGGTGAGCGCCCCAGAGATGGCGAAGCCGACGTTGTCGCCGCTGCCGGCGTTGATGACGCCCACGACGTCGCCGTCGAGGGTGACGAGCGGCCCGCCGGAGTTCCCGGGGTTGACCGCGGCGTCGGTCTGGATCGCGTCGGGGATCGAGAAGTTGTTCGGCAGGCGGAGCGTCCGGTCGGTCCCGCTGACGATGCCCGCCGAGACCGACCCCGTCCGCTGGAAGGGATTGCCGATGGCGATGACCTCGGTTCCGACCGCCGGGTCCTCGGCGCGCAACGGGAGGGCCGTGGCGGACTCCGGCGTCTCCGCCACGTCGAGCACCGCGAGGTCGCTGTCGGTGTCGGCGGCCACCACGGAGGCCGACGTCCAGCCGCCCTCGGGGAAGCGGACGTAGACGTCGCTGGCGCCGTCGACGACGTGCTGGTTCGTGACGAGGTGGCTCTCGTCGTAGAGCCAGCCGGTACCGCCGCCGGTCCCCGACTGCGTGTAGACCCGTATCCGGGCCACGGACTGGTATGTTGCCCGGTAGGCGGCGACGTACGGACTGTCCTCGTCCTCGGACCGGGAGAGCTGTTCGACCGCGGCTGACTCGTCGCCGAGCGATGCGTCCGGCTCCGGCGTGCTGGCCGGCGACTCGCCGTCACCGCCCGGTGCCGCGCTACAGCCGGCGACGCCGGCCGCCAGCAGCCCGGCACACGCTGTGAGGAAGCCGCGTCTGGAGGGTCGCTGCGTTCCCATGACGGTTCAAAGGGAAGGGCACGATTGAATGTTTCCCCGGGCACGGTGACGCGGGGAACCCTGCTCTCATACGGTCGGTTGTCGATCAGTTCCGGATTTCGTCGAACCGGTCGGCGAAATACCGGTACATCGGTACGACCGACCGTATCAGACGCGATAGCGACGTCGGCCGGAACAGGTCCGGAGAGCGGACGGGCGGTCCGGACCGCCGGCGGCCGGGAGGGGAAAACATTTGGCCGCAAGCGGCGACAGTTCCCGTATGATAGACGAGACGGTCGAAGAGATCGCCGAGATGCAGACGCACAGTTCCTCGGTGGTGGCGATCAAGGCGGCACGGGCGCTGCTGGCGCTGGGCGGCCGGGAGTTTCCGACCGTCGAGGAGTACGAGCGCGCGCTGGAGCGCAACAGCGACGCGCTCCGGCGGGCGAACCCTTCCCACGCGACCCTCCAGACGACCCAGCGAGAACTTGTCTCACGGGTCACCGAGAGCGACGCCGAGACGGTCCCTGCGGCCCAGGCAGTCACCGAGGACGTCGTCGCGGAGGTCGTCGACCGCGTCGAGTCTGCCAAGCGCCGGGCGGGCGAGCGTGCGGCGGAGTTCCTCGAAGACGGCGACACGGTGTTCACCTATGACTACTCCTCGACGGTACTCGAGGCGCTCACGGCGGCCGCCGAGGCGGGGGTCTCGCTGTCGGTCCGCTGTGCGGAGGCCCGGCCCCGCTATCTCGGGCGCAAGATGGCCCGCACCCTCTCGGAGTTCGACGGCTTCGACGTCACCCTCGTCGTCGACGGCGCCGCGGGGATCTTCCTGGACGACTGTGACCGCGTGATGGTGGGCATGGACTGCATCGTCGAGGACACGCTGTACAACCGCGTCGGCACCTACCCGGTCGCGGCGACGGCCGCCGACGTCGGCGTCCCCTTTGTCGTGGTGGGCGCCGAGTCGAAGATCGTCGGCGGCGGCTTCGCCTTCGAGAACGAACAGCGGTCGGTCAGCGAGGTCATCCGCGAACCCGCCGACGGCTTCGCCGTCGAGAACCCCGCCTACGACGCCACCCCGATGGGCCTGGTCGACACCGTCGTCACCGACGACGCCGTTCACGAGTACTGAGCGTCTCGGGGCGCACTGTCGGTGTCCCGGCCCGCTACATGTACATGCGGTCCTCGGGCCGTTCGTCGGCGACCTCTTCGAGGCGGGCGGCGAGGGCGGCTTGACCCCCTCCCCGCGCTGAAGCGCGAGGATTCCAGCGCGGGGCAGCGGGCCGGTATCGAGTTCGAGGTCGCACACCCGGGTGAGCGATCCGGAACTGATTGACAACCGACCGTATGAAAGGTTATGCCCCTGGCTCTCTCAGGGGCGGGCATGCCTTCGACGGTCGTTCACCTCGCTTTCGCCGGGTTGCTGGCCGCCGCCCTCCTCGGACCGTACTACGACCGCGACGCCGTCCTCGTTGTGCTCGCCGCCACCGCCTTTCCCGACCTGGATTCCTTCATCGCGCCCTTCTTCGTGGTGGGCCACCGGACGGTCCTGCATACGTACGTGATACCGATCGCGGTCGCGCTCGCGTTGCTCTACGACACGCGGTTCCGGGAGGAGTCGTTCGTCCGCGAGCGCTGGGGCGGGTACGGGGTCGCCGTCGGGTGGGTGAGTCTCGTGGCGTGGGGGGTCTCGGGCATCGGCCTCGATTTCGTCGGTGCCGGCGTCAACCCGCTGTGGCCGCTCCACGACCAGTTCTATACCCTCGATGGCAAGGTCGAACTCTCCGACCAGCGCGGGGTCATCCAGACGTTCGTCGACCTCTCGCCCGACGAGGGCGGCGCGCCCGCCCCCGACGGCCTCGGGTCCTCACAGGAGGTCAACATGAGCACCGGTATCGACCCGGATCCGAGCGACACCAGCGAGGACCCCAACCCCGAACGGGTCTTCCCGGTGGTGCGGTCGGGCTGGCAGTTGCTCCTCCTCGGTGCCGGCACGGCGGTCACCGCGGTGCGCTTTCGCCTCCCCGACGGCAACTGAACCGGACCCGGGCGCGAGCGACCGCCACCCGGCGGGCGTGTCCGGCCCGAAATCCCCGGGGTTCTTGTGGGCATCCGCCGACAGGCGGGGTATGGATGGCCTGCGGGTGCAAGAGCGGCTCGGCGTCGCGGACGTCGTGACGCTGTCCAACGCCGCTGTGGGCATCGTCGCCGCCGTCGTCGCCTTCTCCGCCCCCGCGCTCGCCGCTCGCCTCCTGTTGCTCGCGGCCATCGCCGACGCCCTCGACGGGATCACCGCCCGCACCATGGGCAGTTCCGACGTCGGCCCGCTGCTCGACGCCATCACCGACGTCGTCTCCTTCGGCGCGACGCCCGCCCTGTTCGTCTACGTCGTGACCGCCGACGCCTGGGGCTGGCGCGACGGGGGGCTCGTGGCCGCCCCGCCGGCCCAGGCCGCCGCAGTCCTCGGCGTCGCCACCTTCTTCGCCGTGATGTCCATCGTCCGGACGGCGCTCTACGCCAAGCACTTCACCGAGGACCACACCCGCCCGGGCGTCCAGAACACGCTCGCCGCGACCATCCTCGCGGCCGCCTATCTCGCCGGCCTCTCCTGGGTCCCCGGCCTGCTCGTGGGCACGGTCGTCCTCTCGGTCGCGATGGTCGTGCCCGTGCCGTACCCGAAACTGAGCGCCCGCGACGCCGCCGTGATGGGGGTCGTCCAGTTCGGCGCCGTCCTCGCCCCGTCGGCGCTGGGCCGGGTGCTCCCCCGCGCGCTCCTGGTCGCCGCCTTCGCCTACCTGCTGCTCGCCCCCAGGTTCTACTGGGAGCGATGAGTTCCCGCCCGAACGTGTCGCCCACCGGAACGTTTTTGCGTCGGTCAACCGACACGGCAACTGTGGTTTACGAGACGGGCAACCGGACGATAGACGACGCCGTCGAGCGGGTCCTCGCCGGCGAGTCCCTCGACCGCCGGGACGGCCTCGCGCTGCTGGCTCAACCGGTCGAACCGCTCGCCGCCGCGGCCGACGCCGTCCGCGCACACTTCGGTGACGGCACCGTCGACGCCTGCTCCATCGTCAACGCGAAGGCCGGCGACTGTGCCGAGGACTGTGGCTTCTGCGCCCAGTCGGCCCGCTTCGACACCGGCATCGACACCTACGGGTTTCTCGACCCGGAGGAGATACTCGCCGCGGCGAAACGCGCCGAGCGCGACGGCGCCCAGCGCTTCGGCATCGTCCTCGCCGAGAGGGGCGTCTCGAAGGAACGCCGCCCCGAGGAGTGGCAGGAGGTCATCCGCGCGATCCGCCTCGTCAGAGACGAGACCGACGTGGAAGCCGACGCGAGCCTCGGCATCCTCACCGAGGAGGAGGCGGAAATCCTCGCGAGCGAGGGGATCAACCACTACAACCACAACGTCGAGACCTCGCCGCGCTTTTTCCCCGAGGTCGTCGACACCCACTCCTTCGAGGCCCGGGTCGAGACGCTCCGGGTCGCCAGGGACGCGGGGATGGACCTCTGTGCGGGGGTCATCCTCGGGATGGGCGAGGCGCCGACCGACCGCGTCGACGCCGCTATCGCGCTCCAGGAGGTGGGCGTCTCCTCGCTCCCGGTCAACATCCTCAACCCCGTGGCGGGGACGCCCCTGGGCGAGCAGTTCCCCGACGGGGCCGACATCACGACCGAGGAGGTGGTCCGGACGGTCGCGGTGTATCGCCTGCTCCACCCCGAGGCACGGGTTCGCCTGACCGGCGGCCGTGAGGCCAATCTCGCGCCCGAGGACCAGCACCGCCCCTTCGAGGCGGGCGCGGACGGCATCCTCACGGGCGACTACCTCACGACGGACGGCCAGTCCCCCGGCGCGGACATCGAGACGATCGAGCGGGCCGGACTGGAACCCAACACCGCGACCAACGACTTCGACCCCGAAGCGGTCAAAGCCCGGGACGACGAGGATTCGCCGGTCGAGACGGCTGCCGGCACCGCGACGAGCAACACCGACGACTGATACTGATCGCTGTCGGTCTGTTCCGGATCGACCGCACGCAGTCGTGCGGTTGTACCGGTAAACAGTCGACCGACCGTATGAGGCGGTTGCCGGCAGCGCGGTCAACAACACCGAGACGGCCGCCGCTGGCCGTCGAATCAGCGCACAGGGGAAACGTGGGGCGGGGTAGCCCCAGCGTGTGACACTACGGAGCCGTCAGGCTCCAACGGAAACGAGGGTTTCGAGCGCAATAAGAATTCGGCATCGCTCACCCCGCTGTGGCCCCGTTTCCGGCGAGTCGCTCGCGGAACGTGACATCGAACCGTCGCTTCGACCGGTTCACCCCCTCGCGGCGGTGAGAGCAGGGCCGACCAGAAGGGGCCGGTCACCCGCTCCCGCCCTCGCCCCGGTCGGGGTCGCTGTCGGCACTCGTGTCGCCGTCCCGGCCCGCGAGGAGCGAGTCGAGGTCGGCGTGGTCGCCGAGCAGCCCGACCATCCGTTCGACTGTCCCGGTGTCCCGGGTCCGGCCCGTGTGGAGGACGTCCTCGACCCGGTCGACGGTGGCCTTGGTGTCCGACCGGACGAGCAGGGCCGGGACGCCGGCGTCGGTAGCCTTCCCGAGGATGGCGCTCGACGGCCTGAGCCCGCCGGTCAGGAGGAGGCACTCGACGCCCGGGGCCTGAAGGGCGGCGGCCTGGATCTCCGAGCGGTCGCCGCCGGTTATCATGGCGGCGTGCTGGAGGCGCCGGAAGTGGGGGAGCGCGGTGTCGCTGCCCATCGCGCCGACGGTGAACCGCTCGACGAACCCGTCGGCCGGGACCGTCGGCGTCAGGTTCTCCGCGCCGACTGCGTCGGCGAGTTCCTCGACGGTCACTCCGGCGAGTTCGGTGACGCGGGGGACGATCCCCAGGACCGGCACGCCCCGGCCTTCGAGGAAGGGCACGACGTCGGTCGTCAGCGAGTCGCGGTCGGCGTCGGCGACGGCGTTGAACACGACGCCCCCCAGGCGGTCGCCGAAGCGGTCGGCCGCCGCGAGTACCTCGTCGGCGTCGCCGGGTTTGCCGTACGTCGCCACCACCACGACGCGGGCGTCGAGCAGCTCGGCGACGTCGGGGTCGGTGAGGTCGACGATGCCGCCGGTCGTGGCGCGGCCGCCACCCTCCACGACGACGAGGTCTCGGTCGGCGGCGACGGCATCGTAGCGGTCGCGGACGCGGTCGCGTATCTCGCCGGGGTCGACGCCGCCGCGGATCGCCTCCTCGACGAACGCCGGCGAGTAGACGACCGGTTCGAGGTCGGCGAGGTCGGCCTCGATCCCCAGCACCTCCATCGCGAGCAGCGGGTCCTCGTCGCGTGTCTTGCCGACCGGACTGCGCAGTCGCGTCCCCTTGGGCTTGAAGTAGCCGACGTCGCGGCCGGCGTCCTGTGCGAGTTTCGCGATGGCCACCGCGATGGCCGTCTTGCCTGTGCCTTCCTCGGTCGAGGTGACGAAGATCGGGTTCATGCTTTTTCCGGGTCGATGGTGAGTCGCAGGTCCAGGGCCGTCGCGCCGTCGGCCGTCGCGACCAGCGGGTTGACGTCCAGTTCCACGATGGCGGGGAAGTCCGTTGCCAGCTGCGAGACCCGCCCGATGACCTCGACGAGCGCGGTCTCGTCGACCGGGTCGCGGCCCCGCGCCCCCCGCAACAGCGGCGCGGCCTCGATGTCGTCGAGCATCTCCCGGACGTCGGGTTCGGCGACCGGCGCCACCCGGACGGTAGCGTCCTCCAGCACCTCGACGAAGATGCCGCCCAGGCCGAACAGGACCAGCGGGCCGAAACTCGGGTCGCGGTTGATGCCGACGATGGTCTCGACGCCCGCGTCCGTGTTGCGCAGTTTCTGGACCTGCACGCCCAGGATGGTCGCGTCGGGCTGGTAGTTGCGCGCCCGTGTCACGAGGGCCTCGTAGGTGTCTCCGGCTTCCCGGGGCGGGACGCCGACGGCGACGCCGCCGATGTCGGATTTGTGGAGAATGTCCGGGCTGACGATCTTCATGACGACGTCCTCGCCGTCGCCGATGCGCTCGGTTGCCTCGGCGGCCGCCGCGCGGCCCGAGACGACCTCGCCCTCCGGTATCGGGATACCGTAGGCCGCCAGCAGGTCCATCGCCTCGACGCCGAGTCGGGTCGCACCCCGGTCGGCGGCAGTCCTGATGATGGACCGGGCGCGCTCGCGGTCGACGTCGTAGCTGCGGGGTCCGACCCGCTCGCGGTCCCGGACCTCGCGGTACTCCCGGAGCGCGTCCAGGCTCGCGACCGCGCGTGCCGGGTCGAAGTACGTCGGGATGCCGGCCTCGGCGAGGCGTTCGCTGGCGGCACGCGTCGAGGACCCGCCCATGAGCGTCACCGCCATCGGGGTCTCGTGCTCGGCCTGTCGCTCCGCGACGGACTCGGCGAGGTCCGCGAACTCGAAGGTCGCGGTCGGGCAGGCGACGACGACCGTCGCGCCGACGTTCGGGTCGGCGAGCGCGATGTCGAGCGCCTCCCGGAAGCGCTCTATCGGGGCATCGCCGATGATGTCGACCGGGTTGTAAACGTTCGCGCCGTCGGGTAGCGCCGCCTGGAAGGCGTCGACCGTCTCGTCGGCGAAGGAGGCCAGCGAGAGGCCAGCGTCGCCGACGGCGTCGGTCGTCATCACCCCCGGGCCGCCCGCGTTCGTGACGATGGCGACGCCGTCGGTCTCGGGCAGCGGCTGGCCCGCGAGGATGCTCGCGTAGTCGAACAGTTCCTGGACCGTCGAGACGCGCAGGACGCCCGCCTGCTCGAAGGCGGCCTCGTAAGCCCGTTCGCTGCCGGCCATCGCGCCGGTGTGGGAGGCCGCGGCCGAGGCGCCCGCCTCGGTGCGACCGGACTTGACGACGACCATCGGCGTCTCCCGCGTGACTTCGCGGGCCGCCTCCAGGAACGACCGACCGTCGACGACGTCCTCCAGGTAGCCGAGGATAACGTCGGTGTCGGGGTCGTCGCCCCACTCGGCGACGAAGTCGCTCTCGTCGAGGACGGCCTTGTTGCCGACCGAGACGACGTCCTTGAACCCGAGGTCGCGGTCGTTTGCCCGGTCGACGACGGCGGTCACGAACGCGCCCGACTGGCTCATGAACGATATCGACCCCGGGGCCGGGCTCTCGGGACCGAACGTCGCGTTGAGTCCCCGGGCTGTGTTCATGATCCCCAGGCTGTTGGGGCCGACGAGATTGAGGTCGTACTCCGTCGCGATCTCGCGGAGTTCACGCTCCCGTTCGGCGCCTTCGGTCCCGGCCTCGCCGAAGCCCGCCGTGATGACGACGACGTTCCCGATGCCGGTCTCGCCCGCCTCGCGGATCACGTCCAGCGCGACGGACGGCGGGATCACTACCACCGCGACGTCCACGTTCGAGAGGTCGCCGAGCGCGTCGTGACACGGCAGGCCGAGCACCTCGTCTTTCGTCGGGTTGACGGCGAACACCTCGCCGTCGAACTCGGCGAGGAGGTTCTCGGTCACCGCGCGCCCGACCGACCCCTCGCTCTCGGTCGCGCCGACGACAGCGACTCGTTCGGGTCCGAACAGTCGCGCGAGTTCGCCCATCGCTCGCCGGTTCGACCGGGGCGGTGAAATAGGTGAGCCACGCTCCCGGGGTCGGGGGGACGGTCCGACCCGACCCGGTGTTCGTCACGAGAGACTCGACGATACCCCGCCAGTCCGGTCCGGAGAAACGCTGTCACCCGACCGCATCAGTCCTCGTACGCGAGGCTCATCACCCACTGCGAGAAGGTGTCGGAGTGGGCGTCGACCTCCTCGTCGCCGATGAACGGCGAGAGCTGGTCGCCGGCCATCAGAAGCGAGAAGTCGAGGTCGCGGGGCGCCGGCGTGAGGTGGTACGTGTTGTGACCGTCGTAGACCGTCTCCTCGCGCTGGATGAGGTCCTGTTCGGCTAGCGACTCGGCGATGCGGCTGCCCTTGCGGGAGCCGACGTCCAGTTCCTTCCAGAAGTCGCTCTGGTGGATCCCCCCGGTCTCCCGGATGAGTGCGAGTCCCGCGCGCTCGTCCTCGTTGAGGTCGTCCTCGGCAACAGCCATAGGAGGCACTACGTCGGCAACGCCGTTTAAACCTGGCTTTCGACCCGCCGGTAGTCCGTCTCGCAGGGCGGCCCGTCGGCGTACCGGTAGGTCGTCCCCTGCCGGCCGAGGGTTATGAGCGACGACGAGCGCGTCCCGAACCGGTCGCGGTGGACGCAGACACCGTACTGGTGGTCGGAGACGACGTCGGCGGCCCTGTCGAGCCAGGAACTGCTCGTCTCGCCCGGTTCCGGCACGAGCGCGGCCGCGACGCTGTCGGCGTTCTCGGCTTGCTGCTCGGCAGCTGCCTGTCGCTCGGCGGGAACGGTGTAGTCCCCGTCGGCACCGACGTTGACGACGACGTGGACGCCCGGGTCGAAGTTCCGGACGCGTCTCGCGCCGTCGTACTCGACGTAGACGGCCGCCCGGGCATCCGCGAGAACGAGGTTGAACCTCTCGTACTCGCGCTCGTCGAGTTCGCGCTCGACGAGGCGCGCGGCCTCTTCGGCGGAGCCCTGCCCCAGCGCGTCACGGACGAGCAGGCCGCGCGAGCGCTCGCCGGTCACGTCGCGGTCCGTCCAGCGGTTCGTGATCGCGACGAGCACCCCGCGTTCGTTGTAGCCGATCCAGGTGCCGCCGGCCTCGGCGTCGCGCGGCGCGACGACGCCCGGCTCCTCGCCGATCACCGAGGGTGGCTCCGACGGCCGGTCGAGCAGTTCGTCGCGGTTGGCCGCCGCCACGACCGGTGCGTCGGGGAACACCTGCCAGGCGAAGACGAGCGTGCACACGGACCCCCGTAGGAGGCCAATCGGATTAAACCCGACGGGGGTAGGCAAGGCACTGTTCAGATAAGAGTCCAACTGCAACTACCGCAGACAGCATGAAAGCCCCGAGCCGTTCGACTCGGGCGATTCGCTGTCGCCGAAAATCGGAGATCTTCGGGATGACGAAAGAGCTACGCTCTTTCGAACCACGCTCCTCGGCCTTCGGCCTGCGGTGCTTGGGTCACCGGCCGTCATCGAAAGGGAGGTCGGCGTCGCCGACCTCCTCATTCCGCGGCGGCGTAGTGATTAATACAACTTCTGCTACCGCAGGCAAGGGTGTGTCCCGTCAGTCACCGCTCGACGCGTCGTCGGCGAGTCGCTCCCTGACGGCCTCCCGGTCGACGGTCCCCGACGCCGTCCGCGGGAGTTCGTCGGCGACGGCGACGGTCTTCGGGCGGGCGTAGTCGGAGACCCGCCCGCGGAGCGCGTCACGGATTCCGCCCGGCGTCGGGGGCTCGCCGGACTCGGCGGCGACGACCAGCGCGGCGACGCGCTCGCCCCACTCGGCGTCCGGGAGGCCGACGACGACCGCCTCGGCCACCGGGGGCAGGTCGGTCAGCGCGTCGGCCACCGCTGCCGGGTGGACGTTCTCCCCGCCGGTGTGGATGCGGTCGTCGAGCCTGCCGAGGACCCACAGGCGGCCGTCGTCCGGATAGCCGATGTCGCCCGTGTGGAACCCGCGCGGGCCGAACGCCGCCGCGGTCTGTGTCTCGTCGAGATACCCTGGCGTGACCGTCGGCCCCGAGACGACTATCTCGCCGGTCTCGCCGGGGTCGACCGGCGTGGTTGCGTCGGTGTCGGTGTCGTCGCCGCCACCCGCGGGCAGTATCGAGACGTCCGTCCCGCGGAGCGGCCGCCCGACCGTGCCGGGGTGGTCACGTGCCTCCTGGGGGGTGGCGGTCGCTACCTGCGACGCGGTCTCCGTCGTGCCGTACGTGGGGTAGACGGGGACCCCCCGGTCGAGCGCACCGGTGAGCAGTTCCTCGGACGCGGGCGCGCCCCCCAGGAGGACGGACCGGAGCGTCCCGGGGGGGTGCCATCCGGCGTCGAGCAACCGGTGGAGCATCGTCGGGACGAGCGAGACGCCGGTCACGTCGTAGCCGTCGAGGGCGGCGGCGGCTCTTTCGGCGTCGAACGACCGCTGGATAACCGTCGTGGTGCCGTAGAGCGTCGACCGGACGAGCGGGGCGAGCCCGCCCATGTGATACATCGGGAGACAGACCAACCACCGGTCGTTCGGTTCGACGCCGAGGCGGAACGCCGACCCGACGGCGCTCGCGACGAGGTTCCGGCGGGTGAGTCTGACGCCCTTCGGGTCGCCCGTCGTCCCCGAGGTGAACATGACGACCCGGTCGGCGCCGAGGGCGCGCTCCGGGGATGCGGGCGCGGAGTCCGGCATCGACTCGTCGAGCGCGACCGACGCGACGCGGTCACGTGTCGGCGGGTCGACGGACACGACCGGGGCGCTCTCCGGCACGATGTCGGTCGCGAGGGGCTCCGTGGCGGACTCACAGACCAGGCAGTCCACGGCGGCCCGCCGGGCCTGGTCCCGGAGGGTTTCGACCGGCAGTTCGACGTTGAGCGGGACCACCGACGCGCCGAGGCGTCCGGTCGCGAAGTACACCTCTGCGAACGCCGGCCGGGTGCCGGCGAGGAGCCCGACGCGACCGTCCGGGAGGCTCCCCTGCGCGTCGGCCGGGTTGTGGCGGCCGTCGGCGGCGTCGAGACGTGCTGCCAGTCGTGCGGTGCGCCGCGACACCCGCTCGTCGAGTGTGGCGTATGTCCAGGTGTCGCCGGCATCGGCGTCGAGAACGGCCGTCGCGTCGGGCGTCACGTTCGCCCGCTCGCGGAGTAGGTCAGCCGACGGGTCCCCGAGCGGGTTCTCGACCGGCCACTCGGCGGGGCCGGGCAGCGTCACGGGGTGACCTCCGCGCAGTCGAGGCCGAGCCCCGGGTCCTGCGGAACCGCGATCCGACCGTTCGCGACGGGAGCGGGGTCCGGCCCTATGTCCTCGGCGAGCAGATCCGCCGTCGCGAGGCCACAGGGCCGGACGTCGGGAATCGCCGCGGCGACGTGGACCGCCGCCGTGCGCGCGACGACGGTGTCCACCGTCGTGGTCACGACGGGGTCGACCCCGAGTTCGCGGGCCCGCATCGCGACCGTGTGGGCGGTGCCCGGGCCGCCCAGCACCATCGGTTTCAGCATCAGGACGTCGGCGGCCCCGGCGTCCAGCACGTCGGCGAGCCGGTGGTCGACGAGCGTCTCGTCGACGGCGACACCGACGCCGACCGACCGCTCGCGCAGGTCGGCCAGTCCGTCTATCTCCCCGGCGGGGAGGGGCTGTTCGACGTAGGCGACCTCGAGCGGTTCGAACGCGTCCAGGGCGCGACGAGCGGTCTCGCGGTCCCAGGCACCGTTGGCGTCGAGTCTGATCGCGACGTCACCGCCGATGGCCTCCCGGACTGCCCGGATACGCTCGACGTCGGCGTCGACGTCGCGGGCGCCCACCTTGCACTTGAGACAGTCGAACCCGGCCTCGACCGCCGCGCGCGCCGCGACGACCGTCTCCTCGCGGTCCCCGTCGCCGACGGTGGCGTTGACCGGCACGCTATCGACGCGGCGCGCGTCGTCGAACCACCGGTAGAGGGGGACGCCGTCGGCACGCGCGTCGGCGTCGAGCAACGCCGTCGCGAAGCCGTGGCGCGCGGCCGGCACCCGGTCGGCGTCCATCGTCAGCAACGCCTCGCTGTGGGCGCCGCCCGCTCCCGCCGCGAGCGCGGCTTCGAGCGCCCGCTCGCACTCCTCGATGGCTTCGGTCCAGCCCGGGAGGGGCGTCGCCTCGCCCAGGCCCGTCACCCCGCGGTGGTCGTATCCGACGAGGAATCCCTGGCGCTCGCTGATCGCGCCCGCGGCGGTGGACAGCGGCGACGAGAGCGGCACCGAGAATCGTTCGATCATGCAATCACCGCGGCGGCGAGGACCGACAACTCGACCGCGGGCGCGGCGAGTCCGGCGGCGAACAGGAGCGAGTGGGCGAACAGGGTCTGCCCGACCCGCTCCAGCGCGGGGTTCAGCGCCTCGCCGTCGGTCCGCTCCACCACCGTTTTCGAGACGGACGCGGCCAGCGGCAGCGACGCCAGCGGCGCGAGCGCGGGAAGGCCGTACGCGGGGTCCAGCGCGAAGACGACGGGGACGACGTAGGCCATCCCCATCAGGAGGAGGTACTCCACGCGACCCCAGCGATATCCGAGGATGACCGCGAGCGTCCGCTTGCCCGCGGCGGCGTCGGTCTCCCTGTCACGAACGTTGTTCACGACGAGGATGGCCGTCGAGACCCCCGCGGCGGGGAGGCTGGCGACGACGGCCGCGGGCGGCACCGTTCCGTCGGGGACCCACGTCGGAAACAGCGCGACGTCGCCGCTGGCGACCGCCTGGACGTAGAACGTGCCGGTGACGGCGACGACGCCGAAGTAGACGAACACGAAGAGGTCACCGAGGCCGCGGTAGCCGTAGGGATAGGGACCGCCGGTGTAGAGGACGCCGGCGGCGATGCTGGAGAGGCCGACGACGAGGATCGGCACACCCCCGACGGCGACGAGGTAGACCCCGACGAGGACCGCGAGCCCGTACGTTGCGGCCATCGCGAGTTTGACGCGCCGCGGGGGGATGAGCCCGCCGGCGGTCACCCGTGTGAACCCCTCGCGCTCATCGGTGTCTGCGCCCTTGACGGCGTCGTAGTAGTCGTTGGCGAAGTTCGTCCCGACCTGGATGAGCAGGGCGCCGACGAGTGCCGCCAGCCACGGCACGGGAGCGAAGACGGCCTCGTGGACGGCCAGTCCAGCGCCGACAATGACCGGCGACGCGCCCGCCGGGAGCGTCTGTGGGCGCGCCGCCATCAGCCACGCCTCTCGTTTCGAGACGTCCGCCGTCGTCATTGCCGGACACTCGGGAGGCGGTGAGTGTCAAAGTTGGCATCTCGCCGGACGCCGGTCGCTCCCCGCCCGGGCCCAGTGTCTGTTCCGAGCGACCGACCTACGTCCGGAGCGGGGAGTTTTTGCCCGTCCTCTGCTCGTCCCGCTCCGACCGCCGACGGGCCTCGGGTCGCGATTCCGCTCGACGTGTTTTACGTGTTTTCTTACAAACATTCATTGTTCCTCAGTACAATAGACGGGAACATGCTGGATTCGTCGACGCTTTTCGACCTGCTGGGCGAGCGGAACCGTCGGCGCTTGCTTCTGTTGCTCTGCGAGGAGGAGTCGGTCACGGTGCCCGACGGACTTCGGACGCGCGGCGCGACGGCGCGCGAGGACAGCGGTGCGCTCGGGGCGAACCCCGAAGACGAGCGAGGCTCCGACCAGCTGACGCTCCGGTTGCGACACTGCCACCTCCCGAAACTGGAGGAGGAAGGCCTCGTCCGCTGGGACCGGGAGGCGGGAACTGTCACGAGGGGCCCCCGATTCGCGAGCGTCGAACCGGCACTCGAACTCATCGCCGCGAACCCCGAGAAGTTCCCCGGAGACCTGCTTTGACGCGCGACGCGGGGTGAGTCGTGGGACCATGGGGTCGCCAGCGCTGTTCCGGAGCGCGAGTCATCGTGTACCGGCGGGCCGAACCCGGAGGACGGAACCGTCGGTTGGTGCCCCTGCTATCGATTCCGATGACCCCCTCGGGCGTCGCGGATCGCTTGCTCGTAGTAATCGAGCGCCCACTCCGGGACATCGTCGACGGGCAGGTACCTCACCTGGCGAGCCTCGTGGGACCCCGTGATTTCGCCGCCGACCGCCTCGCAGCGATAGACGTGCGAGACGCTGTGGTGGGGGAAATCGCCGGGAGGTTCGACGGCGTAGGTACCGACGAGTTCCCGAGCCCTGACTTCGAGACCGGTCTCCTCGCGGGCCTCGCGCTCGGCCGCCTCGGCGGGGGTCTCGCCGAGGTCGAGTTTGCCGCCCGGCGGGGCCCATCCCAGGCCGTCGGTCCGTTCGATAACGAGCACGCGACCATCGTCGTCGAAGAGGAGAGCGATCGCGGCGATCTTCGGCGTGATCTCGCCGAGGTCGCCCGCTAGTCGCTCGCGGACCTCGGCCGGCGGGAGCGAGAACGTTTCGCCGTAGTGCTCGGCGACGAGTTCGAGCATGCGCTCGTAACGTTTCTCGTCGTAGGGGTCCTCGGCGTGGTACAGCCCGGTCTGGGCCATCGCGCGGAACTCGTCCAGCAGCGGGAGGAGGTCCACCGTCTCGTCGTCGGTCACAGGGGCGCGGACTCGGCGGCCCGGCAAATCCCTTGTGGTGGGCGAGGCCGGTCGGATCCCGCAAGAGAGACTCGGCGTTACCACTGGCTGGTGACTGCCGCCACCGGGGTCCAGTCAGACGGAGATCTCGTGGAGGTCCTCGAGCGCCTCGATCTCCCAGGTGGGCCAGACGTTGAGTTCCCAGTCGGTGCGGTGTGGACGGCGGATGAACGCCGAGTCGATGCCGGCGTTCTCGGCGGCCTTGATGTCGGACTCGTTGTCGCCGACGAACAGCGCCGACCCCGCGTCGAGGTCCTCCAGGGCCCGCTCCAGGTAGTGGGGATTGGGCTTGCGTAGGGTGAGGCTCTCGATGGTTTTCTCGCGGCCGTAGGCCGTCTCGAAGAGGTGGTCGACCTCGAAGTGTTCGATGAGAAAGTCGACCGTCTCCTGCTGGTTCGAACTCACGATCCCCTTCGCGACGTCCAGGTCAGCGAGTTCGTGGATGTCGTCGTAGGGCGTCTTGCGGCCGGCGCGGGCCTCGACCTGCTGGGCGCGCGTGAGCATGGTGTCGCGGGTGTGCCAGAACTCCGATGCTTCCAGGCCGTAGGCCTGACAGACGGTGCCCACGCTGCCGGGGCAGGCGCCGATGGTCATGTCCTCGACGTGGTCAGGGTCCGGGTCCGATACCCCGAGTTCGACGAACGTCTCGCGGGTCGCCTCCCGGAGGACGTCGAAACTCGTCCGACCGACGAGGACACCGTCGTTGTCGAACACGACGGTATCGTAGGTCATGCCCCCCTTTTGACGGGCCGCCGCATAAGCCTTTCAGTCGACACCATCGTGTACCGGGACTCGCTGACCCGAATCCTGTGATTAGATGACGCGGTTCTGGATGCTAAGCGGGCTACAATGTACGCACACTACTGAGGTTCTGCAATCGGTGGATAGGCCATGCCCAACCGAACTGATACGGTCGTGCGAAAATATTTGCCAGCGTAGACTCAGTTTGCGGTGATGGGACGGTTAGACGATATCACTCTGGAAGAGCTTCAGCAACTCCGTGAACGAACCGAGGCTCGATCGGTTCGCTGAAGAACCGATCGAGCAAGCCCCCTACGACGATCCCAGACCAGGCCGTCCCTCGAAACTTAACGAAAACGAACGCAAACAGTTCTTCGAACAGCTCCACCAATCGCCGACAGAACTCGGCTACGACCAACAAGCGTGGTCTCCGAAACTACTGCTTCACCACGTCAAAGAAGAGTACGGAGTCGAATACAGCGAAGGCCATGCTCGGAAACTCCTGGGAAAGGCCGGGCTGTCCTGCCGGACAGCACGGCCGCGCAATCACGAGGCTGATCCGGAACAGGAAGCTGAATTTCAACAGATGGTCGAAAAAAAACGGCCGAAACTGACCGAGAAAACCGTCGTTGTCGTCGATCAGTTTACCAAGCGCGTCGGTACGGTGCAAAGACGTAGCTGGTACCCAATCGGATCAAATCCAACGATAGAGACATCGAACTCCTGGGATAAGGTGACGGTGCTGGGTACTGTCACCGATGACGGTGACAGCTTCTACTGTTGGACTGAGGAGAATCTCACGTTAAAACAAGGAATCTGGTTGCTCGGTGCGCTCCAAGAGCGGTTTGGTGAAGAGTTAGTGGTGTTTCTCGACCGTGCTGGGTACTTCTACAGCAGAGATCTCTGGGAGCACGTCAGTGGTGAGCGCACGACCGAAACTGTCGGAGACAGTTCGGTCGCGTGCGTGCATGGAGACGAAGAAGGTGAGAAGCACCTCGATGTCTGGTACTTTCCGCCGAAATTACCGGAACTCAACGCGGTAGAAGGATGCTGGGATCGACTCAACGAATGGTTCAAGCACCGTCTTATCCCTGACCTGTCGTCGCTGAAAGAGCAGATTCAACGAGGACTCCACACAGTTGATGAACCGAATATCTGGAACTATCTCTGTCCGTGACTGCCGGTAAAAACTAACGCACGACCGTATGAGAGCGAGAACCGTCCCTCCCCGGTTCGCGCTCTCGCATTTTGAACCGTTCATCGTGTGAGCGATATTGGAGAGGACGGTGAACCGGTCAGTGTTGAGACCTGGCAAGTCTTCGATGTAATCCTCAAGTCGGGTGGTACTACCGGGTTTGGCGGTGGCCTTAATTTCATCACATTGTGGTGGTAAATCGGGCAGATCGGGGGAATTGGATGGGCGTGAATTCATGCTGTGAGTTTTTTGTTAGTTATCATTAACTCTTTGTCAGTTCTGTATATTCTCCCAAGGTTTGTCAGACAACTATGGCTCTCACTGGTGGCAACCCTCTGGGTAGCATTCTTCTCGATGCGTGATCCCGCGGGGCACTGGAAGCCGATCTATCTGAATTTCCAGTTTATATTGGATACCGTAATCCTCTGGAATGGACTATGCACACTCAGATCACCTTCGTGCTCGATTCGTCGGGTTCGATGTCCGCCATCGAAGAAGATACGAAAGGCGGATTCAATACGTTTCTCCGAGACCAGCGGGACGAACCGGGCACCGCGACGGTTACATTATACGACTTCAACACGAACGTCGAACTCATCTACGAGAAGTATCCGATAGAGGACGCGCCCGAACTCGACGACGAGAACTACACCCCTGGTGGGAGCACCGCACTCCACGATGCCATCTACAGAGCGGTTACCGAAACAGCAGAGCGAATAGACGGAGTCGAACCCACCGTGCGACCGGACAACGTGATCGTTGTCGTGTTGACCGACGGAAAGGAGAACGCGTCCGAAACACACCAAGAACGAGTTCGCGAGCAGGTGAGAGTTCGGCGCGAAGAGCACGGCTGGGAGTTCCTGTTCATCGGAGCCAATCAAGACGCCGCACTGACTGCAGAGAGTATGGGTATCGATGCGGACAAGTCGTTGAATATGGCACATAGCGGTGAGGGAGCACAGGCGGCATACGAGTCCACGTCCGAACAGGTCAGAGAGGCCCGACAGACGGGACAGACCAGCGGCTATAGCGATGCAGACCGACAGCGACAGGAGGACGCTCGCGACGACTGACCGATTGCAGCTCTTGGCTGAAGGGCAACTCGATGGATCGACGCAATGTCAGTATTCCTTATACTTCTTCGTGTGGCACCAGTTGCAATCCGTCGGTCAGTAACCCGGATAACTCCGCTTTGTCGAACGAATTCGGGTCGTTGCGTTCGGTACATCCGAACTGATAGAGACAGAACGGACACCCGCCATCACAGTCACAATCGAACGTTTTGCTCATGATCTCCAGCGCCTGCTGGAAGTTCCCGTCCGGTTTTCCGGCCCCATCGGAAAGGAGGACAGTGACACCACTCCCTCCCTCGTCGGCGTCGTAAACGTACGTCCCGTCTTCCTCGATCGTCTCCGGGACTTTTCGCATGCCGACGCCACCGATATACTGTAACGCGACTCGCAACCCGTGAGCGAGCGTGTGTTCGAGTTCCTCGCGGTCTAACTGGACACGCACACCCTCCGTCTCGAATTCGGCTGCAAGTCGAACTGCGACGGAGTCATCGACGTCGTGTTGTGGGTCCCGCAGACAGTACGACTGGTCGCCGCTGTGGCCGACGAACCCGTCACAGCTTCCGACCCCGCAGCGTTCGAATATCGTCGGCAAGGGGTCCGAACCGCCGTTCTTGTAGGACGCGTAGAACTGGTCTGCCGTCGCGCGGATCCGTACGCTCCCGTGAGCGAACGTCCCGAGTTGGTTCCCATCGCCATCGACGATCGCGAACGACCGCTTGTCGTTCGGCGTAAATCCGACGACTTCGCGGTCGACGGGAGCATAGGCGCTCTGGATCTCCTGATCGTCGGCTCGATAGATACTGTCAGGTGTCAGTGAGTCACCGTTCGCAAGTGTCTCGACCGGCAGGTCGTGTTTGAAGGCTCGAACACGACTGGGAACGACGGTCCGAAGTCGTTTGAGCTCGGTCCCACACCCCTCGCAGTCGTTGGCTTCAACATCGTGGGTCGACCCGCAGGTCGGACAGATAGATTGGTCGGCCACGGCGTCTCGTACCTGCGACGTCTCGTAGGAGTCTTCGACGAACTCGGTCACCACGTACGTCTCGTTATCGGAGTGGAGGTACGCGGCTCCCGGGTGTGACTCCGACAGTGCGACCTGGATATCGCGGTCGAGTGGGTCTGACGTCGCGAGTTCGAACCCCGACCCGACGAGTTCGTAGGTCACCGAATCGGAAACCGAGCGGAGGCTGAAGTCGGTGTCGCTGTGCGTCGAGAGGAAGTCGCCGAACGATTGTTCCTCCAGTCGCTGGAGATACTGGTCGAGTTGGGTCCGCCGGTTTCGGAGTCGTTCGAGTCGTTCGCGCTGGTCTGCTCCCGACCCGTCCTCGCCATCTTGTCCTGTTCCGCACCGGCGTCGCCGATTGCTCCGTCGGGCGTCGCTCACTTCCGACTCGAGTTGGTCGAGTTCCGCGAACAACTCGTCTTCGAACTCGATGTAGGAGTCAATGATCTCGATTTCGAGTCGCTCCAGCGCCTCGTCGACGAGTCTCTCGTGGCGCTCCAGTGCCGAAACCGTCGTCCCGTCGCACCCATCTGCCGTACAGGGCTCGTCGTGACCGACGTCGTGTTTCCGCCCACAGCGGTCGCAGTATGCAAACCGCAGGAGATCCTCAAGCCAAGTCCGTGCATCGTCGGCCTGGCCGTCGATAGCGTCGCGAACTACTTCGGGCGGGGAAATAGTCGCGCCTGGTTGCAGTTGCGCACAGGAATTCGCAAGGAGCGTACTGAAGATCTCGACATCGTTCAGCCGGGGGTCGCTCCGGGGGATCGGTGTACCGGACTCCTCGTAGACGAACGCGTCCTGCAGCGCGCTCTCCTCCCGTCGGATGGGAACCCACTGTGTCGCCGCGACGAAATCGAGCAGTGCTTACGTCAGCGACCGCCGGAGGACGTTCTCGTTTATTCGTTCAGGGGTACGGGTTGCGGATCGGCCCGGATGAGTTCGCTCGGTCGCTCGAAGCAGTAGTAATCGATCGGATTGCATTGACTGACCGAGTGGACCAGCGACGACTCCGACTGTCGACCAGCGCGCCCGACGCGCTGGAGATACGAGTTCATGTTCGGCGGTGTACCGTACAGAAGCAGGGAATCGAGATCACCGATGTCGACCCCGAGTTCCATCGCCGGGCCGGACGAGAGGAAGTGAGGATGGCCGTCGTCCACATGGTCTACGAGGACACGAATCTCTATGCCTGGCAGTGGCTGACGGCCGAAGGCCTCCGATACGAGCAGCGAAAAGAGATGGAAATCCACAGCGCCATTGACGACGACACGACGGCAGTGCGAGCGTTCACCGCGCTCAAGAATATGCTTCGAGACCGCGGATATACTGGCATCTTCATGTTCGTCGACGAGTTCGAGCGCATCGCGCGACTGTTACGGAAAAACGAGCAGGCGACGCTGAACAGTGTTCGCCATCTCATGGACCAGAACAGCGACGGTCTCTGCATTCTGTTCGCTTGCGCTCCCGAGGTGTGGCAGGACGTGATGAGCGAGTACCACGCCTTCTCCGAACGGATCGGGCAGGAAGTCGCACTCCGCCCGCTCACCGAAGACGACGTCGCGGAACTCGTCAAGGAGTATCTCGATCTCGTCCGAACGGGTTCAGAGGGTGGTATCGAACCGTTCAGCCGGGATGCGCTCCAGTACATTCTACAGCGGTCGCAGGGCAACGTCAGACAGATCCTAAGTGTCTGTAGCCGTGTTTTGGATGAGTCCGTCGACGAGAACGAACTCGATGTGCCGATAGACCAAGACAGCGCCACACAGGTGATTGACTAACTCTGAACGTGAGGATGCAACTTTCGACAGTCTGTTATCCACAAGTGCTCTCGTCAACGGAGTCTCCAGCGATTTCGCGGGGTATTCCTCACAAAAATAGGGCCTTCGATCCACTCGCGCTTGTGCCCGAGAGCCGTCAAAGGATCCTGCCAGTCGAATCTTCCGGTGACCGAGGCTTGATCCCTCGGTACTGTCGTTGAACTATAATCACGGACACAAGTAATTCCATAGAATCGGCTCTTAGATCTCGGCGATCGCTTCTCCCAGGCTCTGTTTCAGCGCGTCCAGATCCTCAATGAGCCGGTAGTTGAACCAGTCCTTGACTTGCCTCCAGCATCCTTCTACCGCGTTGAGTTCCGGTAATTTCGGCGGAAAGTACCAGACATCGAGGTGCTCCTCACCTTCTTCGTCTCCATGCACGCACGCGACCGAACTGTCTCCGACAGTTTCGGTCG
>PXRS01000041.1 GCA_003023785.1 Halobacteriales archaeon QS_5_68_33 | reverse complement strand
CGACCCCGTATCCGTTGATGAATCCGAATTCGTTGCTGTTGACCTCGTCGCTCACAGCGTGACCCGTCCTGAGTTCGCCGAACTCGAGAGTGATCGGTACCCCATCAAAGGCAAACCATAGCGGTCCCGCCTCGGGTCCAACTGTGAGTCCAAGTGGATACGCGAGTCCAACTCCTGTCGTGACGATCGGATAGAGGAGCGGCACCGTCACGCCCTCGATAATATCCAAGGGAAGATGGCTTAGCGTGAACCCCGATGCGATAGCACTGTACTGGTATTTACCGCGGAACACCCGTTCGAGCAGCAACATTCCAACGCAGATCGGGACAAGTGTGACGAGTGAGTGTAACAGTCCCGGAACTCCGATGAGTTTGTCGAGGTCGGCAAGAAGACCGAACAGACCCAGAGCGAGGTACCGGGGCTGTCCAAACAGGTCCGGCCGCAGGACGTACGCTACCAACAGTGGAAGAAAGAGATGCGTCAAAGCATCCATAGTATACTCTCCTTCACGCTGTATCTACTCGTTCAGATAGCCGAGCGACTTGAGTCGACTTTTGACCTCTTCTTCGTCCACTGGCTCGAAATCATCGTCCGCTGTCTCTTTCTCGACACGATACAGCACCTCTTCCATCACATAGGTGATGTACTCCTCCGGCTCGTCCCACTCCGTTCGAGGGAGCCTATCCTCGACACGATCGACAATCCGCCTTGGCAATTCGACGGTGCGAGTCTCCTCGTGTGAATCCATTATTATCCGTGTGACACCGTGTCCTTTTGTATTGTTCGGGGTTGTTCTTTGGTTGTAGTGTCCGCCAAAGATTTCGTCGGCGTTATCTCCCCGACGAGCAACCAGATGAAGTGAAACTTGATCAGGACGATGTCATCCGGATCTATCAGAGGGTTATTGATCACGATCTCGACACCGGGTTGGTCGCTGACCGGTTCGAGATTAGCCGCCGTCGCGTCCAGCGACTCGCCAAAGAGTACCGCGACAGCGGTGACATCCCACAGCCGGAGATTCCCGGTCGCACCGCCTATGCGGAGTATCTCGAAGACCTCGAAGACCGCGTGCTCGAACTGCGCCAGCGCCTCGGTGCGGGCGCAGTGGCCATCCCCCACGTACTGCGCGTTCGGGACGGCCTCTCGATCGCACACAATCGTGTCCACGCCATTCTGGAGGAATACGACTACATGACCGACAATCCGAACAAGCAGGGCGCAGACGGCCGTGGGTCGCTTCGAACGCCAGTACGCTGGTGTCACCGCCCATATGGACTGGTACACCAACACACAGGGCCAGCAGGTTCTGGCCGTCGAACACGACGCCTCCCGGCGCGTCTTCGAGATGATCGAGACCGACGTGAGTTCAGCCAGCCAGAGCGTCGAGTTACTTGATCGGGTCCGAGGCACCATCTCCAGAAATACCTCCGCTTTCTCGCACTGAAACTCAACTCACCGGAGGACTGGTTCGGTCAAAAGAGGGGGCGCGAATGACTGATTCGGTGGACGCCCTCGACAGGGGGCTCCGGCTCGCGGCACACGCCCTGCAGCTGCTACTGGCCCGGGTGTTCGTCTACGCCGCGCTCGTGGCGCGAAGCGTCGGACTCTCGATCAACACGGGTCTCCCGTTTCTCATCGATCTCGTTCCTCTGTACGTCCGCTGGCGCCACGACTACCGGTTGAACGCGGTGTTAACGCTGCTCATCGTCGGCGGGGCGGCCTTCCACAGCATCGGGTCACTGGGCCTGTACCGGACTATCGGCTGGTTCGACCAGGTCGCCCACGGCGTCGCCGGGGCGCTCGTCGCCGGCCTCGGGTACGCGCTCGTCCGGGTCGTCGAGACCCAACACGACGACGTGAAGATCCCGCCGAAACTCCGGTTCGCGTTCATCGTCGTGTTCGCCATCGCCGTCGGCGTCGCCTGGGAGGTAGTCGAGTTCAGCCTCGAACTGGCCGCCACGGCCCTGGGCGGCGAGGCGCTGCTCGCCCAGTACGACCTCGCGGACGTCGTTCTCGACCTGCAGTTCGACGTCGTCGGCGCAGTCGTCATCGCGCTCTGGGGGACGTCCTACTTCGACGGCCTCCGGAGACTCATCGACACCGGCGGGGGATCGGAGCGGTGAGAAACCGGTCATTTCTTAACCGGACACTCCGCGACGCTCGATGCATGGCGATAGCTCCGTCGCCCGGCGAGATATTCGACCGGGCGGCCGAGGAGGGGGAACGGCGGCTCGACCAGTCGGCGGTCGAACTCGTCGCCACGAGCTTCATCGCGGGCTTCACCGTCGTCCTCGGTATCGTCGCGCTCGGCGCCGTCCACGCGCTGGTCGAACCTCGCTTCCAGGGTCTCGGCCGGATCGGGGGCGCGCTCGCTTTCGGAATCGGGCTCGTCTTCCTGGTCGTCGGACGGGCCGAACTGTTCAACGAGAACTTCTTCGACCCGGTCGCGGCGGCGGTCGACGCCGACTCGTGGCCGCTTCGCCGCCTCCTTCGCCTGTGGGTCGTCACCTTCGTTTTCAACTTCGCTGGCGGCGTCCTGTTCGCTTTCGTCTTCGCCGTCGAGGGCGTCCTCCCCGCGGGCACTCCGGAGGCGCTCGCGACAGTCGGCGAGGAGGCGGTCAGGCGACGGCCACTCACGGGGTTTGCCAGCGCCATCGTCGGCGGGACGCTCGTGACGCTGCTCTCCTTTCTCCTCCATGCCGTCGACAGCATCGGGAGTCGCATTCCGCTGGCCTACGTCGTCGGGTTCCTGCTGGCGCTCGGACCGTTCGACCACGTCGTCGTGACCGTCCTCCACGTCGTCTTCGGGATGCTCTTCGGGGCTCCGGTCGGGTACGGACCGCTCGTCCGGACTACCGTCGTCGTCACCGCGGGGAACCTCGTCGGGGGTCTCGGCCTCGGGACCTTCACCCACGTCGTTCAGGCCCTGGGTGCGAAAGAGTCGACCGGCTGACCGCACGCTCGAAAAACCGGGAGGGAACTCGAACATCGGGCGCTCCGGGTACCGGTCGAGAGCGGCCCTGCGTCGACTGATTACCCGTCGCCGGTGGACCAGCCCCGCTCGTCGCGTTGCCGGGACTGGACGGAGTACTGGCCGCCTCGCGACCGACCCTGCTGGTTCCCGCGCTGTCCGTGCCGGTTCCGTTCGTTGCGGTTCCGGTGACTCAGACGGTCGGTTGTAACTGTTTACCGATACAACCGCACGACTGCGTGCAGTTGATCCGGAACAGACCGACAGCAATCCGTATCACTCGTAGTAGCTCAACCGCTCGACGACCTCGGCGAAAGCGACGTTCTCCCGAACGTCCGTGATCTCGATCGTCACGCGTTCGCCCTGTTCGGTGTCGGGGACGATGACGACGAACCCGCGTTCGACGCGGGTGATGCCGTCGCCCTGTTCCCCGATGTCTTCGATCTCGACGTCGCGGCGCTCGCCCTCCTCGACGGGCGGTTCCGGCTCGCCGCGGTCGCGGTCGGGCTCCGGCGTCTCGCGTTCGTCCCGTCCGCCGGACGGCGACGGCAGGATGGCCACCCGGTAGGTCCCCTCGGCCCGGATCTCGCCGAGTTCCACCTCCCGCGCCGGCACTTCAAGTCGGTAAGAGCCGTCCTGTTCCTCGATCTCCGCGGAGAATACGCAACGAAGCCGGTCGGATATCTCCATCAGTAGTCCTCTCTCGTGGGATAGGCGGGCCGAAGTACTTGATTCTACTGTCCGACCGCGCCTCGCCCACGACGGCGTGCGCCACGACAGAAGTTTCCCGGTCCGACACGTTCCTACTTCGGGACGAACACGCAGGGGCTATGACGCGGCGGGTCCTCACGGTCGACTTCCGCATAGAAACTCCGCGGCCACGTCCCGAGGGCGTCGCGGATCCGCTCGTGGGCGAGCAGGTTCTCGCCGTCGAGGACGAGTCGCCACCGCTCGGTGAACCGGCCCTCGTCGGGCACCTCCTCGGGGAGCAATTCCCGGTAGGTCGCCCGCGTGTGTCGGTTGGGGTAGTCGAAGACGAGGTGGCCGCCGGGCGCGACGAGGGCGTAGAGGTTCCGTATCGCCCGCTCGCTGTCCCGGACGTAGGTCAGCGTCGCGTAGCAGTAGACGAGGTCGAATCGCCGGTCAATGTCGGGGTCGGGCAGCGTCGCGACGCCGAATGAGATGTTGTTGAGGCCTTCCTCGGTGACTCGCTCGCGGTTCTCGGCGACGACCGACTCGGCGGCGTCGTAACAGCAAAACTCGACGCCGGGATGGCGGCGTGCGAGTTCGAACTCGGCGTCAGCGGGGCCACAGCCGACCGACCCGACCGTCGCCGGCACGCCGCGGGACGCGAAGAAGCGCCGGAACTGGTCGGGCTTGTCGAACCGCCCGGGGCGGGCGGTGTCGCGGGCCGACTCCGACCCCTCGCGCCAGAACGCGTCCCAGTCGATGGTGTCGCGGTCGGTCGCATCGCTCATGGTTCGGTGTCAGTGAGAGACGGTCCGGGGTCGAGACCCCGGGCGAGCGTGTCGAGCAGGCCGGGGTGGGGTCCCTCGCCGCCGGGTTCGAAGAGCGCCCCGCCGACGCCAGGCGTCGCCTTCCCCGCAACTCGTTCGCGGGTGGTCTCCGGGGACCGGGTCCGGAGTATGACGGTCGCCGCCGCGCATCGGTGGTTCGCTGTCGGGTCCGCTCGCCTGCCGCTGTATCGTTCCTGTCATGTCTCGTAGCTGTAGCTGATCACCGGTGGTGCGTTCAGGTCGCGTTCGACGGATCTGGACGCTACTGGCGGCTTCCGTGGATAGCCACCGCTCCCGGAAAAAAGTTATTATTTATATTTAATTTACTTCTTGCTTATATTTTGACATGCCATAAATTTAAGTCTTTCAAGCCAGGGGCGACTGACCAGGTGAGTCACAGTCGGGACCCGACGCGCTCGATGTGGTGGCGTTATTGTCACTTCGATGGGAGCACCGAAGTCAATAGCGTCCGAACCGTTACGGCCCCACAGGGCGACAGGGAAGACACTTTGTTACCGCCAATCGTAGTTCCTGTATGGCCAATCGCATCGACGAGATCGACAAATGCGTCCTCTATTACCTATCCGTAGATGCTCGAAATACGACAACATCGGATATCGCCGAAGAGGCCGAAGTAACCCCGGCAACAATCCGGAATCGGATCGAACAGCTCGAAGAGCAAGGAATCCTTCGAGGCTATCTTGCCGACATCGATTACAAGTCCATCGAATCATACGTAAAATACCAGTTCAGATGTACGGCCGCTATTCCGGACCGCCAGCGAGTTGCTCAGTCTGCTCTGGAAATTCACGGAGTCCTGACAGCCAGAGAGTTGATGGCAGGCTCCTCGAACCTGGTGATTACTGCCGTCGGAGCTGACACTGACGAGATCACTCAAATCACTCATAGACTCTCCGATCTCGGTTTGGAAATCGACGACGAGAGTGTAATCGAAGACGAATACCACACTCCGTACACTCCGTTTGGACCGGAGAACATACCGAGGGGGCCATCGTTGACGGACTTCATGAGTCTCGCCGGGGACGCAGAAGTCGTGGAGTTTGCCGTCTCGGAGGGTGCCAAAATAGCGAATATGACTATTGAACAGGCTGTCAGTGAAGGCCTCCTGGCCGACGAGGTCCTCGTCGTCGGCATCGAACGGGACGGAGATGTACTCACCCCCAAAGGAGAAACCGTTGTTCAACCAGGGGATGTTGTTTCCCTGTTCTCGAAATCTCCGTTGAAAAAGGACTCCTTGGAGGTGTTTGGTATGTGAACGTGCTCATCGACGTTCGGGGACATGCATCCCGAAGCCCCCGAAACAGTCACCGGAGCGGCGGCATCGATTGTGTCCGACAGTACAGACAGTTACGACCGACCGCATCGATCCCCCATCCTCAAACACCTCATACACCTCGTACGGTGGTTGTGAACGATCAACACTCGCAGATAGCAACCCACATTAAGCACGGTTGCGAACTGTCCGTACATGAGTCGTTCCCACGTTATCATCGGGGACGGGATCGCCGGGAGTTCGGCGGCGCAAACGATCCGGGAGGCCGATCCGGATACCGACATCACCGTCATCACCGACGAGGGGGAGGCCCTGTACAACCGCATTCTGATCAAGGAGTTCGCGAAGGGGAAACTCCCCGAGGCACCGATCTCCATCCACGAACCGGGCTGGTACGAGGAGCGTGACATCGACCTCGAACTCGACACGCACGTCACCGACGTCGACACCGAGGCGAACGTCCTGCACAGCCACAGTGGCGACGAGTACGAGTACGACAAGCTCCTCGTCGCCACGGGCGGGACGCCCAACAGCCTCGCCGGCTACGGCATCGAGAACGCCGACGCGGAGGGCATCCATCACTTCTGGACGTTCCAGGACGCCCGCGCCATCCGCGAGCACGCCGACGAGGCCGACAAGGGGGTCATCGTCGGGGCCGGCCTGCTGGGCATCGACCTCGCCGCCATCTGTGGCGCCCAGGGGCTCGACGCCCACTACCTGATGCGCGGCGAGTGCTGGTGGCGCTACGCCCTGGACCCGGAGGGCGCCGAGGTCCTCCACGACGCCATGCGCGAGAAAGGCGTCACGCCCGTCTTCGACTCGGGCGTCGACCGCTTCGAGGTCGACGACGACGGCCACGTCATCGCCGCGGTCGACCCCGACGGCGAGCGCTTCGAGGGCGACTTCGCCGGCGTCGCCATCGGCCTCGATTTCAACACCGAGTTCCTCCGGGGCATCCCCGTCGAGACGAACGACAACGGGATCGTCACCGACGAGTACATGCGCACGAACGACGAGGACATCTACGCCGCGGGCGACATCACCTGGTTCTACGACACCATCCTCGACGAGCACAACCAGAACGGCGCCTGGGGCTCCGCGAAGGAACAAGGGTCGACCGCCGGCACGAACATGGTCCGTGACCTCGAACACGGCGGCCGTACCGACGAACCCGAGGAGTTCCGCTGGGTCTCCTCGTACTCTATCACCCACTTCGAGTTCCCGTTCCTCTCCTTTGGCCACCCCACCGAGGGCGACCAGGAGGCGAGCCGCAAGTACAGCGACACCGAGTGGCGGAAACTCGCGCTGAAGGACGGCAGGATCATCGGCGGCGTCCTCATCGGCGACCTCTCCCAGCAGTCCAAGCTCAAGAAGCTCATCCGCGAGGAGCGCGTCGTCGGCGACCACGTCGACAAACTCCTCGCCGCGGACATCGACATGGACGAACTCGAAACCCTCGCGCCCGCCGCCGCGGAGTAGCCCGCGACTCGCGCCCGCCGGTCGCGGCGTAACCCGCGCTCCCGCTCGCGACGACCGCTTCGAAGGCGTTTTTACGGCTCCTCACGGACGACGGGACATGGATAGCGGCGGCAGCACGGACATGACGCTCGCGTTCGACCTGGAAGCGCTCCGCCGGCTGGCCTACCCCGACCGGGTCTTCCAGGACGCCCGCCAGTGGAGCGAGTACGTCGGCGTCGTCTCCGAGGAGCCCACCTACGTGGTGACGAACTTCACGCGCAAACACCGCATCCGTCAGGACTTCTTCTCGGGGCCCCGCAGCCGCGAGGAGAGCCTGGAGAACGTCAGAGCCCAGTTCGGCACCGAACGCCACGTCTTCGTCGGCGTCGATGACGAGGACACCGCCCTCGCCGACGAGGCGGGCTGGGAGTTCCTCGGCGTCGAGGACGCCGCCGCCGCGGCGGACTGGGAGCTCGGCGACCCCGAGGAACCCGACGAAAGCGCCGGCGACGACTCTCGCGACGACTGGCCCTGACCGGACCGACCTGCGAGGGCCGAGTTCAGAACTCTATCACTGCGTTCTCGGTGACCACGGAGTCGAGGAACCGCGTGGGGGTCGCGTCGTAACTCGGGTTGGCGATCGCGAACCCGTCGGCGGGTTCCAGCATGACCTCGGCGGCCGCGCGGTGGGTGTTCTCGAACGTGAAGCCGCCGCCGATGAACTTTGCCGAGGACGCGACGACGGTCACGGGAACGCCTCCCTCGTCGGCGGCAAGCGCGATCCCGTACGTGCCGATCCGGTTGTAGACGATGTCGTCGACGAGACAGTTCATGCCGACGAAGACACGGTCACACTCGGAGAGGTGGTGCCCGGCGGCGCTGTCGACGATGAGCGTCACGTCGACGCCGTCCCTGTCGGCCAGTCGGCGGGCGGTTCGCCGACCGAGAAAGCGCGGGCGCGACTCGGTCACGTAGAGGTCGAAGCGCTTGCCCTCCTCAAGCGCGGCCTCCAGCGCAGCCATCACCGTCGAGGAGTTCTCGTGGGTCAACAGGGTGTCGCCGTCCTCGATCAGTCCCGCAGCGCGCTCGCCGGCCTCCCGTTTGCTCGACTCTATCTCGGTGACGACGGCGTCGATCGCCTCGCGGAGTCGCTCCTTGCCGGCCTCCACGGACACGGGTTCGGGTTCGGCGACGGCCTCGACGATGCGCGACTGTGAGGTGTGCAGCGGCGCGTGCGAGCGGTTGGCACGCTGGAGCGCGCTGCTGTTTCGCTCCAGGTCCCGGACGAGCTCGCTGGCGGTCGGGTACTCCCGCTCGGTCAACTCCCGGAGTGCCTCGGCGGCTTTCACCGCGACGATCGACGCGCTCTGTGTCTGCATCTCCTCGATCTCGGTCACAGTGTCGTCGATCATTGGTGGCGTTGCGGCCGCCGCCAATATAGGTACTCCCCCGCTACGGCGGGGACCTGCCCGGGGGCGGGATGCCGGACCGGCGGGAGTCGGCGCCCGCTCCCGCTTGCGGCCAGAGTAGGTGAGAACTACCGTCTTTCGACGGCGGCGAGCGCGGCCTCCCTGTCCTCGTCGGTGATTCGAACCATTCCCTGACCGTCTCCGGGGGGTCGCCCTGACGGAACGTGCGAGTCATTTCCTCGGCGCTGTCGCCCCGTCGTAATCATTCACGTGCGATTTCGTCCAGCCGCTCTATCAACCCGCTCGCGCCCCAGATAGACCAGGACCGATACGGCGGCGAGCGCGATGACGACGCCGGCGAAGGCCACGGGGCGGCCGTCGGCGAGACGAGTTCCCGCGTAACTCGCCGCGACGAAGGTCGGCGTCCGTCCGACCAGGACTATCACGAGGAACCCACGCAACCGCAGTTCCGAGAGCCCGGCCACGAAACAGAGGAGGTCGTCGGGGAAGGCCGGCAGGAGGAAGAGGGCGAACAGTCCGGCGGCGCCGTGGCGCTCGACGAACCCGTCCCACCGCGAGAGGGCCGTGGGGTCGAGCGCTCGCTCGACGTACGGACGGCCGAAGCGGTCGCTCGCGAGGAACACCAGCGCGCTCCCGACGGCGACGCCGACCATGCTGAGCAGCGTCCCGGCGAGCGTCCCGAAGAGGTAGCCGCCGATCCCGCCCAGAACCTGGCCGGGCACCGGGGCGAGGACGACCTGTAACGCCTGGAGGGCGACGAACGCCGGCGGCGCGAGCGCTCCGAGGTCGGCGAGTTCGGCACGCATCCACGCGGGGTCGGTCAGGCCCGGGAACCGCCACACCAGCGCACCCGAGAGTCCGAGGACGCCGGCCGCCAGTCCGAGCGTCCGTGCTGCTGCGTCGCGTCGCGCCTCGCCCGAGACGAACACGCGCGACTCGCCCTCGCGGTCAGCCGCCGGCGTGCCCGCGTTCGTCTCCGTCTCGGTCGTCGCGTCTCCCCCGGCAGTCGGGTCGCTGGCTGGCCCCTCGGCCATCCTCAAAGGAGCGACTGCGTCTTCAGCGTCGCGTTGGTGACGACCCGTTCCAGGTAGCGCAGCGCGGGGACGCGACCGGCGACGGCCCGGGTGCGGCCGGCACGCATCGCGTCGAGTATCGACGCCCGCGTGACCGACGCGCCGGGCGGGAGGTCGACGGCCGTCGCGCCGGTGCCGACGCTGGCGGCGCTGTGGGCGTCGCTCGCGCCGAACCGGGGGATCCCCTCGCGAGCGGCGAAGCGCTCGGCCTGGGTGTTCCGGACGCCGGTGAGCGTCTGGGCGTTCGCGACTTCGATCCCGTCGACGTCGACGATGTGCCTGCCCGCGACGCCGTGGCGCGACCGCTGGAACGGATGGGGGACAACCGCGACGCCGCCCTGCCGGCGGACCGCCGCGACGGTCGAGTCCAGGGGGTGCCCGGGGTCCGGCGCGCGGTCAGTCCCGATCCCGAGGAGGTGGCCTGCGGCGGTCGAGACCTCACAGCCCTGCAGGACGAGCGGGTCGTCCTCGCCGGCGACCCGGTCGACGATCCGCGCCCCTTCCATCGTGTCGTGGTCGGTGACGGCGACGGCGTCGAGGTCGCTGTCTCGCGCGGCCGCCAGGAGGCGCTCGGGCGTCGTCCCCGCGTCGAAGGACGCCGCAGTGTGGACGTGTGGGTCGACCAGGACTGTCCGGCCCTCAGCGCGCGAGGTCGAGTCCGTCATAGCCAGCCCGACTCCAGCGCGAGCGTAAGTCCCGCGGCCACGAGGACGAACACGCCGGCGAGCGCGTGGCTGACGCCGGTCTTGTACGCCTTGTAGTCAGACACCATCAGCGGGCAGGACAGCGCCACGAGGCCGCCGGCCAGCCACCCGTTCCAGGGCTCGACGAACGCGAGCAGGAAGTAGTTCGCGACGACGACCGCGTTCGCGTGGACGACGGTCGTCCCGTGGTAGAAGGAGTCGCCGCCGTCGGTGCCGAAACCCTCGGCGTTGTGCCGGATGAGTCGCAATCCGCCAAAGGCCAGCAGGAGAAAGCCGACGACCAGCGTCGCCGCCGCGGCGGGCGCGAGAGCGACGTGATAGAGGACCGCGCCGGGCACGAGGTAGACGAAGACGTCGATGAACGAGTCCAGTCGCCGGCCGAACGGGGAACTCGTCCCCGTCCGCCGGGCGTACCAGCCGTCGAGTTTGTCGAGGAAGAACGCCCCGAACATCGCCAGCAACCCCCAGTTCGGCTCCCCGTCGAGCATCAACAGGGCGCTCGCCCACCCCACGAGCAGCGCCGCGAGGCTGACATAATCCGCCCCCGAGAGCCGCGCCAGCACGTTCGTCCGCCCGGTCCCGTCCCGGACGATCCTGTCCCGTTCCAGGCTCCGCCACGCGTCCCGAACGGCTTCGCGGAGTTCCCCTGACATTCCTCGTGTGACGCTTCGCTGCCCTCTTTTGTAAAGATTCTCCGAGAATTATTTACTTGGGATTGATCTATATATCTATTGAGCCGTGGGGATCGGGCGGTGGTGCTGCCCCCTCGGACGGTCGGTTGTACCGATGTACCGGTAGTTCGCCGACCGGTTCGACGACATCCGGAACTGATTACGACCGACCGTCTCACCGTTCGCGGGTCGACCGGACGGACAACGGGCCGAGGCGTGCGTAACGGTGGTCCCGGACGGGTCGGAATCCGTGCTTTTCGAAGAGGCCACGGGAGGGCCGGTTGTCGAATGCGACGAGCGCGGTCGCTCGGGAGGCACCGCGGTCGCGCGCGTCGCGGCAGGCCGCCACGAGGAGCGCCGAGGCAACGCCGCGCTGTCTGTGGGCGGGCGCGACGAAGACACGGCGGACGTAGGCGCCCTCGAACGACATCGACCGTTCGAGCGGCGCGATGTCGTGGGTCGCGCCGACGGAGAGAAAGAGGTAGCCGAGCGGGGTTTCCCCCTCGAAGGCGGCGACGACCGATTCGCCGTCGACGAGTTGTTCGACCGGCGCGTCGAGCGGTGCGACGCGGGCCGGAGCCGCCGTCTCGACGGCGAACGGGCGGTCGCTCTCGCGGTCAGCGCCGCTGTCGCCATCCCCGTCCCCGTTCCCGGGGCCGGTCCCGTCGAGCGAACGCACGTACTCGCACATCCACGTCGCGGTCACGCCGCGCGCCGCGAGAAACTCGTAGAGCGCGCGACCGTACGGGTTGCGGAACACGCGCCAGACCTCGGGCATCGCGTGGTGGCTCACGGCCGGCCGGAATAAAGGCCCGGGTCCGGGGGGCACGTCCCCCGTCGGGTCGTGCGGTCGCCCAAATCAGTTCCGGATCTCGTCGAATCGGTCGGCGAAATCCCGGTACATCGGTACAACCGACCGTCTCAGAGGAACTGGCCGATCGGGCCGGAGAAGAAGGTGACGTACCCCATGTAGACCAGCGCGAGGAGCGAACTGGCGACGGCCGCCTTCGGCCGGTCGAGTTCGATCTCCCGGCGGGCCTCGACCTTGCGGGACTCGAACTCGAAGATGTCGGTGAAGACGACGCCGAGCACGAGGACCGAGAGGACGATCCCCGCGTGGTGGTGGATCGTCATGTAGTAAAACGACCCGAGGACGAGCAGGAGGTTCGCCCCGAAGCGGGCGGGGTGTCGGGAGATGGCCTCGGCGCCGCCCTCTTCGGCCTGGGACTCGTGGTGCCGGTGGGCCAGCGCACGCGCCGCCATGTTCGCCAGCACAAGCCCCAGCAAGAGCACCTCGACGACGAGGATCTCCCCCGTGATTTCCGACGCCAGGACGGCGTCGACGGGGCCGAACAGCTCGTACGTGGTCATACCTGCATCTCCGTTCTTCGCCCATTAGAGTTTTTCCAATCCGCTGTCTGCGGGTTCCCGCCCACTCCGGGGGATCACCGGTCGAACGGTGACCGGCTCCCCCCGACGACGGCCACCGCCAGCGAGTCGGCCGGCGAGACGCGGACGGCTTCGTCCGGGTCGACCAGCCCGACGACGCGGTCGTCGGCGACCAGCTGGACGTCCGTCCTGTCGCGCTCGACGGCCACCGTCACGTCCCCGAGCGGGACCACCCAGTGGTCGACGTCAGTCGCGAACGGCGACACCGGCACCGCCGCGAGCACGCCCGCCCCGGGCGGGACGACCGGCCCGCCGGCCGAACGAGCGTACCCCGGCGACCCCGCCGGCGTCGCGAGGACGACCCCGTCCGCGCGGAACCGCGCCACCCGCTCGCCGCCCGTCCTGACCGTGTACTCCGATATCTGGGCCGGTTCCCCGCTCGCGAGCATGACGTCCTGGAAGGCGCGGGCGGTCGTCCGGTCGGCGGCGCGGATCGCCATCACGGGATGGGTTTCGCGGTCGAACTCGTCGGCCAGCAGCGCTCCGGCCGCCGCGTCGACCGCCTCGCGGGGGACCGACCGCACGCCGTGTCCGGCGGCGACCGGCAACACCGGGACGTCCGGCGCGGCGCGCGCGACCGCCAGCAGCGCGGGTTCACCGACGGCGACGACGAACGATCCCTCGCTCGCGACGTCGGTCGCGGCGCCCGGGTCCGGAACGCCGCCCGCCTCGCGTACCGCGCGTTCGACGTCCCCGGTGTCCGGACCGACGACGCCGACGACGACTCCGTCGCTCATCACCGGAGGGTTGCTGTGACCGGGGAAAAAGCCACCGCACCGCCGCGCTCGACGCGCCGCCCCGGGGCGGCGAAGTTCGTTCCGGACTTATCAGTTCCGGGTTTCGTCGAACCGGTCGGCGAAATCCCGGTTAATCGGGACAACCGACCATACGACGGTGGCGTCGAAATCGTGGATGGACGACCGGCGGGACGATACAGCACCCTTCGCTACCGGGCGGCCCGCCGGCGCCGGACGAGTTCGTCGGCGGCCCGTACCGCGTCGGCGACCCGCTCGGCCGGGGGGTCGGCGGGTTCCGCCGCCGTGCCGTGTTCGCGGGCGATGCGTCCGACCCGGTGGAGGTCGGCGTCCCCGACGTCGAGTTCGTCGAGCGTGACGTCGAGGCCGACCCCGAAGACGACGTCGAGCACGGCGTCGAGCGTCGCCGGGTCGGCGTCCTGCACGAGCAGTTCGGCGACGGTGCCGAACGCGACCAGCACCCCGTGTGGCTCGCGGACGCCGACGTTGGTCAGTCCCACCTGGACCGCGTGGGCGCCGGCGGTGCCGCCGCTCTCGAAGCCCAGCCCCGACAGCAGAGTGTTCGCTTCGACGACCCGTTCGACGGCCGGCGTGACCGCGTCGCGCTCGACGGCCGCGAGCGCGTCCGCGCCGTGGTCGGCGATCCGGCGGTAGGCCCGTTCGGCGATGTCGACGGCGACGAAGGCCGACCGACCGCCCGCGTCGGTCTTCCCGCGGGCCGCCGCGACCGCCTGCGCCTCGAAGTGCGTGGCCATCGCGTCGCCCATGCCGTGGGCGAGAAAGCGCGCCGGGGCGCCGGCGACCACCGCCGTGTCGACCAGGACGAGTTCCGGGTTGCGGTCCCGATGGAGCACCTCCCGGAACGCGCCGTCCTCGTCGTAGATGACCGCGACCGTGCTCGTCGGGGCGTCCGTGCTGGCGACCGTCGGCACGACCGCGAGGAGCGCATCCGTGCGATGGGCGACGGCGGTTGCGACGTCCATCGCGACACCGCCGCCGACGCCGACCACGAGGTCCGCTTCCGCCTCGCGGACCCGGTCGGCGTGGGTGTCGATGACCGGGTGGGTGCACTGTCCCACGCCCGCCGCGACCGCGGCGACGTCGGTCCCCGCCGCCCTCAGGCCGTCAGTGACCCGGTCCTCGACCGTCGACAGCGCCGTCTCGCCGCCGAGCAGGTACGCGTCGTCGGCGTCGAGCGCCGCGAACTCCTCGCCGGCCGCCCCGAGCGCGCCGGCCCCCTGGACGTAGGCCCCGGGAGCGATGAATCGCTGTCGCATCCGACCATCTGCGTCCGCCGCCGGATTAAGGGTTCTGTCCACTATCCCCCACGATACCTCGAATCCCGTGCATCCCGGCGCTCCCGGAACGCCGTCCGGTCCGTCCCGACCATCGCGGTGCCAGCCGTGGTCCACAACCCCGGGGCGGCGCCGATCCGGACGCCCGACGTGTGTCTATACTGGTCGACAGAGGCCCTGATAGATATTCGCCGAGACGTGGCGGGGGCGAATTCTATCAACCGTTCTGTCGACCAGTATACGGTGCGATCCCGCCCTCGTTTCTGGTCAGCAGAGAGAGCGCGAACGAGGAGAGCCAGTGGCTCCCGGCGTAGTCGTCGGGGAACGCCCGTGCGAGTCCGCTGTCCGCGTGACGGCGGGCGCCACGTTCCAGCGGGTCCGCGTAGGGGTGGTCGCCCAGCGTCTCCGCGACGCCGGCCATACACCAGGCCCGCGAGAGGTTCAGCCCGGCGTAGTGGAGTTCCCCGCCGCCGGGGTCCTCGCCGAGTTCGACCGGCGAAAGTTCCATCTCCGCGGGTTCCGGGACGAACGCCGTCAGCCAGTCGACGAACGCCTCGCGGTCGAGCACCCGCCGCATGAGGTCGGCCTCGGTCAGGCCGGGTGAGAGGAAATCGAGGTGCAACGGCTCGTAGGCCAGCGGGTACTCCGTGTCGTCCTCGAAGAAGCGCAACGCCGTCTCGACGACGGCCGACGCGAGCGCGTCGTCGCCGACCACCCGCGCGTAGTCCAGCCCACAGCAGAGCGCGAACGCGGAGTTCCCGTGAGTACCCACCCTGTACGGGCGGTCCTGCGTGAGAAACGCCGACTCGAACAGTTCGGCGATCCGGTCTTCGAGGGGGCGCAGCGTCGCCCGCCACTCGTCGGCGCGGTCGTCCTCCCAGAGGTGGAGTTCGGCCGCCAGTCGCAACAGCCACGCCCAGCCGTACGGTTTCTCGAAGTTCTCGTGGTCCTCGAAGCAGGCCACCTCGCTGGCGACCCCCTCGGAGGTGAACCGCTCCGAGAGGGTTTCGACCACCTCGCTCTCGACCGGGTGGTCCTCGAAGACGCGCAGACCCCGGACGAGACTCCAGTGGCTGTGGACCGCCGAGTGCCAGTCGAAACAGCCGTGGAAGACCGGGTGCCGGTCGCTGGGGCGCTCTCTCTCGCCCGGCCCGTCGACCGAGCCGACGTAGTGGGGGAACTCCGTCGCGATACAGGAGAGCGGGTCCCGGGCCAGCCCCGAGCGCGCGTCGGCGTCGAGCCAGCCGACCCGCCCCGAGAGCACCGCGTCGGGGTCCGCCGTTTCGAGTTGCTCCATGTGCCGGTGTAACTCGCCCGGGCGCTTCATACGGTCGGTCGTGAGTCAGTTCCGGATGTCGTCGAACCGGTCGGCGAAATACCGGTACATCGGTACAGCTGACCGTATCAGTCCTCGACGATGTTCGACCCGAGGTCGCGGGATTCGTTCCGCCGGGCGAACGAACGGAACCGCCCGGGGTCGACTGCGCACCTGACCGCCGGCTTGAATCCCCCGAGGTGGGTGCCGTGGTCCGTCTCCGTTGCGGGTTCCAGTACGGCCGCGACGTCCTCGCTCATGTAGTAGTTTGGCCCGCGCCGGCGGTCGCTGAGTCGGACCGCCCGGTCGAGCAACCCGCCGGGTTCCCGCCCCGGGAGGACGACGACCGGGCGCGGCCGGTCGGTGAAGGTGGGGTCGTGATAGTAGAGGTCGCCCCGCCCCTCGAACCGGTTGCGGTGGGCGTTCCCCAGGTGGGCGTCGAGGAGCGCGCGCTTGTCCTCCCGGGCCATGTCGGGGTCGAGCACCGTCGGCGCCTCGGCGACGGTGAAGCAGCCGAACAGGTAGCGGTGTTTGTACGCCTGGACCGGCTGGTCGCGGATCGCCGCCCCGTCGGTGAGCCACTCGCCCTCGCTGCCCGGCCGCACGCCGTCCAGCAGGTCCGCGAGGACGCCGTCGCGGTGGCGACACGGGATGGACCCGTAGGTCGCCGTCTCCGTCGTCGCGCCCTTCTCGGGGATGGGGACGTACTCGAATCGGCCCTCGGCGTCGACGCCCGGGACGGGCCTGACGTTGCCGGTGTCGGCCCCGACGCCGCAGAGAACGACGGTCACTGCTCATACTGCCGGCTGTAACTTCGTGAAGATATTCGCCGCCCCGGGGCGGCGAAATTCTTGACAGACTTACAGCCGGCAGTATCACCTTTCGTGCGAGCGGTCACGCCCGGGCGCAGTCGGCGTCTGCGCCTGATCGCACTCATCAGTACGAGACGACCTCGACCTCGTCAGCGCGTTCGAAGTGGTCGACGTTCCGGGTCATCACGGGATAGTCGTGGACGAGCGCCGTCGCTGCGATCATCACGTCCGTCTCATCGATCCGCTCCCCCGCGGACACCAGTTCCGCGTTGAGTCGTCCTGCGGCCATCGCACAGTCGCGGTCGAAGGGCAGTTCGTTGATCTCCGTTAGGAGTTCCGCAACCGCGTCACGCTGTGTCTCAGTGGTGTCGGCTACGTGTACGCCTTCGTGGAGGTCCATGACCGTGATCGAACTCACGTAGGGAGCCTCCTCGTCCAGGTCGGATACGAGATCCGCTACCGGCTCCGCCCCTCTGAGTACGTCGACCAGAAACGTCGTATCGAGGATCATCCATCGAGGTCCTCGGCGATGTCGGAGACGCGCTCCCGATGTGACGAGGAGCGCTCTGCTCGGCGTTTCTCGACGACCCGTTCCAGGTCGTCAGCCGTCTCCTCGTCGAGGACCCCGTAGTACTCCGACAGTGTAACTCCCCCGGCGAGTCGCCGGACAACGTCGCTGAAGCTCTCTCCCTCCCGCTTGTGAGCTTTCAATTTCTCGTAGGCGTCGTCGGCCAGAGAGATCGTCTTTGTCCCCATGCGTCTGTGTACGTGTGTGTACATGCAAAAAGGTTCGTCCGATTCCCGGTGTCGCTCGGGGTGGAGATCCGTGCCGCGACACCTGCGGACGCTCACTCCCGCAGCGCGTCCTCGCGTTCGGTCGCCTCTAGCGTGTCCTCCTCGACGTTCGTCGCCACGACGGCGGGCTTGTACGCGCCGCCGTCGATGAGGTCGTGGTCCGACACCGAGGACTCGACGTAGCGGCTGAACGCCCGCCGCTCGGGCGGGAGGCGCCCGTAGATGACCGCCTCCTCGACGAGGTCGTAAACGGGGATGCGCGGCGTCAGGAGGGTGTTCTCGCCGACGACCGAGTTCTCGCCGACGACGAACCCCGAGGTGACGCGACAGCCGGCCCCCAGCGAGACGTCGTCCTCGACGACGACGGGAGCATCCTCGACCGGTTCGAGGACGCCGCCGATCAGCGTGTTCGCGCCGAGTTTCACGTTCTCGCCGATCTGCGCGCACGACCCCACGGTATCACAGGAGTCGACGAGCGTCCCGTCACCGACGCGGGCGCCGATGTTGACGAACGCGGGCGACATGAGGATGGCGTCACCGCCGACGTGGGCACCGCGCCGGATAACGGTCCCGTCGGGGGTGTTGCGCGTGCCGCGCTCGTGGAGGTCGGCCGTCTCGCGCAGGGGGAGGACGTCGTGGTACGCGACGCCGCCGTACTCCCGGGGTTCGGTTTCTCGGAGGCCGAAGTTGAGGAGCACGCCCTGCTTGACCCAGGCGTTCGCTTCCCACTGTCCGTCGCGCTTCTCGGCGGCGCGGACCTCGCCCGCTTCGAGCGCTTCGAGGAACGCGTCGAGCGTCGCGAGGTGGTCGTCCGTCACGTCGGCGGCGGTGAGACCCCCCTGCTTTCGGGCCCAGAGGTCGCACACGTCGGATTCGAGGCTCATATCCGGCCGATGCAGGCCCTGGGGCAAAACACCCCCGAAGTCGGCCACCCCGTCGGTAGATGTCCTCGGGGTCCCCGCGCTCCCGGTCGTCGACCGGGTCGATCTCAGTCACGTGAACGACGCCGTCACGCTCGTCGTGATGCTGGCCTTCGTCGTGGTCGCGACGGCGGTCGTCTGGCCGGTGGTCCCACCGGGCGCGAGCCGGGCGGCCGACCCGCTCATACGGTCGGTCGTACATCGTTTCCGGATCTCGTCTACTGGTCGACAGAACGGTTGATAGAATTCGCCCCCGCCGTGTCTCGGCGAATATCCATCAGGGCCTCTGTCGACCAGTATCGAACCGGTCGGCGAAATACCGGCAAATCGGTACAGCCGACCGTATCAGGCCTCGTCGACCACTTCGCCGAACTCGTACCGACCCGCGGGCTTGCCGGCCAGCCACGCCGCCGCGTCGAGCGCGCCCGCCGCGAAGACCGCCCGGTCCTCCGCGCGATGGGACAGCGAAACCACCTCGTCGTTGCCCGCGAGCACGAGTTCGTGCTCGCCGCGGACGTCGCCTCCTCGCCGGGCGAAGACGCCGATCTCGTCCTCCTCGCGAGGGGCGTGGCCCTCCCGCCCGTAGACCGGTTCGACGTCCCGTTGCTCCTGGACGGTTTCGAGGATAGTGTTCGCCGTGCCCGACGGCGCGTCGACCTTCCCGTCGTGGTGCGTTTCGAGCAGTTCGAGGTCGTAGCCCGCCAGCGCGCCGACGGTCGCCCGGACGCTTCTGAGGAGGGCCTGGATACCCCGGGAGAAGTTGGTGGCCTTGAGGAGGGGGACGGACCCGCTCGCGGCGTCGAGTTCCGCGAGTTCGTCGTCGTCGAACCCCGTGGTGCCGACGACCATGGCGACGCCCACCTCGACACAGGCGTCGGCCAGCGCGAGCGTGGCCTCCGGGATCGTGAAGTCGATCACGACGTCGGGGTCGTGCTCGGCGAGCGCGTCGGCGGCGTCACCGGCGTCGACGACCGGCACGCCCCCGATCTCGTCGGGGCCGTCGACGTCGAACCCGACGACGACCTCGCATTCGTGGTCGGCAGCCGTCTCGATCACGGTTCTGCCCATCCGCCCGGCGGCGCCGTTGACTGCGATGACGACCATACCCGGGTATTCGCGGGCCGACAGTCGAAGGTTTCGGCTTCGGACGGGGCCGGCGACCGCGGAGCCAAAGAGATATGCTCCCGGGTGGGCCAAGGGTCGGCATGGAGAACGTCCATTCGGGACAGCGCGTGGCGGTGCTCGCCGACGCGCAGAATCTCTATCACAGCGCTCAGAGCCTCTACTCGCGCAACATCGACTACGCCGCGCTCCTCGAGGCGGCGGTCAACGGCCGGCAACTGACCCGGGCCATCGCATACGTCATCCGCGCCGACGCCCCCGAGGAGAAGTCCTTCTTCGAGGCGCTGGTCGACATCGGCTTCGAGACCCGCATCAAGGACATCAAGACCTTCGGCGACGGCTCCCAGAAGGCCGACTGGGACGTCGGGATGAGCCTGGATGCCGTCACCCTGGCCAACCACGTCGACACCGTGGTGCTGTGTACCGGCGACGGCGACTTCTCGCGACTCTGCTCGCACCTGCGCCACGAAGGTATCCGGACGGAGATCGTCGCCTTCCAGGAGTCGACCGCCGACGAACTCGTCGCCACCGCCGACCACACCACCGACATGAGCGAGGACACCGAGCGCTTCCTGCTGTAGCGACCGTACACACCGGGCGACCGACCGGTGCACGTGGGCGGGAGTTCGTGGGAGATGCGTAGTGGTGCGCGTCACGTCAGCAGGACGCGTCCGGCGCGCGACGCGAAGATACAAACCGGGAGGTCACGAAGGCCGGGGCGATGGACGACGGAGACGGGCGGATGCTGACGCGCGTGGCCGCCTACCAGTGGGGCGGCGACGCGGCGGCGCTGTTCGACGGCGACCCCGAGGTGACCCACACGAGTTCCGGCCGTCCGCGCCAGGTTCGGGGGCCGGCGGGGCGACTGGCCACCTACGGGACCGACGGTCGGTTCACGCTCGGTGTCGCGGGCGGCCGGCGCCTGAACGCGGCTCTCGACCGGCCGGACTACCGGGTCGTCGTCGGGTCGGAGAGCGAACCCTACGTCCGCGAGGGGCGCAACGCGTTCGCGAAGTTCGTCGTCGAGGCCGACCCGACCATCCGGCCCGGCGACGAGGTGCTCGTCGTCCACGAGGACGGCGACCTGCTGGCGGTCGGCCGCGCCGAACTCGGCGGCAAGACCTTGCTCGATTTCGAGACCGGGATGGCCGTGAAAGTCCGCGAGGGTGCCGACCGCGACGGGACGACCCGCCGCGTGGGGTTGCGCGAGCGGGAAGACGTGGAGTAAGCGGGACCGGTGCGGTGGCGGAGGCGGAACCGTAGCGGAGGCGGTTCGGTACGGGAAACGTACGGCGAGCGAAGCGAGCCGTTTCACCGATGGCGAGGCCGGAGGCCGAGCCATCGGCTTTTTCGCCCACGTTTTTGCGTGGGGGGTTCCCGCAGCGAGCGAAGCGAGCGAGGAAACCCCTCCGGGAAAAAGGTGGTTGGGAAGCCTTTTTGGGCCGGAACGCGGAGGAGGAGTATGTTCCCAGGCGGCGGCGGTATGGACGACCGCAAGATGCAGCAGATGATGAAGCAGATGGGTATCGACATGCAGGAACTGGACGCCGAGGAGGTCGTCATCAGGACGCCCGACGAGGAACTCGTCTTCACCGATGCGGACGTCCAGCGCATGGACGCCCAGGGCCAGCAGACCTACACCATCGTCGGCGAGGCCGAGTCCCGCCCGCGCGGCGACGGCGGGGACACCGGGGCGGCCGGCGCGGATACGGCCGAGTCGGACGACAGCGGCGGGCCGGTCATCGAGGAAAGCGAGGGCGACGGGGACACCGAAATTCCCGAGGAGGACGTCGAACTCGTCGCGAGCCAGGCAGGCGCGAGCAAGAGCGAGGCGCGCGAGGCGCTGGAGGACGCCGACGGCGAACCGGCGGCGGCCATCGCCCGGCTCGAGTGAGCCCCCTGCTCGTCCGCGAGGACCGCGAGTACCTGCTCGCCCGCGGCGACACCCTGGAGACGGACCTGGGCGTCCTGGAAGTGCCGGCGGACGCCGACCCCGGCGAGACGGTCGAGACCCACCTCGGCGAGGCCTTCACCGTCCGGGCGCTGCGCGGTCCCGACCTGTTCAACCACTTCGAGCGGACCGGCGCGCCGATGATGCCCCGGGACATCGGCCTGGTGGTCGGCCACACCGGCGCCGGGCGGGGTGACCGCGTTCTCGACGCCGGGACGGGGACGGGCGTGCTCGCGGCCTATCTCGGTCGCTGTGGCGCCGACGTCACCACCTACGAGCGAGACCCGGAGTTCGCGGATGTAGCCCGCGAGAACATGCGCCTCGCGGGCGTCACCGACCGCGTCGAGGTCCGGACCGGCGACCTGACCGAGGCGGTCGACGACCTCGGGTGGTTCGACGTGCTGACGCTGGACACGCAGGACGCGCCGGCGGTCGTCGCGCGGGCGCCCGACCTCTTGACCGACGGCGGTTACGTCGCCGTCTACTCGCCGTTCGTCGAGGCGACCCGGGAGGCCGTCCGGGCGGCCCGCGAGGCGGGCCTGGGCGAGGTCGAGTCGCTGGAGACGATCCAGCGCGAGATGGACTTCGACGAGCGGGGCTCGCGACCCTCGACCGCCGGCGTCGGCCACACCGGCTATCTCACGTTCGCACGCCGGACGTCAGCTACCCACCGCTGAAGCGGTGGGCTTGTCGGTGGACTCCCGTTCAAACTCCAAGCTGGAGTGGACGTTGGACACGTCGCTCACGTTCAACGTCCCCGACTTCAGGGCAAGCTGGCCGTTGCCCAACCCATCGGGGCGTTTGCCCGATGGTAAAGCTAAGAGCCGAAGACCCACGTTCTTCGCCGCGTTGTAGTCGCCGTCCACTTCGTATCCACAGTCGTTGCACGCGAACCAACCCGTCTCCGTGTCACGGTTCGTACTGGATTGATGGCCGCACTTCGAGCAGGTCTGCGAGGAAAAGGCGGGGTTAACCGACTCAACGTGGATACCGTACTCGGCGGCCTTGTATTTAATCTGATCCTGGAGTTCGCGGAACGCCCAGTTGTGCATCTGCCGTTTCAGACGGTCGTCGTGGGCGTCCATCCGCTCGCGGATGTGGGTCAGGTCTTCGACCGCGATGTACGAACAGTCGTGTTGGAGGGCTTCCTCTACAACTCCACGCGAGATGTTGTGCAGGCGGTTCAGGACGAAGCGGTTTTCACGCCCCGACAGTCGCCGTAACGCCTGCCGAGCGGAGCGTGTGTCTTTGTCCTGAAGGCTTCGTCGCACGCGGAAGTAATGGTTTTGCCCCCACAGCAGTTTGCCACCGTCGAAGAACCGTCCCGTACTGGTTACGGCGACGTTTTTCAGGTTCACGTCCACGCCGAGAACGCGGTCGCCGTCACGTTCCTTCACGTCTTTCTGGATGACGATGTGGAGATAGAAGGTGTCTTCGTCCTCGCGGTAGTGGAGCGTCCCCATTCGCTTCTCGTAGTCGTCGTCTTCGAGGTATGCCCGCTGGTACTCTCCGAGAATGAAGTCGGCTTCGACACGCCCGTTCACGGTGGAGAGCGTGGTGTACTCGTCTTTGATGGTCAGCGTCCGCTTGTCGTAGACAGCTGACGGTGTATCGAACGACGGGAGCGGGCGGCTATTACCCTTCTCCCACTCCGCGACCGTACTTTTCATCGCTTCGACCGCTTTGGAGTACGCTCGAACCACGAGGTTGGCGGGGAGGTCGGTTTCGTCCCGCAGGTCGTGGTACACTTCGTCGTGGATGGTGGACTTGTTGAGGATGAGGTCGCCGTCCTCGTTTTGACTGTGTTCGACGGTGTAGGTGGCGGCGGTGTTGAACTGCTGGATAGTCTGATGGAGGTCGTCGCGCCGCTCGTCGGGCACGTCGAGTTTGACGGGAACGGTACGTTTGACCTCCATTGTATCCTCACACACACCCTTTATTTATATACCCAGCGCCGACGTTGGGGAGTCAGCTATGTCATCGTCGGTGGACTGTTTCACGGAGCGTACGCGCTTCCTCCCACGGCTGAAGCCGTGGGCTTCCGCGCTGTACCGCTGTGACCCCGCGCCGAACCCGACGCACAGACAGGGTTGTCAGCCGACGGCACGGACGAGCGCGAGCAACTCCTCGCGGGCGGTCGACGGCGACAGCGAGAGGCGCTCGTCGTCGGCGTCGAATGCCCGGACCAGTGCGGTGCGCGGATACGCCCCGCCGGCAACCAGGACGGCGTCGTCATACCAGACGCCGACCCACCCCTCGACCGGAACGGCGTCCACCGCCGGCGAGACAGCCGTTTGGTCCAGGTCCGGCAGGGGGATCTCCCCGGTCACCTGGCGGAGCCGCACTCGCTCTCCCTTCTCGGTCCGGACGCGCTCGCGGCGGCCGCGCTCGACGTTCTCGCCCCCCCGGTCTTCGAGGTCAGCGCGGAACCGCCGGACCGCTTCCGGACGGACCATCGGGACCAGGGTCGGCTCGACGCCCGGCGCGAGCGGCGGGCGAAACCCGAGCCGGGTCGCGAAGAAAAAGCGCCAGGACTGGTCGAGCGTGCCGCCGGTCGCGTCGCGGACCCCCGCTCGCAGTCGGCGGTCCTCGTAGACGAGGGTGTGGCCCCTGACGTCGGCGCCGTCGACGCCGTAGAGCCGGTCGACGGTCGCGTCCGTGCGCTCCCAGTCATCGAGTCGGTCCGACGGCACCGGCGGTGGCGGGACGTCCGGATCGACCGGCGCGTCGCCGTCCTCGCCGGCGTCGGGGGCCATCGGCCGTCAGTGGTCGTCCTCGCGCCAGCGGTGGTCGCACTCGGTACAGGTGAAAAAGCGCGTCTCGCTCTCGTCGGCGGCGCGGATCTGTTTCATGTCCCAGAACGCGCGGTCGTTGCCACAGTCGGGACACCGGACCTCGGTGGTCGCGCCCATCTCCTCGGCCTCGACCTCCGAGGTGTCGACGATTTCGGTCTCCTCCTGGCCCCGCGTCGTCACTGCCCGGGCGGCCTCCTTCTCCTCGTCGCGGCGTTTCTCGGCGCCGCAACTGCCACAGACCCACGCGTTCCCCTCCGTTTTCATCATCGAACCGCACTCGTCGCAGAATTCCATGTTGCCCGGGTTTGCGAGCGTTCGGTCATAAGTCCCCGGATCCACGGCGACGGTCCCGGGAGCGGGGGCGGGGGCGGGAGCGGGAGTGTCACGAAGGGCGACCGGCCGCACTCTCACCGGTGAATCGGTACAACCGACCGTATCAGTTCGTTTCGGTCCACTCGGTGCAGGCGTCCATGTCCTCCATGAGTTCGTCGTGGAGGCCGCAGTAGGGGGTGATCGCCTCCTCGACCTTGACGTACTCGAAGTGGGCGCAGTTGCCACAGTAGACGTCGGGCCGGCCGCGCTCGGGGGCAGTGTTGAGGACTTCGGCGCCGGTAAAGTCGTCGTCCTCGACCGCCGACCCGCCGTCGGCGGTGGCCTGCTGTGCCGGGCGGGGCGCGTCGGTCGTCGCCGTCGACCCGCCCCGGCCCAGGATCTCGGCGTCGTCTTCCGCCTCGTCGCGGGGACGGGGCGAGTCGCGGTTGGTCTGGGTGCGGACGTCACCGTCGGGGCCGGCCCCGAACAGGCCGACGGTGCCGGCGCTGCTCGACGGCGGGGAACCGCCCGCGTCCCTGATCACGCGGACGCCGCCCTCCTCGGTGATCGCCATGCGAGCGGTGCCGCCGGGGTCGTTTCGCGTCTTGAACGTCGCGAGGCCGGCGAACAGGCAGGACAGCGTCGTGACGCCGCCGGCGAAGTAGACGCCGACCGTGACCACCGCGAGCGGGTCGCCGGCCCCGAACCACTGGTCGGGGTAGGCGACGCCGAACAGCGCGACGCCGAACGCGGAGACGCTGGCGCCGATGACCGCCGCCGCCCGCGCCGTCGCCCCGGACGGCAGCACGGTGAACACACCCAAAAAGGCCAGCGGCAACCCGAGCCCCGCGAGCACGCCCGCGACCCGCCGCGCCGCGACCACGCTCAGCCCGGCCGCCTCGCCCAGCCCCGTCGTCGCGACGAGGATGCCGACGACGACCATGACGGTGCCGGCAGCGAACCCGCTCGCCCCGGCGTAGCGCCGCCGCGGCGTCGTCACCGTCCGGACGTGCCCCTCGTAGACGTCCGTCAGACTTGCCATACCGTCTATCGCCCGGCCACGACCAAAATTACCCGTCAGACGCGCGTCAGACTCGCCGCTCAGACCAGCGAGGAGCCGTCGAACTCGCCGCGCTCGTAATCGATGTCCATCAGGTCGAGGATGGTGGGCGCGATGTCGTAGAGGTCGACGTCGTCGATCCGGGCGGCGTCGTCGTCGATGGCCAGCGTCGCGTTGTCGAAGCTGTGCATTCCGTTGCGGGCGCCGTGCTCGACGAAGGGGTCCTTGTTGCCCTTGAACCCGGACTTGAGGTCGAACCCGTGGTTGGGGACGACCACGATGTCGGGCGCGATGTCGGCGTGGTCACCGCGGAACGCCTCCGCCCTGGTGACGACCTGGCTCGCGACCGGGCGGCCCTCGGGACCCTCCATCTCCCGGAGCGCCGCCGCGAGTTCCGACCGGACGGCCTCGTACTCATCCTCGGGGACGCTCCCGCGAGGTTCGCGTCCGTCGAGGTTCAGGTAGATCCGGCCGGGGATGAGCGAGTAGGCCGTCGCCTCGTCGGCGATGTCGCCCAATTCGGTATGGGTGTACTCCAGGACCTCGGTTTCCGGGCCCGGGTCGGCCCCGAGCGCCGTCTCCGCGGTCGGTTCCACCGTTACGCGGTAGGCGCCGTCGTCCTCGGTGACGGTCAGGCCGCCTACCAGGGCGGCCGTGTCGGCGCGGTCGACGCCCAGCGAGGCCGGGGTCGCGTCCCCGAGGCGGTCGACGACGTCGTCCCGGGCGTCCTCGGTGAGCGCGACGATGGCGTCGCCGTCGACGTAGGCCGCCCCCTCGACCCGGGCCAGGTCGACCGCGACGTGGTACTGTTCGGTCGTCTCGCCGTCGAGTCCGTCATCGTCGTCGCTCTCCGCGGCCTCGACGACGCGGGTGTCGACCGCGACGTCTTCGAGCACGAGCACCGTCGCCGAGTCCTCGCTCTCCTCGACGACGACCGGCGCCGCGTCCTCGATGGCCTCGACGGCCGCGTCGCGGGCCTCGGGCGAGTCGGCGACGAGCGCGCCGTCCTCGAAGTCGACGTCGAGGGTGGCGGGGTCGACGAGTTCGTCGAGGTCACCGGCGTAGTCGGCGTCGATGTCGGCGTGGCCGGCCTCGCGGAGCCAGGCCGCCAGCTGGAGGCGGTAGTCGACGTCGTCGCCGTAGGAGAGATACCCCTGCTCGCGGAGCCAGGCGTTGACGTTGACCTCGTAATCGAGCGAGGTGAACCCGTGGTCGGAGGCGACGACCATCGTCACGTCGTCGGCCAGCGCCTCCCGCAACTCGCCGATGTAGCGGTCGACCTTCCGGTAGAACTCCAGGAACTCCTCCGCGTACTCGTCGTCCTCCTCGTAGTCCCGAAAGAGGAAGTGGTTGACGCGGTCGGTCGCCATGAAGACGCCGAAAAACAGGTCCCAGTCGTCCTGGTCGATGTAGTGGAGGAACGCCTCCTGGCGGGTATCCAGGGTGCGGTGGGCGTCCTCGATGAACGTTTCCTTGTCCTCGTGGCCGAGACTGGCGTCGGTGTCCATCGGCCAGTCGATGCTCCGGAGGTAGTCCCGGAAGTCGTCGGGGTAGGCGGACTTCTCGAGGCCGGGCGAGAGAAAGCCCGAGACCATCCGCTGGACGTCCCGCTGGGGCGGGAACGTGGTGACGACGTTCATCACCGTCGCGTCCCGACCTTCGGCGTGGACGCGGTCCCAGACCCGCGTGGCCTGGAAGTCCCGGCGCATCGGGACGTAGGTGTCGTACGAACCGTTCTCGCGGTCCTGGAAGCCGTAGACCCCCGTCTCTCCGGGGTTGACGCCGGAGGTCAGCGCCGGCCAGCAGGCGCTGGACTCCGGGGGGACGATGCTATCGATAGCCCCGCCGCTCCCCTCGTCTATCAGCGCTGTCAGGTTTTCGAACTCGTCGGGGTTGTCCGCGATCAGGCTATACGGCACCCCGTCTATGCCGAAAAACGCCACCCGCGGGTCGTCTCCCCCGCGGATCCGGTCGAACAGTCCCATACCTGCCCTACCGACACGGGACACAAGAAACTTCTTTTCGCGGATAGCATGGCCCCCCGTCCGTGACACCGCGGGCGGTCACACCGGGTGTCGCTCCTCCGCCCGCGACAACCCGTCAGTCCTCGTCGCCTTCCTCGTCCCCGTCCTCGCCCGGGGGCTCGAAGTTCTCCGGGACCACTGTCGGGTGGTCGAGACCTGTCGACGCCGTGTTCGTCGCCATATGACTACGTCGGGCGCCCGCATCCAAGTAATTACCCATGTTTATAATTCATGCCCGCACCGGCGTCCATGCGCCCGGCGAATATTGCCGGTGTCCGGGCCGGTGTGAGCGTGGAAAAACAACGACAACGACTTATACGGTCGATTGTACCGATTTACCGGTATTTCGTCGACGGTCCGACGACATCCGGAACCGATTTATACTGCCGGCTGTCACTTCGTGAAGATATTTGCCGCCCCGGGGCGGCGAAATTCTTGACAGACTTACAGCCGGCAGTATGACAACCGACCGTACGAGGGGCGACCGTGAACACTTAGTAAAAGGCGCAAGCAGGGGATGGCATGGCCCTCTCCGCCCTGGAATCGGTCGAAGACGCCTTCGACGCAACAAAACGCCTCCTCTGGCCGTTCGTTCGCGGGACCTGGTTTCGCCTCGCCGCGGTGATGCTGTTCGTCGGCGGCATCGGCGGGCTCGGTCCGACGTCGTTCCTGAATTTCATCCCCTTCCCCGGCGGCGGGGCGGGGGAGCCGCCGGGACAGCGACCCGAACCCCAGCCCGGTGGCCCCGACCCCGGCGCGCTGACGCCCGAACTCACCCCGGAGTTGGTCGTCTTCCTCGTGCTGTTCGTGCTGTTCGCGGTCGCCGTCTTCGTCCTGTGGTCGGTCGCGGGTGCGGTGATGGAGTTCGTCTTCGTCGAGTCGCTGGGCGCCGAGGCGGTGAAACTCCGCGAGTTCTTCACCGGGAACGTCCGGCCGGGGGTTCGGCTGTTTCTCTTCCGGACGGGCCTCTCGATCCTGGTCTTCGGCGCCCTCGTCGCCGCGCTGTTTGCCGTCGGGGTCCTCGTCGGCGGGTGGCCGGTCGCGCAGTGGGACGACGGCGCGGTCCTGGCCCTGCTGTTCGTCGGGGTCCCCCTCTTTTTCGTGACGACGGTCGTGCTGGGTCTGGTCATCGGGCTCACGAACACGTTCGTCGTGCCGACGATGCTCGCCGAGGACCGCGGCGTCCTCTCGGGGTGGCGGCGCTTCCTGGGCGTCCTCGCCGACGAACCGGTCGAGATCCTCGTCTACCTGGTCGTCAGCTTCGTCCTCGGGATCGCCGTCGGGTTCGCGACGGGCGCGCTGTCGATCGCGTTGCTCATCGTCGTCGGCGTCCCCGCCCTGCTGGTCTCGCTCCCGGTCCTCCTGACCGTCGGCGCGACCCCCCTCGGCGGGACGGTCCTCCTCGTCGTCTGGCTGGCCGCTGGCGTCCTCTTTTTCGTCGGCAGCCTGGTCATCGCGGTTCCGTTCCGGACGTTCCGCCGGTACTACCCCCTGCTCGTGCTGGGGGATGTCGATACCGACCTCGATGTCGTCCCGACGACGCGAGCGGCCGTCCGCGCCGACGGCGGCGAGGAACCGTCCGACGACGAGAGGGACGACGGTGTCGGCGACGACCCGGACGCCGACCGCTGATACGGTCGGTCGTAGCGATCTACCGGTATTCCGTCGACCGTATGACCGCCCGGAAGCGAGCGCGGCGATAGTGGTCGTGATGGCCGGAAATTTCGGCGTTTTCGGTGTGTCACGCGGAGAGTTTCACTTTCACTTCCTGGCAGGTGTTTAAACCGCCAGGGACCGAAGGGTGGGGCATGAGCCAGGCGACGCTCGACGACGACGAACTCTTCGAGGACGCGGCCAGCGAGATGCGCGCCGACGTGGAGGCCAGTCTCGAACAGGCCCGCGCACAACTGCCCGCGGCCGACGACGTCTGGGACGTCGAGGCCGACAACACGCTGGGCGTGCTCAACGGCGTAAAGTCCGTGCTCGACGGCGAGGGCGCGGCCGAGCACCTCCGCGACGCCAAGAAGTGGTACACGATGGGCGAGCGCGCCGACGCCTTCGAGGACGCCGACGACCTCGCCGAGGAGATCGAGACCGTCGAGGCGGTCCTCGAAGACGTCGAGGAAGCCCACGAACAGGTGAGCGACCTCGCGAGCACCGTCCCGCAACTGCGCGGCGCGCTCGAGGACTTCGAGGCCGAGTCGGCCGACGCCGACACGGACGCCGACGCCGAGGAAGCCGAGGCCTGAACGACCGACAACCGACCGCACGAGTCGGATCCGACCCGGCACGGGTCACAAAGGGGACCGGGCGAGCGTCGGCGGACTGTTTTCACCCGTCGGGCTCCCAGCGGGGACGGTCGGGCGGCGGCAGGTCGCGGTCGGCGACCGAATCGAGCAGGTCGGCCAGCCGTTCGGCCGCGCGCTCGCGGAGCCACTCGCCCAGTGCCGGGTCGCTGCGCGTCGGGTCGCCGACGGCGCCGTCGGGCGCGAACTCCACGGAGTCGTAGGCGAGGTTGACGCCCGCCGCCCACTCGCCCCAGCCGTCGGCGCTCCCGGTGGCGGCTTCGAACCGGTCTTCGCGGACGAGTTCGGGCGCAATCGCGCGCACGAACGACGTTTCGACCGGGCCGGCGTGCCCCATCGCGACGTCGGCGAGGTCGACCGGCGGCGCGGACGGGCCGTCGTCGTCGGTTCCGGTCTCCGGGGGGTCCAGCGAGACGGCGTCGAACCAGGTAAACGGGACGGCGTAGGCGTCGCCGTCGCGGGTGAGGCGGGCACACAGCTCCCGGAGGGCGTCGACGTTGCCGCCGTGGCCGTTGACGACGACGACGCGGTCCCAGCCGTGGCTGGACAGCGCGGCGACGGTTTCGCGAATGTAATCCCGGAAGGTGTCCGGCGAGACCCACAGCGTGCCTGCGAACTGCCGGTGTTCCTCGGCGACGCCGACGGGGATAGTCGGGCCGGCGACGACTTCGCCGTCGTAGGTATCGACGCCGGCGGTCGCGACCGATTCGGCGGTCAGCGCGTCCGTCCCGAGCGGGGCGTGGGGGCCGTGCTGTTCGGTGCTGCCGACGGGGAG
>PXRS01000040.1 GCA_003023785.1 Halobacteriales archaeon QS_5_68_33 | reverse complement strand
GCGCCAGTCCGCAGGCTGGCGACACCAAACAAGAGGAACCCCACCAGTAATGAGAACAGCGTTATGAACAGCAGCACGGCTCCCAGGGATGGGGAAAAAATGCCCTGGCCTCGGGGATGGCGGGGAGGCCCTCCACCGCAAGCATAAGATCGATCAGGACCACAGGAATTGCGGTGGAGCAAACTCCCGAGAGCACGGTCAGCGCGACACCGGCACGCGCCAGCCGCGGCGCGGCACTACGCACCCGGTGGATAGAATCCGAGGAGTCCAGACGCCAACACGAGAAGGCCGAGAGTTCCGGCCGACACGCTCACTACGTCCGGCACGGCGATATTCGTCACCGATCGGGTCACTTTGACCCCGGCATAGCCGACGGACCGAACGCCAGCCACGAGAAAGATGGTTGGAGTCCTCGATTCGAGCCAGTTCGGTGGTGTTGTGTTAGTGCTTCCCGTGAATGGACCATAACGGGACAAAAAGTAAGTGTTCATCTTCGATCTGGATGCTGTACACGCGCCCCCCGGCAGATCCTGCTGATTCACTGTCTTCGGTAAGAGCCAAAGCTTTTCACCGATTGAATTCAAAATAAATTCGTATGAGCAGAACATCGATTCCCGTGAACGAATCGACGAAAGACAGACTCGACGAGTTGAAACAGGACGACGAAACATGGGACGAATTCTTGCGACGGATTTCGTCCGAGGACGAACCGATCCGGAAGGGTGACCTGTCTGAGGACGCGCTCGATGAGATCGAGAAGAACATCGAGAAGAGCCGGAAGAGTTTCTGAATGCTGTTTTTGGATACCTCCGCGATCCTCTCCTACAAACGTGAGGAAGAGCCCGCAGTATCGTATCTCGAAGGTGACGAACCGTGGTTCACGTCGAGCGTCTGCGTGTACGAGTTCGTCAACGGTGCGATGTGGAGAGACGGCATTTCAGCGCACGTCGCCCGACAGTCCATCGGTGGTGTCCGGTCGGTTGACCTGACCGAGACGGTCGCAATGGAGGCAGCGAGAATTCAGAGTGGATTACGAAGCGATGGCGACGAGATGGCCGTTCGGGACCTGCTGATAGCCGCCACGGCGCGGTCGACAGGCGCGGAACTGGTGGTTTCCGATTCCGACTTTGAAACCGAGCACATCGAGGAGTTGCTGGCAGTGACAAACCTGGCCGAGTAGCGGCGCGAGCGCGAAAACCGGTCGTATCAGGGTTCGGCGGTCACCACGTCACAGTCCAGTTCCTCGCGGAGGAAGCGTTCGACGTCGGGGTCGTCGACGAGGCGGCGGATCATCTCCCGCCAGCGGCCGGCCTGTTTCTTCCCGATGACGACGACGTCGGCGTTCTCGGCGACGATTTCGTCGAGCAGCGTCTCCTCGACGAGCAGGCCGTTGCGGACGACGTAGCGGGTGTTCTCCAGCTGGCCGAACTCGTGCTCGACGGCGGCCTTGAGGTCGGCCCGCCCGACCGTGCGGTCGTCCTGGTACTGGCTGATGTGGACCACGGTCAGGTTCGCGTCCCGGTCGGCGGCGATGTCGATGGCCGTCGCGAGCGTCGCCGTCGAGTGCTCACTCGGTGGATATCGCACCGGGACGACGACCTGGGTCATCGTCGGAGCGTTCACCGTCGCCCCCGGTGAAACTTTCCATTCGGTCGCGTGCGAAACGGTTTCTGTCACCTGATTGGAACGCAAGAAGACTTATTATGTGTGGAGTGGTATCCACGCGTGAATGAGGGCTGTTACCAAGCCACTCGACGAGCAGGCCCGGTCGATCTTCGACGACCTCGGTTACACGGTGTCCAGTCGCGGCTCGGAACTGCTGGCCGAACGCAAGTGGCGCGTGGTACACGTCACGACGGCCGAAGGCGACGGAGAACCCCCCGAGTCGGGGGAGTATCGCTGTTTCGTCGCCAGCCACGAGGACGTCGACGCGGTCGAGCGACGCCTCGAACGGGCCGACCCCGACTACGAGTGGGCCGTCATCGGCGTCGACGAGGACGGCAACTACGAGGTCACAGCCCGACCGCCGGCCCGCTGAGGGTCGCCGGCCCCGAGACCGGGGTCGACAACGTTTCGTTTCTCGACGTGCAGGGTGTAGCGTAATGACCGACACGGACGGGGAAGCCACGGACCGGGACCTCGCGCACCTGCTCACAGCCACGCGGACGAACGTGGCGCTCGCGTGGGTGCTGGTCGGCGTCTTCGCGCTCGTCGCGGTCGAGAGCCTGCTCACGCGAGACTACCTCTGGGCGGCGTTCTCGGTGCTGGTCGCGGCGGTCGTGGTGCTCCCGCCCGTGGCCGCCCGGCAGGTCCGGCGGATGCCCCCCTGGGAGGTGGTGTTGCTGGCCGGGTTACCCGTCGTCGGCCGCGCCGTCGCGACGCTACAGGTGACCAGCACCGTCGCGACCTACCTCTCGATCGCGGCGCTGGCGCTCCTGGTCGCCGTCGACATCCACATGTTCACGTCGGTCGAGATGAACGTCACCTTCGCAGTGTTGTTCGTCGTCGTGACGACGCTGGCGGCCGCCGGCCTCTGGGCGCTGCTACGGTGGGGTTCGGACCTCTATCTCGGGACCGAACTCCTGCTCGACCCCGGTCCCGACGGGGTGCTCACCGACGCCGACAGGGCGGCCATCGAGGAGGAGTTGATGCGGGAGTTCGTCGCATCGGGGGTCGCCGGGCTGATCGCGGGTCTCTTCTTCGAGGGATACATCCACCGCCGCTCGGAGCAAGACGCCCGGCTTCAGGAGCGGTCGGCGTGAGGATCCGCGACCGACTGGGGATCAGCGAGCGCCAGCAGGTGCTGGCGGTCCGCGCGATGCAGGCGGTGATGGTCCTCGTCGTCGGCGTCGGCGTCTGGCGGGGCGACCTGAAAGTGATCGTCAACGGGGGGGTCGCGCTGGGCATCTCGCTGCTCGTCCCGTGGCTGGAACGGGATTACGGCGTCCCCCTCGACGCGGGGCTCACGCTGTGGATCACGGCCGCCGTCTTCCTGCACGCGTTCGGCACCATCGGCTTCCCCCCCGGGACGACGAGTTTCTACCGGACCGTCTGGTGGTGGGACCACGTGACCCACGCGCTCTCCTCGTCGGTCGTCGCCGGCGTCGGCTACGCCACCGTCCGCGCGCTGGACGAACACTCCGAGGACATCTACCTCCCGCCGAAATTCGTCTTCGTGTTCATCCTCATGTTCGTGCTCGCGTACGGCGTCTTCTGGGAGATCCTGGAGTTCGCGCTCGCGGAAGGGGCCGCGCTCCTCGGGACCGACACCGTCCTCACCCAGTACGGCCTGGCCGACTCGTTGCTCGACTTGTTGTTCAACAGCATCGGCGCCGTCGTCGTCGCTCTCTGGGGGACCGCTTATCTCAACGACCTCTCGGGGTACATCCGCGAGCGACTGGACGGGCGAACGGCCTGAACGACGACAGTCGACGCCTCGGTGTGTCTCGTACTGCCGGCTGTAAGTCCGTAAGGAATGTCGCTACCCCGGGGCGGCGAACGTCTCGACACCGACGCTTTAGTATGGCCCGTGCGAACGACTCATCGGATGGTGTTCAAGAAGGTCACCCTGATCGGCACGAGTTCGGAGAGCTTCGACGCGGCCGTCGACGACGCGGTCGACCGCGCCGAGGAGACGCTGGAGAACGTCTACTGGGTCGAAGTCGACGAAATGGGCATGGAGATAGCGAGCGTCGAAAACAGGGAGTACCAGGCGGAGGTGGAGGTAGCCTTCGAACTGGAGGACTGATACGGTCGGTTGTCCGTCATTTCCGGGATTCACCCGCCCGGCGAATCACCGGGAAACAGTTACACCCGACCGTATGAAACCGGTGCGGGTCAAGTCCGGAAGCTCTCGCCGCAGCCGCACTCGCTAACGACGTTGGGGTTCTCGACGTGGAAGCCGGCCCCCTGGAGGCCGCCCTCGTAGTCGAGGACGGAGCCCTCGACGTAGTTGAGGCTCGCGGGGTCGACGAACACCCGCAGATCGTGGTGTTCGGTGACGGTGTCGTCCTCGTCGGGTTCGTACTCGAAGCGCATCCCGTACGAGAGGCCGGCACAGCCGCCCTGCTGGACGAACAGCCGCAGGCCGGCGACGTCGGTATCCATCCCCTCGCTCTCCAGGAGCGAGATGGCCTCGGCGGCCGCCTGTTCGGTCACCTGAACCTCCTCACCCCCGGGTTCGCCGCCGGCCTTCTCTGGCGCGGAACTCATACGGTCGAGTACCGGCCGAACCCTGTTAACCCTGTTGGCGAGACGGCCGGCGATGTCGGCAAGCGGTAGCGCGGAGCTCCCGGCCTCACGGAGCGACCGACCGCCGCAAGGTCCGAGGGAGCGAACAGTGCGGGGTAGTTTACAGACGCTTGCGGAACACGTACTCGGTGACGGTCTCACCGAAGAGGTCGCGCTCGCTCGTGTCGACCCGCTCGAACCCGGTCGACTCGTAGAATGCGACGCCGATGGTGTTGTCCGTCACGACCTCGACCTCGTAGAGCGTCACATCGCGGTCGTACAGCGCCTGCTCGACCTCCGCGAGCAACTGGCGGCCGATGCCGTCCCGCCACTCGTCGGGATGCACGTAGAGCCGGTAGAGCTGGTGGATCCGGCGGGGCGGGTGCGGGCCGACGTGGGCGTAGCCGACCACCTCCTCGGCGCGTTCGGCCACGAAGAAGTCCTGTGCGTCGTGCGTGATGCCGGCCGCGATGGCGTCGTCGTCGTACCACTCCCCGAGAACCTGGTCGACGACGTCTTCCCCCAGGATCTCGTCGTAGACCGCGTGCCAGGCCGCCTTCGCGACCCGCTGGACGGACTCCACGTCGCCCGGGTGCGCGACGCGGGCGGTGACCTTCGTCATACGCCGGACCGAATCTGTCCACGGACAAAGGTGTGACGACCTTCACTCCTCGTCGAAACGGACGTCGACGCTGTGGGCGTGGGCCTCCAGTCCCTCGACGGTCGCCAGCGTCGTGACCGTCTCCCTGAGGTCGGCGAGCGCGGATTCAGAGAGGCGCTGGACCGTCGTCGACCGGAGGAACGTATCGACCGAGAGGCCGCCGGTGCGGCGGGCGCCGCCACCGGTCGGGAGGATGTGGTTGGTGCCGGTGGCGTAGTCGCCGGCCGCGACCGGGCTGTACCGCCCGAGGAACGCGCTGCCGGCGCTGGGGATCCGGTCCAGGAGCGCCGCTGCGTCCTCGGCCTGGATCGAGAGGTGTTCCGGGGCGTAGGACTCGGCGAAAAGCACCGCCTCGCTCGTCGACCGGGCGTGGAAGACGCCGCTGGCGTCGTTGTCGAGCGCCCCCCGGATCGTCTCCTCGCGCTCGCGGCCCGCAGCGTGGGTCTCGACGGCACTCGCGACCGCTCCGGCGACTTCCTCGTCGTCGGTGACACAGACCACGGCCGCTTCGGGGTCGTGTTCGGCCTGTGCGACGAGGTCGGCGGCGACGGCGTCCGTGTCGGCCGTCCCGTCGGCGACGACGAGCACCTCGCTCGGGCCCGCCAGGAAGTCGATGGTCGTCTCGTCGCGTACCTCGGCTTTCGCGGCAGTGACGTACTTGTTGCCCGGGCCGACGACGCGGTCGACGGCGCTGACCGTTTCCGTGCCGTAGGCCAGGGCGCCGATGGCCTGCGCGCCCCCGACCTGATAGACGGCGTCGGCGCCGGCGACGTGTGCGGCCGCAAGCGTCGCCGCGGGGAGGTCGTCGGCGGGCGGCGTCGCGACGGCGACGTGCTCGACCCCCGCGACCGTCGCCGGGACGACGCCCATGAGGACGCTGGAGGGGTAGGCGGCCGTCCCGCCGGGGGCATAGACACCCGCGCTCTCGACCGGCGCGAACCGTCGGCCGAGTTCGCGTCCGCCGCCGGCGTCCGCAAGCCAGTCTTCCGGGACCTGCCGCTCGTGGAACCGCTCTACGTTCCCCGCCGCCGTCTCGATGGCCGTCCGTCTCTCCTCGTCGAGACCCTCGAAGGCGCGCTCGGCCCGGTCGGTGACATCGATGTTGCCGACGCTCACGCCGTCGAACTCCTCGGCGAACTCCCGGAGTGCGACGTCGCCCTCGGTCCGGACCCGCTCTACGATCCCGCGAACGTCGTCGCGGACGGCCTTGACGCCGGCGTCGCGGTCGAACAACTCCCGGCGCTCGGTCGGGGTCAACGAGTCGACGCTACGGACGTTCATAGCGGTCGTTCGCCCGACCGGCCTATACTGTTTACCATCGAGCGAGCGGGACCGTCGGGTCAGCGCCCGAGATACCACCAGGCGCCCGCGACGGCGAGCATGAACAGGCCGCCCAGGAAGAAGGCGACCGCCGGGTCCGCGAGCAGGCCGCCGTCGCCCGCGGCGGCGATGGTGTCCCCGGCCTCGCTCGGCGTCGGCGTCGCGGCTCCCGTCGACTCCGGCGTCGGGGTCGTGACCCCATCGATAGAGGGGTCCGACGTCGCGGCGGGCGTGTCTCTGGGCGTGGGCGTCGACGTTCCGGCCGGGTCGGACGTGGGTGTGGCTTCGGGTGTCGGCGTCGCTTCCTGGTCGAACGCGCCCATGTCACCGCCCCCGCCGCCACCGTCGCCTGCCCCGGCGTCCTCGCTGCCCTGCGCGTCGGTCGCGGCCTCTGACTGCGAGGAAGGTTCGGCCGCCCCTTCGCCGCCGTCGCCTCCGCTGAAGCCGCCGACGGGAAGAGTCGTCCGCGCGACCCGACGGACGACGACGCTGGCCAGCGCGAGCAGGCCGACAGCACCGAGCAGTCTCGCGAGCGCCGTCTGGATGCGCGACCCGTCGTCCTCGGCGCCGGCGAACAGCACGACCGCCTCGCTGGCCGGCGCGTACACCGTCATCTCCGTCCCCTTTTCGGAGTAGCCCGAGCCTGCTGGCTGGATGAGGTCCGCTTCCTCCAGGTTCTCCAGGTGGTAGTGGACGTTCTGAAGCGACGTGTCGATGGCGTCGCGGATCTCCGGGGGCGTCCGTGGCTCCTCGTAGACGAGCGCGAGGATCTCCCGTGCGGTGTCGGACGACAGCGCCGAGAGGGCCTCCTCCGTCGCGTCGTCCTCCAGCGAGAGAACGCGTGCGCCCTCCGGCGACCGCGTCGGCTCCGATTTGAACGGCAGGAGACGACTCATTGCTCGATCCACTGTGTCCTGCCCTAAAGGGTCTTCCCAAGGATCAAAAGCCGATTTGAGGCATCGCTAGCGGGAGACGCGAGTCAGTACGTGGACCGTCGAGAGCGTCGTCGCGAGCGCCACCTCACCGACTAGGACCAGCAGGAGCGGTAGCGATGTCTCATTGGCACCGAGGACGATGGCGTAGACGTACCAACTCGTCCCGACCGCGGCGGTGAGAAAGACCAGGTGGATCACGACCCACGGACCGAGCGACCGGAGAGCCCGCATCAGCCGGACCGACAGCGGGTCGCGCGCCGGCGAGTTCGTCCCGTAGCGGCGGCCGACCCGCTGGCTCTCCCAGAAACTCGATGTCGCGTAGGAACTCTCCGTGGAACCGCCCACGTCGGCCCGGTCGCGACCTGTCGGCCCCCGCCGTGTGCGCTCCCGCCCGTCCCGGGACCGGCTGCTCCCATCGACACCATCGTCGCTTGCGCCGGCCCGCGCCGCACCGGGGTCGGACCCCCGGTTCGACCGTTCGTTACCTCGCGAACCCCGTCGAGTGCGCCGTCGTCGGTCCGCACTCCCGGCCTCGCTCGTGTCCTGTTGCCTCCCCGCCCAGGACGGTCCGCTTGTGTCGGGCGTCTCGGAACTCTGCTCGTCCGCCTCGGTCGCCTCGGAACCCGTCCGACCGCTCGAATCGCTCGTCTGGTTTATCGTCGATTTCCAGGCCGAGCAGGAGACGTGGTGGCGCACGTACGACGCGTGGCCGAGGCGGTCGTATCGCGCGCGCTCGTCGTCGTCGAGCAGGGTATCCCTGGCCGTCTGGAGGCGCTTGAACTGGGCGTCGGCGTCCGCGTCGTCGTTTACGTCCGGATGGACGTCCGTGACGCGCTCACGGTATCCACACTCTATCTCCTCCGCGTCGGCGTCGGGTCCCACCCCCAGGACGCCGTGGAACGTCAGTGCCATTCCCTCCACGGACCGTTTCCCTTCCCTTTTCGCTACGGTGTCAAATGCTTTTCGGGCGTTTCACCGCTGAGAGGTATCCAAAGGATGTGCGCCCGAGACACTAACGACCGGCGTCACACCGGGCAGCGTGCCGGGTCGGCCGGGAAACCCTCGTGTCGGGCGGGTCGCCCGTGAGGGCGACCGGACGCCGAGGCGGGATGAACCGCCTCTTCGAGTGTCGCGTGCCCGGGTTCTCCGCGCTGTCATCGCGCCCGTACGGACGAACTCGGGCGGGGACTGAGGCACGCACCCGGAGTTGGGGCGCCAGGGTAAAACGCTTCGCGGTCGGGAGACGGATGACCGTCGAGGGCGCGTAGTCGACCGCTCATACGGTCGGTTGTCAGTCATTTCCGGGATTCGCCCGCACGGCGAATCACCGGGAAACAGCTACGACTGACCGTATCACACTGTATACTCGTCCTCGCGGATCTGGACGTATGCGGCGTCGCCGTACGCACGCTTGAACCACTTGTAGGCACCGACGCACTTGACGCCAGTCAGGCCCGTCCGGAGCGCCTCGCGCCAGCGGTAGCCCCCCAGGTCCTGCATACAGTCGCCGGCGGCGAACGCGGCGTCCCAGTCGTCGGGGCTCCACCCGCGGACGAGTTCCGCGAAGGCGACGTTCCGGCGCACCTCGTCGCCGATGGCCGCCTGCCATTCCCGGTTGTAGCGGTCGAGGCGACCCTGGCCGGCGAGTCGGCCGGCGATGTCGCCCGTCCGGTAGGCGACATGGTCGCCGCCCTCGTGGAACGCCGAGGTCGCCCCCATCGCGCCGCCGACGACCGCGACGTCGGCCCCGACGGGCGACTCGATGGGCCGCGTCGAGGAGATGGGGTAAGCCTCGGTCCCGCCGCGCTTGCCGCGGTCCTCGACCAGCGGGAAGTCCGCGAGGTCGTAGTCGGGGTACTCCCGTTCGAGCAACCGGCGGAGGTACACCGCACCCGAGGGGACCTGCTCGTCGTCGGGCGAGAGGAGGTCGTAGTCCTCGCGGTCCGCCACCTCGTCCAGGTCCACCCCGATGGGCATCGTCAGGCCGACGCGGGCGACGCTGTCGTCGTTCGGGAAGACCCACGGGTAAGCGGTGTGGCCGGGCATCAGCCCCCACCAGAACTTCAGGTAGCCCGATTCGAACAGCTCTTCGGGAATGCGGCGGTGTTCCTGGTAGGCGATGTGGTTTGCCTCGTTCGGACCGATGACGTCCGAAACCGACCGGCCGCCGGGCATGAACTGGTCCAGGGTGTCGGTCGTGACCGTCCGCTGGGGGCCGTCGGCGAGGATGACTGCGTCGGCCTCGAACGCCTCGCCGTCCGCGAGTTCGACCGTGTGCGTGTCGTCGTCGGTGTCGGTCTCGACGGCGGCGATGCTGGTGCCGACCCGGTAGTTCGCGCCGGCGGCCTCGGCGCGTTCGCGGAGCCAGTCGTCGAAGCGGGCGCGGTGGAACGCGAACCCGAAGTTCTCGTAGCTGGATTCGATCCCGGTCCGCTCCAGCGTCATCTGCCGGTTCGGGCCGATGAACCGGGCGCCGTCGAGTTCGCTCAGGATCACGTCGTCCGGGAACTCGTCGGCGCCGAGGTCCATGATCTCCAGCCAGTAGTCGAGCATCCCGGCGGCGTCGGTCGAGTCGGGTCCCAGCCCCTCTCGGTCGGCCCGCGGGACCCCTTTCTCGACGACGAGGGCGTCGGCACCCTCGGCGGCGGCCGCCCGTGCCGCGGCCGACCCCGCCGGACCCCCACCCACGATGGCGACGTCAGCGCGTTCCATACGCTGTCCCCTGCCTCGCCGGAGTATAAATCCCATCGCTTCCCTCTGATACGGTCGGCTGTAAGTCTGTCAAGAATTTCGCCGCCCCGGGGCGACGAATATCTTCACGAAGTCACAGCCGGCAGTATGAGCCATACGGTCGGTTATAACTGTGTGCCGGTGATCCGCCGGGCGGGTGAATCCCGGAAACGACTGACAACCGACCGTCTGACGCCGCGGGGGATTGTTCTGCGCCGCCCGCGACGGGGGTCACACTTCACGCGGATATAAGCACCCTCCACACGGTGGACAGGGAACTATTAAGTCAAGGGGTCTTTCAGGATTGGATAGCACAAGCATGAGAAACGGAAAACCCGGACGACGAGACGTTCTCAAGGCAATGGGTGGATCGATAACAGTGACGGCACTGGCTGGCTGTTCCGGCGGCGGCGAGGACGGGGACGGCGGTAGCAGTGACGGTGGCAGTGACGGCGGATCGTCGCCGGCGCCGACGGAGGGCGGCAGCGAGCCCGCGAAGCCGGAGAAGATCGTCGTCCGCGCGTGGGGCGGGTCCTGGCAGGAGTCGCTCAAAGAGCACATCTCGGACCCCTTTACCGAGGAGACCGGGGTCGCTGTCGAGCACACGACGACCGAGGACATCGTCGTCCAGAACAAGATCCAGCAGTCGGTCAAACAGGACCGCGCGCCGCCGGTCAACGTCCAGTGGTCGACGACGAACCTCTCGTTCCGGGCGTTCAAGCGTGGTCTGATGGCGTCGCTGAACCCCGACATCGTGTCGAACCTCGACGGTCTGTTCGACCAGGCAAAGCCCGACACCGGTGAGGAGTCGGACGTCGAGTGGCCGTTCGCCAGCCTCTACAGTTACACCGAACCGCTCACGTGGAACACGGACCTCGTCGACTCCGCGCCGGACTCCTGGGAGGCCTGGTGGGACGACGAGTGGGGAGACTCGCTCGGCATCTACGGTCGCGGGACGGGAACGCTCCCGATCGTGGCGACACTCACGGGAACCGAGATCACGGAGGACAGCGACTTCAGTGCGGTCTGGGAGAAGTACCGCGATCTCGAACCCAACATCGGACTGGTCGGTGACGACACGAACCTGACCCAGGGCGTCCGCGAGGGTGATCTCTCGATGGTCTGTATGGTCGTCGCGAACACCGTCAACATCCAGCGCGAGGACGCGCCCGTGGAGTACAAGATCCCCGACCCCGGCGCGGCGATGAACCGCGACGCGATGTACACCCCGAAAGGACAGAGCGAGTCCGAACTCTACTGGAGTCAGAAGTACATCAACAAGGCCGCCGGCACCGCACAGGGCGAGTGGGCCGAACAGCTGGGCGTCACGCCGCTCAACGAGAACGTGTCCGTGCCGGACTACATGAAGGACAACCCGGCGTTCCCGACCACGGAGAAGGACTTCGAGAAGCTCATCCTGGTCCCGCCGCGCATCGAGGTCGCGCGCGCCTCCGAGTGGGAGCAGAAGTTCAAGGAGATCTTCGGTACGTGAGACGCCGGACGAGTCTTCCCTGACATGGCCTCGGAATACGACGACGGGCCGCGCGGGGACGCCAGCCGCGGCTGGGACGACCGCTGGCTGCGGCTCAAGTGGCGGGTCATGGACGGCGTGCTCGAACTGAAGGGGGCACTGCCCTCCGGTCTGTTCCGCTCTCGGAGGAACGGTCTCGGCTACGCCTTTCTCCTCCCGGGCGTCGTCCTCGTGGGGTTCCTCTTCGCCGGGATGGTGCTCCTGTTGCAGTACAGTTTCCTGACCTACGACCCCTACGAGTTCATCATCTACGAGTACACGCTGGAGAACTGGGTGGAGGCGCTGACGAACGACGCCTTCCGGACGGTCTTCCTCCGGACGCTGAAGCTCTCGCTGGTCGTGACCGTGCTCTCGGTCGTTTTCGGCTTTCCCTACGCGTACCTGACGGTTCGCGCGGAGTCCGAGCTGCTCAGGAAGTCGCTGCTCGCGGGCGTGTTCGTCCCCTTCTTTACGGGGACGATCGTCCGGGCTTACGGGTGGCTCATCATCCTCGGGAAGCGCGGTCTCGTCAACTCCGTTGCCACGGGGCTGGGGACGGGTCGCGTCGACGTCTTCGGGACGGAAACCGCCGTCGTGATCGGCCTGTTCCAGCTCATGTTGCCGTTTGCCATCCTGATGCTCGTGCCGGCGATACGGACCATCGACCGCTCGCTCGAACGGGCCGCGGTCAGCCTCGGGGCGGACCGTCTGCGAACGTTCCGCTACGTCGTCGTCCCGCTCTCGAAACCCGGTATCACCGCGGCGAGCATCGTCGTGTTCACGATCAGCATGGCGAACTTCGCGATCCCGTGGTTCCTGGGCGCCGGTACCGTCGACTTCATGGCGAACTTCATCCACAGCATCCTGCTCAGATCCTCGAACTACCCGCTCGCGTCGGCACTGAGCGTCGCGCTCGTGATGGTGACTTCGACGATCGTCCTGGCCGTGTTCTACTTCGTCGGCGCCGGGACGATGGGCCTCACGGTCGAGGAGGACACCATCCAGGGAGGTGGCGGCCAGTGACCGTCTCGCGGTGGGCGACCGGCAAGGTCGTCCGCGACCACCCGTTCCTGTCGGCGATCGTCGCCCTGGAACTGGTTTTCCTGGCGCTACCGTCACTGATCGTGCTCGTGACGTCGTTCAGCGGCGGCGAGACGCTGGCGTTCCCCCCGGAGAGCCTGTCGGTGCGGTGGTACGCCGCGATCCCCGGCGCGTCCGACTACATCGGCGCGTTCGCGAACAGCATTTACGCGGCCACGCTCTGTACGGCCATCGCGGTCCCGGCGGGCGTCCTGACCGCGATCGGTCTCATCAGGTACGACGTCCGCTTCAAGAACCTCACGCAGGTGTACCTGTTGCTCCCGTTTACCGTCCCGTTGGTCGTCTCCGGGGTCATCCTCTTTATCATCTTCGGCAGGCTCGGCTGGCTCGACAACATCTGGGCGGTCGGTCTCGCCCTCGCGATCATCAACCTCCCGTTCATGCTCTGGAGCGTCACCTCGAGCGTCAACGGGATCGACCCGTCCATCGAAAACGCGGCCAAGAGCCTCGGTGCGGAGGAACTCCAGACGTTCGTCCACGTGACCTTCCCGCAGATCCTGCCCGGCGTCGTCACGGGCGCGCTCCTGATGTTCATCCTCGGCCTGAACGAGTTCATCGTGAGCCTGTTCATCACCTCGAGCGGTATCTACACGCTCCCGGTCCAGCTCTACACGTCTATCCGCGGCAACGTCAGCCCCCTCATCGCCGCCGTCTCGTCCGTGTACGTCCTGGTCGCGATGCTGGCGATCGTCGTCGCCGACCGCGTCGTCGGTCTCCAGCGGCTCCTTCACTCCTGATAGTGATCGTTGTGACTCTTTATACTGCCGGCTGTAACTTCGTGAGGATATTCGCCGCCCCAGGGCGGCGAAATTCTTGACAGACTTACAGCCGGCAGTATTACCGCCGGGCATTCGTCGAACCCTAGTTTCGGGCCGTGAAACTGCTGTTAGTGCGATGCGATGCCGAAAAAACTCACAACAATCACTATGACAGTGTTTCCCACGAGAGATTCGACGAAATCCGGAACTGATCGACAACCGACCGTGTGAACCGAGCGGGCGCCGAGCATGGCGGCGTAGGACTTATGCCGCAGTCGTCAGTGTGCGAACGTATGACAGTCCTCGGCGAGTACCGACTGGAGAGCGCGTCGATCGTCGTCACCGGAGATCCCGTCTCCGATGCCTCCTCGTACACGACCGGCGAGACAGTTGCGGTCGACGGCGGTTACACGGTCCGATGAGCGCGACCCCCGCCCGCGGGACGAAACCGGGTGTGACGAGCGGGGCCGTCGGCCCGGAGGCCACCACGGTATGAGCGACGTCCTCGTGCTGGGCGACGCTATCGTCGATTTCGTCTTCGGGGGCGTCGAGCGGTATCCAGACCCCGGCGAGGAGGTGATCGCGCCCACGTACGAACTCCGTCCGGGCGGGTCCGCGGGGTACGCGACGATGGGACTCGCGGCGCTCGGCCTGTGCCCGTCGGTCACGGCGGTCGTCGGCGACGGCGTGCTCTCGACCCACTGGCTCGAGTTCCTGGAGACGAGAGGCGCAGACACAGGCGACGTCCGGCGGGTCGACTCGGAACCGATCAGCGCTGCCGTCGCTTTCCTCCACGGCAGCGACCGCTCGTTTCTGACCTACCGGGGGGCCAGCGGCGCCGGTCGGCCGGTCGACCCCGGTGCCTACGACCCGGCCGATTACGACGCCCTCCTGATAGCGGGGTTCACGCAGGCGCCGTACCTCTGGACGGAGGCGACCGTCGAACTGGCCGAGCGGTTTGATCGAGCGGGCGTTCCGGTCGCCCTCGACACCAACCGGTCGCCGGGCGACTGGCGACCGACTTTCGAAACGCTCCTCCCGTCGGTCGAGTACCTGGTCATCAACGACGAGGAAGCCCGCTGGCTCGCCGACGAGTCCGACCTCTCCGCGGCGGGCCACGCCCTCGTCGACGCAGGCGCCGGGACGTGCGTCGTCAAGGCCGGCGAACGGGGCTGTCTCCTCCTGAGAGACGGGACGCGGCGGGTCTCGACGGACCCTGTCGACGCCGTCGACGACTGCGGCGCCGGTGACTTCTTCAACGCGGGCTTTCTCGATGCCCGTCTCGACGGCCGGTCGCTGGAGGTCGCCGCGGCGTTCGGGAACCGGTGTGCCCGGGAAGCGATCACGCGGTTTCCCGTCCGGGAGAAACTATCCGCGATCGGTTCGATCCGCGACGACTAATGCTGTCGGACACACGTACTGTCATCGTTCCGGTGACTGTCTCGGGGTCTTCGGGGCACACGTCCCCGAACCCCGACGAGCACGTTCACGTCCGTGTGTCCGACAGTATACTGGTCGACAGAGGCCCTGATAGATATTCGCCGAGACGCGGCGGGGGGCGAATTCTATCAACCGTTCTGTCGACCAGTATATAACGCCGCCGGGGACCGTCACGCCCGGTTCGGTCCGTCGCGGAGGATGTGATCGATGAATCCCTCGACGACTTTCCGCTCGGCGATCCGGAGGTGTTCCTCGGCGGTCCGGCGTCCGACACCGAGTCGGTCCCCGATGTCGCGGGTCGTACACTCGCGGGGTATCCGGTAATAGCCGACCTCGTGGGCCGTCATGAGGGCCTCCTCCTGGCGTTTCGAGAGGGTCGGGAGCGCGGAGTTGGTCAGCAGGAGCGGCGCGTCCGGTTTGCCGATCTCGATCTCGCGTTTGGCGTCGACGGTGACTGCGTAGTCGTCCCGCAGATCCTCGTAGATGTCCCCGAGTTCCGATTCGGTGAGCGCGATGACGCGGGCCGTGATCCGCCCGTGAGCGTAGGTCCGCGGGGGCAGGGAGAGACATCCGTGCCGGCGGAGGTACGTCTCCAGGAGGTCCTCCTCGTGTTCGAGGAGGCAGTCGGCGGTGACCAGCACGACCTCGCCGTCGCGGCTGATCGTGTTCCTGACGCCGATCCTGTCGTCGATCTGTTCGATGATGGACTCGGCGTCGGCACCCTTGACGTGGAGCAGGTCACAGTGGTTGTTACACCACATCTCGATCTCGACCTCTCGCCCCTTCGTCGTGTCCGCGTAGAGGCTGTGGTGGTTCATCCGGAAGGATGCCTCGTACATCTCTTGAAACTGCCTTACGGAAGTCGCGTATATAGTTCTGTGCGGTCGGCCACCTGCCGGCGACGACCCGGCAGGGAGTACAGTCATACTGTCGGACACAAGTGATGCCACCGCTCCGGTGACTGTTTCGGGGTCTTCGGGATGCATATCCCCGAACGTCGACGAGCGCGTTCACGTACTTGTGTCCGACAGTATCATTTCACATCGGAACTCGAGGCACGTGACAGCAGGTAGACGGCGATCCCCCCCAACAGGAGATCAAGTCCGATCAGGACAGCCACACCGGGAACGACGCCGTCGAGCGTCCCGCCGAACCACGATACGTCGATGACTGTCATCACGTCCCGGTCGATCATGAGCGAGCGTGCAGCATCGACGCCATACGTGACGGGATTGAAACGAGCGAACGTCTGAATCCAACCGGGGAGTGCTTCAAGCGGGAGGAACGCACTCGACAGGAACAGCAGCGGGAACTGCAACAGGTTCGCACCGATGATCGTCGATTCCTGATCCCTGGTGAGGATCGCCAGGGCGTTCGAGAACGCGACGAACCAGAGCGAGAAGAGAATCCCGACGCCGATGATGCCGACGACGCCGACGAGGCCGGTGACGACCTCCGCGCCGAGGAGGACGCCGAGCCCGAGAATGATCGCTATCTGAACGGCGATCCGGAACACCTCGGCGGCGGTTTTACCGACGAAGACGGCCGTGCGGTTCATCGGCGTGACGAGCACCTTCTCGAACATCCCGTTCTCGATGTCGTTGACCAGACCCACGCCCGACGTGATAGCCGCCGCGAGGGCGACCTGAATCGCGATCGCGGGCACCAGATACGTCTCGTAGCTGATCCCCGGGAGCCCTCGATTGACAGCGCTGCCGGCGACGTTCCCGAACACTTCCGTGAACAACACGAGAAAGATGATCGGCTGGACGAGCGAGACGACCAGGACGAACGGGTTCCGGACGGCCTTGAGGTTCCACCGCTTGAAGTTCACCCACACGTCCCCGACGGACGTGTTTCCCGAGCGTGCGTCCGGCCGTGCCGAGGCCGCTGTCGTTTCCTCGTCGGCCCCTGGCGTACTCATCGTGTCGCCTCCTCGTCGTCGGTGTCGAGTTCCTCACCGGTAATGGCCAGGAACACGTCGTCAAGCGTCGGTGCACGGATGTTGAAGCCGGTCACCGTCAACTCTGCGTCCCGTAGCGCGACGAGCAGATCGGTCCCGTACTGCCGAGCGGTCTCGGCGGTGACGCTGATGCCTTCGTCTGTTTCGGTGACGGAGGCGTCAGCGAACGCATCGAACTCCCGTGCGATCGTTGCGGCCCGCTTCCGAGCCGCCGGACCGCCCTCCAGTTCCACGTCGAGGACCTCGCCGCCGACTTCGCGTTTCAGGTCCGCAGGACTCCCCGCTGCGACGATCTCCCCGTCGAGAATAACCGCCAGGCGATCACAGAGTTGGTCTGCCTCTTCGAGATACTGCGTGGTCAGGAAGATGGTCGTTCCGAGGTCGTTGATACGCTGGAAGTAGTCCCACAGACGATTGCGGGCCTTCGGGTCCAGTCCCGTCGTCGGTTCGTCGAGGAAAACCAGCGGCGGGCGGTGGACCAGCGCAGTCGCGGCGTCCAGGCGCTTTTTCATGCCGCCCGAGAACTCCTCGGTCCGCTTGTCCACGACATCGCCGAGATCGACGAGATCGAGCAGTTCGGTGACGCGCTCGGATCGCTCTCCTCGCGGCACTCCGTAGGCCTCACAAGTGAACCGGATGTTCTCCTCGGCGGTGAGTTCCGGGTCGATGCTCGTCTCCTGGGCCATGTACCCGATCGACTCTCTGATCTCGCGGGCGTCCGA
>PXRS01000039.1 GCA_003023785.1 Halobacteriales archaeon QS_5_68_33 | reverse complement strand
GGTGCAGATAGTCCTTACTCCACCGTCCGAACCTGTCACCGATACGGTGGTAGGTCAGATGGGCGCTTCGGGTTCCCGTCTCTTGCAGGCTGGCACGCCGCTTCTCAAACTCGCGGCGTTGATGGTTGAGGAAGTCAGCGTTGCCGATGAACCTGCCTGTTGAGGTCACGGCGATATGGTCGTTGACGTTGCAGTCCACGCCAAGCACTCTCGAATGCTCGGCTTTCTCAGGGCTGTCAGCGTCAAGTTCCCGTTCCATCGTCGCGTGCAGGTAGAACTCATCGGTTTCGCTGTCGTAGTGGACGGTACTCGTACTGAACGAGTAGTCCTCGTTGAGCAGGTATTCGCCGTGTGGCGTTCTTTCGGGGGTGTCGGGAAGGTCGTACTGACACTCGACTCTGCCGTTGACTGTGGCGAGGCTCACTTTGTTGCGGTAGTAGGTGGCTGCTCGCTTGTCGTAGACGATGCTGAATGTGTCGTATTCGGGTTGGCTGGTATTTTCGTCGTCTGCAAGCCTGTCAACACAGTTGTCAATATCGTCAGTAGCGCGTTTGATGGCTTTCTGTACGAGATTCGCGTGCAAGTAATCGGTTTCTTGGCGAAGGTTGTCGTAGATGGCGTCTTCAGCCTCGCTCTTGCTCGTTACACAGTCGTCGTCGGGGTAGCGCCATGCCCAGTCTGCGGTGCGGTTGGCACAGTACTGGAACAAGTCGTTGGTGGCGTGGAGGTCACTCTTGCGGTCATCAGGCACGTCAAGTCGGATGCGAACCGTGCGAGTTACGTCCCACACCATGCGTATCACAGTAATAGCTAATGTTTATTAATGTTTTTGACCGCGTTGGGGAGTCAGCAATGCAGGTATCGATGGATTGTCGCACGGAGTGTACGCGCTTCCTCCCACCCGTAAACGGGTGGGCTTCCACGCTGTTACCGCTATGAGACCGCTCGACTTCCGCCCTATTCCCGCCCCGACTCCCCGTTCGTTCCCTCGAAGACTTACGGTGCCCGCCGACGAATGTAGGGTGTGATCGTCGTCGCGACCGACGACTTCGAGGTGTATCACGGCGTCGTCAACGAGTTGCGCGACCGCGGCGTGACGTTCACGACCGCCGAACCCGACGACGACTTCCCCGCGGAGACGACCGTCGTCGTCGCGGCCGCGGGCGAGGACCCGCCGACTCCCGAGGACACGTCCGTCGTGCGCGCCGACCCCGGGGACCCGCGCCGGGCGGTCGACGAGGTACTCGCCATCCTCCGGGGCACGAGCGGCCGCACCGTCGTCGGCGTCGACCCCGGCGAGCGCCCCGGCATCGCCGTCCTCTCGGGGGAGACGGTCGTCGCCGCCTTCTCGGTGCCGCTCGCGGAGGCCGCCGGGGCGGTCGAACGCGAGATCGAGGAGGCCGTCGACCCGCTCGTCCGGGTGGGCGACGGCGCCCGCATCCAGGGCGCGAAGATCATCGACGACCTCGAAGACGTCCCGGTCGAACTCGTCGACGAGACGGGGACGACGCCCTATCTGGGGACGGGAGCCCGGGGGATGGGCGACGTCCTCGCCGCGGTCAACATCGCCCGCCTGGAAGGGGAACGCGTCGATTCGCGCCCCGTGGACCCGACCGCCGGCGAACTCCAGCGCATCAAGGACCGCTCGCGCGAGCAGAGCGAGACCAACCGCGCCATCGACGAGCGACTCGCACGTCGCGTTGCGGCCGGCGACCTGAGCATCGAGGAGGCGCTCGAAGCGCACCGCGAGGAGTAACCGTTTCCCCGACCGGGCACGAACGGCAGCCCGTGACCGACGAGGGAACCGACCGATCCGGAGCCGAGGCCGAGGCGGAATCCGATCCATCCGGACATGAAACTGACGCGGACGCCGCGGCCGCCCGGAAGGCGGCCGACGCTATCGACGAAATCGGCGTCGAACGCCTGACCGATCTGATCGTCGAGGCCGCCCGTGAAGCCCCGGAGGGGTTCGACCCCGACGCGAGTGACGACGACGAATCCTGAGTCCGCGGTCGGACGTTCAGGTATCTTCGAGCGCGTCAGTGACGCCCGAGGGTTCGAACCCGACCAATGACTCGAACCGGTCGGAGGACAGCGACCGGTCGACCGCGAACTCGCCGTCCTCGGGGATCGCGTCTCGTTCGACCAGCGAGGCGTCGTATCCCAGCGCTCGCATCGCGTCGCGGTGGAACTCGTAGACGCTCGTCCGCGGCGCGGGCGCGTGGACCACGCCGGTCGCCCCACTCTCGACCAGCACCCGGACCGTCTCGGCGGCCTCTGTGACTGCCAGCGGACTCTTGTACATGTCAGTGAAGTACGCGACGGCGTCGCCGGCCGTCACAGCCTCCCGGGTTCGCGCGAGACGGTCGTCGAGGCGACCCGCGCTGAACCCGAACAGGTAACTCGTCCGCAGGATTGCGGCGTCCCGACAGGTAGCCTCGACCAGGTCCTCCATCGCCACGAGGCGGCGGCCGTACTCGTCGACCGGCGAGCGGTCGGCGTCCTCGGCGTATCGCCCTTCGCTCCCGTCGAAGACCGCGGCGCTGGAGACGTAGACCAGGCGCCGGTCGGTACACCCGGCGACGAACCGCTCGGCCGCGCGCTCGAAGTCCGGTCCCGTCGCCGCCTCGCCGGTGTCCGCCTCCCCGCCGTACTCAACGGCGGCCGCGAAGACGACGGCGTCCACATCGTGTTCGCCGACGAGCGTCCCGACGTCGTCCATCCAGAAGTCGAACCGGGCGCTCGCTTCGGGCCCCGGGGTCGAGCAGTAGGTGCCCACGACGCGGTGGCCGCCCTCGCGGAGTTCGGCGGCGACGGCGCGCCCGAGAAAGCCGCTCGCGCCGACGACGAGCACCCCCGCCACGCCTACGCCTCCCGCAGTTCTTCGGGGAGTCGGTAGTGGCCGTCCTCGACGGGGAGCGCGAGGACGTCCACCACGGCGTCGGTGGGTATCGGCCCGTAGACGTGGGCGTACCCCCCGCTCGGTTGCTCCTCGTACTTCACGGCGTCGAGGCGCTCGCGGTCGAGGACCAACACTACGGGGTCGTCGGCCTCCGAGAAGTTCGACTGCGCGACGCCGGGGACCTGGGCGGGCGTCGACAGGTGGACGAACCCCTGTTCGTCCAGCGTCGGATGCGTGTACTCGTCGGCGTCGGCGAACGACTCCCAGCGCTCGCGCTCGACGATATGACAGAGCCGGTCGGCGTAGCCGTCCCTGACCGCGGCCTCGGCGCGGCGCGCGACGTCCCGGACCGGCAGGTCCAGTACCCGCGCGACCGCGAGCGCGTCGTCGTGCTCGGCGCTCACGTCGAACACCTCGCCGGCGTCGTCTGTCCCGAGTTTGACCCCGACCTCGTGGCGCTCGTCGTCTGCCAGGACCGTGGCGGTCACGACCTCACGGTCGGCGATCCACCGGTGACCGGCGCCGTGTTCCCGGACGCCGAGCGTCCCCGTCTCCGCCGCGAGTCGGCGCGCTACGCGCTCGGCGTCCTCGGGTTTGACGACCACCTTCACGAGGTGTCCGGGCCGGGATTTCTTCATCGTGGTCGGCACGATTGTGACGTCACGCGCACCCGCGTCGGCGAGCGTCTCCTGGAGGCCGCCGAGCACCTCCGGCGTGGCGTCGTCGAGGTTGGTCTCCAGCACCGTGATCGAGTCCCGCGAGAGGCCGCCCCGCCCCTCGCCGACGACCGCCCGGAGGACGTTGGGGTAGGGATCGAGGTCGTATCCGCCGGCGCCGTAGCCCGACGCCGTGACCCGCAGGTCCGGGAGCGTCTCGACGCCCTCGGCGACGTGGGCGAGGATGGCCGCGCCGGTCGGCGTCAGCAACTCGCGGTCGACGGGACCGCCCCGGAGCGACCAGTCGGCGCGTTCGGCGGTCTCGACCACCGCGGGGGCCGGCACGGGGTAGGTCCCGTGGCTCATCGACACCTCGCCGCCGCCCGTCGAGAGCGGCGTCGTTACCACCCGGTCCGGGTCGAGGTCGTCGAGGAGCAGACAGACTCCGACGACGTCCGCGATGGCGTCGTCGGCCCCTACCTCGTGGAAGTGGGTGTCCTCCAGGCCGGTGCCGTGGACGCTCGCTTCGGCCTCCCCGAGTATCTCGAAGATGGCCAGCGCGTCGCGCTCGACGCCCGCGGGGAGGTCCATCGACTCCACGAGGTCGACCACCTCCGCGTACGTTCGCTGTGGCCCGTGCCCCTCCGCGTGGGTGTGACCGTCGTCGGGGTGGTCGTGAGAGTGCTCGTGGCCGTGAGAGTGCCCCTGGTCGGCGTGGTCGTGACTGTGGCTGTGGTCGTGGTCTCCCTCGTCGTGGTCGGCATGGTCGTGCCCCTCGCCGCTCCCGTCGACCAGCACGTCGACGGACGTGGCGGCGATGCCGCGTTTCGTCACGGAGTCGACGGCGTACTCGATGGGGAGCGAGGATTCGACGGTGTCGAACACGGACGGGTCCGCGCCGGCGGCGACGAGCGCACCGAGGAGCATGTCGCCGCTCGCGCCCACCCGACCGTCGAACGCCAGCGTTCGCATACCTCAACTCGCGCGGTCGGGGGCAAAAACGGTCCGGTACTGCGAGGGGCTTCCCCGAGGGAACGGGTGACGCCCGACCACCACCGTTATACTGCCGGCTGTAAGTCCGTCAAGAACTTCGTCGTCGCGGGGCGGCGACTATCCGTACGAAGTTACAGCCGGCGGTGTGACTCCGGGTGTGCAGTGGCACGAACGGCGAGGAAAACGGAATCGGTCGGCGAAATGCCGGTACATCGGTACAACCGACCGTATCAGGCGTCGTCGAACGGTTCGGTACCGTCGTCGCCGTCCTCGAACTCGGTGTCGAAGTCCGTGAGCGGGTCGTCCGAGGAGGCGAGTCGGTCGACGATGGCGTCGGCCCTGTCGGCGAGGGCGATGACGACGAGTGCGAAGGCGCCGCCGGCGATCAGGACGGGGTCCATGCAGGACGGTTGCGGTCGCGCACTGAAGTACTTCTCGGTGGCACGGGGGCCAGTTTCGGGGGAGCGCGAGCACGCGAGCGGGCCGGCGAGGACGACAGGAAACCCCCGGGAGGGAAAAGCATATCCGCGGGGCTACCCGAGTGAGAGACACTCGTCTCGACCATGAACGAAGTCCAACTAGAGGTGGCAAAGGCGTACCCGAACGACTCGGGTCGGGGTATCGCCCGGCTGGATCCGGACACGCTGCTCCATCTGAAACTCTCGCCCGGCGACATCATCGAGATCGAGGGCGCCGACACGACCGCCGCAAAGGTCTGGCGCGCCGACCGCCAGGACTGGAACACTGATACCGTGCGCATCGACGGGTTCACCCGACAGAACGCCGACGTCGGCATCGGCGAACGGGTCGAGATCAGGAAAGCAGAGGCCGAGAAGGCCGACAAACTCGTCCTCGCGCCGCCCGAGGAGGCCAGCGTCCAGTTCGGCTCCGACGCCGCCGGCATGGTCAAACGACAGATCCTCAAACGCCCGGTCGTCGAGCGCGACATCGTCCCCGTGATGTCCTCGACGAACCACCCCTTCATGCGCTCGCCCGGCCAGGCCATCCCTCTGATCGCCGTCGAGACCGAACCCGAGGGGGTCGTCCTCATCACCGAGGACACCGAGGTCGAACTACGCGAGGAACCCATCTCCGGGTTCGAGAAGACCGGCGGCGGGATCACCTACGAGGACATCGGCGGCCTGCAAAACGAGATCCAGCGCGTCCGGGAGATGGTCGAACTCCCGATGAAGCACCCCCAGATCTTCAAGAAACTCGGCATCGAGCCGCCACAGGGGGTGTTGCTCCACGGGCCGCCCGGCACCGGGAAGACCCTGCTCGCGAAGGCCGTCGCCAACGAGACCTCGGCGAGTTTCTTCTCCATCGCCGGCCCCGAGATCATCTCCAAGTACTACGGCGAGTCCGAACAGCAGTTGCGCGAGATATTCGAGGACGCCACCGAGGAGTCGCCCTCGATCATCTTCATCGACGAACTCGACTCGATCGCGCCCAAGCGCGAGGACGTCACCGGCGAGGTCGAGCGCCGGGTCGTCGCGCAACTGCTGACGATGATGGACGGCCTCGAATCGCGCGGCCAGGTCGTCGTCATCGCCGCGACGAATCGGGTCGATTCCGTCGACCCCGCGCTGCGCCGGCCCGGGCGGTTCGACCGGGAGATCGAGATCGGCGTCCCCGACGAGGTGGGCCGCGAGGAGATCCTCCAGATCCACACCCGCGGGATGCCGCTTTCGGACGACGTCGATCTGGGCCGCCTCGCCAGCGAGACCCACGGCTTCGTCGGCGCGGACATCGAGTCGCTCACGAAGGAAGCGGCGATGAAAGCGCTACGGCGGTACCTCCCCGAGATCGACCTGGACGAGGAGGACATCCCGCCGAGCCTCATCGACCGGATGATAATCAAGCGCGAGGACTTCCGCGGCGCCCTCAGCGAGGTGAGTCCGAGCGCCATGCGGGAGGTGCTGGTCGAGTTGCCGAAGGTCTCGTGGGACGACGTGGGCGGCCTCGACGAGGCCAAGAGCAACGTCCAGGAGTCAGTCGAGTGGCCGCTGAACAAGCCCGAGAAGTTCACGCGGATGGGCATCAGCCCGCCCTCGGGCGTCCTGCTCTACGGCCCGCCCGGGACCGGCAAGACGCTGATGGCCAAGGCCGTCGCCAACGAGACGGAGGCCAACTTCATCTCGGTGCGCGGGCCACAGTTGCTCAGCAAGTGGGTCGGCGAGAGCGAGAAGGCCATCCGGCAGACCTTCCGGAAGGCCAAGCAGGTGTCGCCGACGGTCGTGTTCTTCGACGAACTCGACTCGCTGGCGCCGGGCCGCGGCGGCGAGACAGGCTCGAACGTTTCCGAACGCGTCGTCAACCAGCTGCTGACCGAACTCGACGGGCTGGAGGAGATGCAGGACGTCATGATCGTCGGCGCGACCAACCGCCCGGACATGATCGACCCCGCGCTCATCCGCTCGGGCCGGTTCGACAGGCTGGTGATGGTCGGCGAACCCGACCTCGAAGGCCGCGAACAGATCCTCCGGATCCACACGGCCGACCAGCCGCTGAGCCCCGACGTGAGCCTGCGTGAGATCGCGGAGATCACCGACGGCTACGTGGGCTCGGACCTCGAATCGATCGCCCGCGAGGCGGCCATCGAGGCGCTGCGCGAGGACGACGACGCCGAGGTCGTGGAGATGCGCCACTTCCGGCAGGCCATCGACAACGTCCGGCCGACCATCACCGATGACATCCGCGACTACTACGAGCGGATGAAAGACGAGTTCCGCACCGGCGGACCCGACCCGCAGGAGCGCCGCTCGGGCGGCCGCATCGGCTTCCAGTGAGCCCCGCCCGGTAACCCGCGTGTCGGTCTTCTCGCCCTCTCTCACTCGGCGTCGGGGTCCTGGGTGACAGCGAGGTACGGCACGTAGACGACGAACGAGAGGACGTACAGGGCCACGACCGTCTCGGTCAGGATCGACCGGCCGAGGACGGTGAAAAACACCACGACGAGCGGTCCCAGGATGAGAATCGAGTCGAGCACGCGGTCCTGTGCGCCGAACCTGAACACCGCGCCGATGACGGGGAGTTCTTCGGGGTTCATGGTCATCGATAGAGGCCGAACGTACCGAACAGTCCCCGGAGCAACACGAGCACGGGGATGATCTCGAGGCGGCCGATCCACATGTTGAACAGGAATGTCACCTTGGCCGGGGTAGGCATGTCCGGTCCGGTGATGCCGGAGGAGAGACCGACGTTGCCCTGGGCGGAGGCGATCTCGAAGAGAGCGTTCTCGAGCGTGAACGACGGGTCGACCGTCGACAACAGGACCGCGAGCCCGACCGCCAGAAACAGGACCCACAGAAACGCGATGATGGCCGCTTCCTCGAACTCCTGTCTGAGTTCCTCGTCGGAGAGGTGCCGCCCGTTGAGGTTCAGATACCGGACCGCGCTCTCGGGGTAGAAGACCCCGCGGATGCGGAACGCGGTCCCCTTCGAGAGGGTGATGAAGCGGACGAGTTTAATGCCGCCGACGGTCGACCCGGCAGCGGCGCCGACGACCATCGCCAGCGACATCGTGACCTGTGCGGACGCCGACCAGTCGCCGATACCGGTGGTCCCGAAACCCGTACACGAGGCGGCCGAAACGAACTGGAACAGCCCGTACCGTACCGTCTGGAAGAGCGAGGCGGTCGACCCGGTGAGGACGACCCCCTCCACGACGGTCACGCGCGAGGCGGGGAACGTGCCGTCGAGGGCCAGCATGCCGACCAGCACGACCGATCCCAGTCCGAAGTACGGCCAGATCCAGCGGGTCTGAAGGTCCGTATAGAGGTTCTTCAGGTCGCCCCGCAGTATCAGGTAGTGGACGGGGAACGCGATGCTCCCGAGGACCATCACGGGGATCATCGCGAACTCGATGAGCGGTTTCCCGTACTCCCCGATGCTGGCGTCGGTGACGCTGAACCCGCCGGTCGCCAGCCCCGTCATGCCGTGGTTGATGGCGTCCCAGGCGGGCATCCCGGCCAGCCAGAGCACGCCCATCGACAGAAAGGTGAAAAGGAGAAAGATCCACCAGATAGTGCGGACCGTCGTGACGATGCTGGGATGGATCTTCTCCGACCGGGCCTCGCTCTCGTAGAGGGTCAGCGATCCCGACCCCGGTCGGGCGAGGATCGCCGTCGTCAGCACGATGACACCGACGCCGCCGACGTACTCGATGAGCGTCCGCCACCACTGGAGCGTGCGGGGGAGCGCGCCCTCGTCGTCGGTCATCGTCAGCCCAGTCCCGGTTATCCCGGACATCGACTCGAAGAAGCTGTTCAGGGGGTCGCGGAAGGCGGTCAGCGTCGGGGTGTCGACGCTCGCCGGCACCGACAGGGCGCCCGGGAACGGGTCGACCGCGACGGTCCAGGCGACCAGCAGGAAGGGAAAGGTTCCGAACACCGCGACGAGGAACCAGCCCCCGGCGGCGATCATCATCCCGTGGAGTTTCCCCACGTCGTCGGGCCGCTCGAAGCTCCTGGTGAGCGCCACGCCGATGGCCAGGGGAACCAGGCCCGACGCGACCAATGCCGGGACCGCGTAGAACTCGCCCCAGACGACGGAAACGGCCGTCGAGGCGAATATCAGCCCCGCGAGCGCGGTCAGGATCCGTCCCAAGTCGCGGGCCAGTGGCGTCAGTCGCATCCGTATGCGGTGTGAACCGTCGTGGTTTTATAATCCATCGCTCCGAGTTCGCGACGTCAGTACGCCGGACCGGGTTCCGTCGGGTTCGAGTCGTCCGAGACTCGGACGGTCGGTTGTAAATCAGTTCCGGATTTCGTCGAACCGGTCGGCGAACTACCGGTACATCGGTACGACCGACCGTATCAGGTGTGGTCCTCGTAGCGGCCGAAGATGTCCGTGACCCCCGAGACGGCGCCCCTTGCGGAGTAGACGGTGACGAGGTCGCCCGTCTCGATGACAGTCTCCCCGCGGGGCGTGAGCGGGTTCTGTTCGCTCTCTCGTTCGATGGCCACGATGATCATTTCGTCCGAGAGCAGCCCCTCGTCGTCGGCCGCCGCGATGGACTTGCCCGCGATCGGGGCGCCCGGTTCGACGTCGATCTCGAAGACCTCCGCATCCTCGCCGATGCGCATGAAGTCGACGATCGATGGACGGACGACCCCGCGGTAGAGGTATTCGGCGATGAGCCGCTGGGGATTCTGCATGATGTTTACCCCGATCCGTCTGAACAGGGGCATGTGCTCGGGGTTGTGGACGACCGAGACGATCCGGGGGACCTCGAACTCCTGTGCGAGCAACGAGACCATGACGTTCGTCGCATCCTGGTCGGTCGTGCTGATGAGCGCGTCGGTCCGTTCGATGCCCGCGTCCTCCAGCGTTTCCTTGACCGTCGCGTCCTCGTTGAGAACGAGTGCGTCGAACCGCGAGGCGGCTAACTCCGCCCGCCCTTCGTCGCTCTCTATGACGACCACCTCGTTGCCGCCTTCCGTCGCGATCCCGATGAGCGGCGTCCCGATGTCGCCCGCGCCGACGATGACGATGTACATTTCTTGGGCCGGCTTCTGTTGCCCGCTCCGAAAGCCTGTCGCTCTCCGGACAGCATCTCGCCCGCAACCGACCGTACGACCCCGGGTGCCAAGCGCCAGTTAGATAACGGCCGCTCGCAAATCGGGGGTATGGACCCGAAGATACTGATACTCGGACCACCGGGTGCGGGCAAGGGGACCCAGAGCGAGCGGCTCGCGACGGAGTTCGACGTCGAGCACGTCACCACCGGCGATGCGCTCCGCAACAACAAGGACCGGGACATCGGCCACCTCGACCTCGAGTACGACACCCCGGGCGAGTACATGGACCGCGGCGAACTCGTCCCCGACGCGGTGGTCGACGCGATGGTCGAGGAGGCCCTCTCCGGGGCCGACGGGTTCGTCCTCGACGGCTACCCGCGCAACGACGACCAGGCCGCCGCCCTGGAGGGGATGACCGACCTCGACGTCGTCCTCTACCTCTCGGTGTCCGAGGCGGAACTCGTCGACCGCCTGACCGGCCGGCGGGTGTGTGCGGACTGCGGGGCGAACTTCCACGTCGCGTACAGCCCGCCCAAGGCCGACGGGGTCTGTGACAAGTGTGGCGGCGAGTTGACCCAGCGCGAGGACGACACCGAGGAGGTCGTGCGCGAGCGCCTCGAGGTCTATCACGACGACACCGAACCCGTCCTCGAACGCTACGCCGGCCACGACGGCTACGTCGAGGTCGACGGCGAGAGGGCACCCGACGACGTCTGGCAGGACGTCCGCGAAGCGGTTCGGAAGAACGCCTGATACGGTCGGTCGTCAATAGTTTCCGGATTTCGTCGAACCGGTCGGCGAAATACCGGAAGTCGGTACAACCGACTGTACGACCGGTCAGTGCATGTCAGGGCTGGACGCGATGTAAAAGGTTCATTACGGAGTGGCCCCGAGATAGACAGCAATGGCACGGAGCGCGAAAAAGGCGGAGTCGCTGGCCGAGGAGAGCCAGTCGATGGCGGCGGCCATGTCCCGCGTCCTGGAGGTCGCCGACGGGAAGGGCGTCGTCACCTGGGGTGACGTCAGCGACGACATCTCCAGCGGCGAGTGGGGCCGTCTCATCGAGCAGGGCATCCTCGTCGACGTCGACGGCGACGGCTTCGTCGTCGACGACCCCGAGGGCGTCCGCGAGGCCATCGGCGAGTCCGAACCCGACACGGGCACGACCACCACGAGCGCGTCCGGCGACGAGACAGACGAGGACGGGGACGAGGACGAGGACGAGGGCTGGTCGAAGTGGGACAAGATGGCCGCCGGGGGGACGGTCCTGCTCTTCCTGGGGTACTCCCAGGCGCCCATCCGGAACACGATCGGCGGCGTGATCGACATCTTCCTGGGGCCGCTGGCCTCGGTGTTGCCCTTCTACGTGATGATCCTCGTGCTCGCCATCTTCACGAGCCTCAACTCGGCCATCCTGCAGGGCAAACTGATGAACATGGACAAGATGGGCGAGTACCAGGAGCGCATGCAGGAGATCAAGGAGCGCCGCGAGGCCGCGAAAGAGCGCGGCGACGACGAGGCGCTGGACGAGATCCAGCAGGAGCAGATGGAGGCGATGGGCGACCAGCTGGGCATGTTCAAACAGCAGTTCCGCCCGATGGTGTGGATCATGCTCGTCAACATCCCCGTCTTCCTGTGGATCTACTACATGGTCCAGACGAACGCGATGACGGTCCCGCCGGGCGTCGACCACGTGATGGTCCTGCCCCTCTTTGGCGAGATATCCAGCTGGAACAACCGCATCGGGCCGATGTGGTCGTGGATCATCTGGTATTTCGTCTGCTCGATGAGCTTCTCCCAGATCGTCCGGAAGGCCCTGGACGTCCAGACGACGCCCGACACCTCGACGAGTTCGGACTCCGGGTCCGGGTCCGGGTCGGCCTCCGCCTCCTGATACGGTCGGACTGCCCGCCCCTCTCCTCTTTTCATCTCCTCGCCGGTGAATCGCCTGTTTTCCACCTACTTGTCGACGAACCGCAGACAGACCGGTGACGGCACTTCCGTTACGTGTCCCGTCGGGTCGAGCGTGCCGTCGTCCCCGATTCGGAAGGTGACGATGTCATCGGTGTCGGCGTTCTCCGCGAACAGGAACGACCCCGACGGGTCGAGCGCGAAGTTGCGCGGCCATTCCCCGCGCGTCGATTCGGTCTCGACCAGCGACGGTGCTCCCTCGTCGTCGAGTTCGAAGACCGCGATCGAGTCGTGGCCGCGGTTGGAACCGTAGAGATACTCGCCCGAGGGGTGGACGTGGACGTCCGCGGTGATGTTCTCGCCGTCGAACCCCTCGGGGAGCGTGCTCTCGGTGGCGAACGCATCGAGCGCGCCCGTCTCCGGGTCGCGCTCGAACGCCGTGACCGTCGAGTCGAGTTCGTTGATCAGGTAGACCCATCGGCCGTTCGGGTGGAAGTCGAGGTGGCGCGGTCCCGCGCCCGGCCGGACGTCGACGTGACCGCAGTCGGCCGGGTCGAGCGTCCCCGCCGCGGGGTCGAACTCGTAGACGAACACCCGGTCGGCTCCCAAATCCGGGGCGTAGGCGTACTCGTTGTCCGGTCCCGTCCGGATGGAGTGAGGATGCGGGGCTTCCTGGCGGTCCTCGTTCGGGCCCGTCCCCTCGTGTTCGACGACGGCAGTCGGGTCGCCGACGCGGCCGTCCTCGCCTATCGGGAGGACCGATACCGTGCCGCCGCCGTACTGTGCGGTCAGCACACACCGGTCGGTCGCGTCGACGCTGCAGTAACAGGGGGTGCCGTTCCCCTTCGTCGGTGCCTGATTGAGTCGCGAGAGCGTGCCCGCCTCCCGGTCGATGTCGTAGGCGACGACGGCACCCTCGTCCGCCGGTCGGTTGGCGACGTAGAGGCGCTCGCCCGCGGAGTCGGGTGCGAGAAACGTCGGGTCCGGCCCGCCGCTCGCGGCGGTCGTCGGACGGAGCGCTCCCTCGTCGTCGACGCGGAAGCCGAAGACGCCGTCCTCGTCGAGGTCGGTGTACGTTCCGACGAACGCGAGTCCCAGGTCGTCTGTCATGGGTGAGTCTGGCAGGCAGCCACAAGTGATGCCACCGCTCCGGTGACTGTTTCGGGGTCTTCGAGATGCATGTCCCCGAACGTCGACGAGCACGTTCACGTCCTTGTGTCCGACAGTATAAAACTCAGCCCGAGGCGGGCACGAGCTGGCCGGGCAGAACAGGCGGCGGGAGGGTGCAAGCATCCGCGCGAGCGAAGTGAGCGCGGTTCACGCGGGCGAGCGGTGCGAGACTCGAACGAAGTGAGAGTCTCGATGCGAACGGCGACTGAAAGGAGCCGTGAGCGAAGCCGAGCCCGCGCTTTTTCGCCCACGTTTTTGCCGGAGGGGTACCCGCAGGGCCGCAGGCCCGAGGATACCCCTCCGAGAAAAAGGTGGTTCGTAAGGGCTTTTTCGGGCGGACACGCACGTCGGGTATGTTACTAACCGTCTCCGGGCCCGCGGGGAGCGGGAAGAGCACGTTCGCCGCGGCGCTGGCGGAGGAACTCGGGTACGAGCACGTCAGCGGCGGGGACATCTTCCGGTCGCTCGCCGACGAGCGCGGCTGTTCGCTGGTGGAGTTCAACCGCCTCGCCGAGGAGGACGACGAGGTCGACCGCGACCTGGACCGCAGGCTCAGGGAGATCGCGCGCGAACGCGACGAGGTGGTCCTGGAGTCCCGGCTGTCGGGGTGGATGGCCGGCGAGCACGCCGACATCAAGGTGTGGCTCGACGCGCCGCTGGACGTGCGGATAGACCGGATCGCCGACCGCGAGGACACCGACCTCGAGACCGCGCGGGCCGAAACCGTCGAGCGCGCCGACAGCGAGGCGCGACGCTATCGCGAGTACTACGGCATCGACATCGAGGACCGCTCGATCTACGACCTGGTGCTCAACACCGCCCGCTGGGACCCCGACGGGGAACTGGAAATCGTCCTCGCGGCGGTCGAGGCCTACGACCCCGCCGTCGACGAGGGAAAGACCCCGGTCCGGAACGTCGCGGACCACCTCTGAACATGCGCGGACCGCCCGGTGACCGGTCGCCCGACGCCCTCCTCGAGTTCGGCGTCGTCAACCTCGACAAGCCGCCGGGCCCGTCCGCTCACCAGGTCGCGGCGTGGGTCCGGGACATGGCCGGCGTCGACCGGGCGGCCCACGCCGGGACGCTCGATCCGAAGGTCACGGGCTGCCTTCCCATGTTGCTGGGCGACGCCACCCGCCTCGCGCAGGTCTTCGACGACAGCGTCAAGGAGTACGTCGCCGTGCTCGAACTCCACGGGCCCGCGCCTGCCGACTTCGACGCGGTCGTCGCCGAGTTCGAGGGCGAGATCTACCAGAAACCCCCGAAAAAGAGCGCGGTCGTCCGTCGGCTACGGACGCGTCGGGTCCTCGACCTCGACGTGCTCGAAGCCGAGGACCGGCAGGCGCTGTTTCGGATCCGGTGCGAGAGCGGCACCTACGTCCGGAAACTCTGTCACGACATCGGTCTGGCGCTGGGGACCGGCGCGCACATGGGCGACCTGCGGCGGGTCGGGACCGACCCGTTCGACGACACCGACCTCGTGACGCTACAGGACTTCGCCGACGCCCTCGCGTGGGCCGAGGAGGGCGACCCCGACCCGCTCGGGGAGGTGGTCGTCCCCGCCGAGCGAGCGCTCGTCGACCTGCCGAGCGTGACCATCGCCGAGAGCGCGGCCCGGGAGGTCGCCGAGGGCGCGCCGGTCTACGCACCGGGCGTCGTCGAGGCCGACGAGGCCGACGAGGGAGCGCTCGTGGCCTGTTGTACGCCCGACGGCGCGGCGGTCTGCCTGGGGTGTTTCGTCGGCGACCCCGCGGCCGAATCGGGAACGGTCGTCGACCTGGAGCGCGTACTGGTCTAACCGTTCGCCTCCTCCGAGTGGCACGCACAGTAGACACGTGGAGACCACGAGAACGATGCCGAGACGGCGGAATCGCACGACAGAACACCCGAACTGATACGGTCGGTTGTACCGATGTACCGGTATGTCGCCGACCGATTCGACGAAATCCGGAACTGATTGACAACCGACCGTCTCACGAGTCGCCCGTCGAGACCGTCGCGGAGTTCAGCAAACGCCGCGAGAACGAGGAGCACCACACGATGCCGGTCCACGGGTCCGTCGAGGAGGACCGGACCCCCTAGGAACTGCGGGACGTGCGCGAGACCGTCTGACCGACGGCAGATATGAAACGAAGGGCTTAATCGGGGGTGGATCGTTTCCCGACGTGCGGGACCGTGGGGTAGCGGTATCCTCGGCGCATGGGGTGCGTCGGACCTGAGTTCGAATCTCGGCGGTCCCACTGCCTTACCACCCGAATCAAAGTGACGAGCGGCTCGCATACCTAACGAGCCAAATTACCTCCCTCCGAGCGAGAAACAAAATCGGGGATTTTTACCGGAGGTGTCGTGCGTGAGCGTCGGTATCGGCTCCGTGACCCCGCGCAGTACGCCCCACCCGAGGACCACCAGTCTCTCGGCGACGATGTCTGCGTCGCCTCCGGCGAGGACGGTACCGTCGCGATCGTCCGGTCTGACGAGGACGGCACCACCACGACACAGCCGGTCGTCAACGGCGAGGTCGAATCCCCACACAAGTGTGCGAACTGCGAGCGCCAAGGACCCTTCGAGCGGCGCGGCATATCAGAAGGTTCGTCGGGGCCTGGGTGCACCCCCCGGTTTCCCGTTCGCGCCGAGTGTGCCGAAGCCGTCACCGTTTAGCCGCCTTCGCCCCTGTCGCCGGCATGGACGTCGCGCTGGTCACCGTCGGTGACGAACTGCTCTCGGGGGACACGGAGAACACGAACGCCACCTGGCTGGCTCGGCAGTTGACCGAGCGCGGGGCGACGGTCACGCGCATGCTCACCATCCCGGACGACCGCGCGCTCATCGCCCGCTGGGTCCGCGAGTGGGCCGACGCGTTCGACGCTGTCATCGTCACCGGCGGCCTCGGGGACACCCCCGACGACGTGACGCTGGAGGCGGTCGCCGACGCGTTCGACCGCGAGATGGACGTACAGGAGGCCGTGCGCGAGCGCGTCGCCGAGAAGGCGCGTCGCTACCGGGAACGGAACCCCGAGCGCTACGAGCAACACGACTTCGACCTGGACTACGAGGAGACGGCCGCGCTGCCGGCCGACGCGCGCCCCCTCCAGACGGAGGCGAGTTTCAATCCCGGCTGCGTCGTCGAGAACGTCTACGTCTTCCCCGGGTTCCCCGAGGAGTTGCGCGTCATGTTCGACGCGGTGGCCGACGAGTTCGGCGGCGACGCCGTCTCCGCGTCGGTCGAGACGGCCACGCCCGAAGGCGCGCTCAGGGACGTCCTCGACGGCGTTCGCGGGCGCTTCGACGTCGCCATCGGGAGCTACCCCGCCCGCCGCGGAACGCCGGGCCGAGTGAAAGTGACCGGCACCGACCCCGAGGAGGTCGAACGCGCCATCGCGTGGGTCGACGAGCGCGTCGACGACCCCGAAAGGCAGTGAGAGTTCCTCGCTCGCTTCGCTCGTTGCGGGAACCCCTCCGGTAAAAAGACGGGACGGAACAGATCGGATTGGACCCGGACGGGAGACGTTTTCCGCGGTCCCCGCGGCCGGTGACAGCTTCAGCCGGGTTCTCACCGGCGCTTGCCCGCGCGGGCTTTCGTCGGGTTTCCACCGACGTTTGCGCGAGCGTTAGCCGGTCTCACCGGCGTGCCGTGCGCGGGCTTCAGTCGGATTCTCACCGACGGTTGCCGTCGTCTTCCCGAAGTCCGCTTTCGCGTACTCCGGTACTTGGCCTTCTCCCTCGACCACCTAGGTGGTCGAGCACCGGACCGCTGCGGTCCTCCTTCGGGACCTGTGTCCTCGCGACCGTCTTACCGATCCTTCGGTTCTGGCCCCTACTCCGGTCCGTCTCGACCTGTAGGGTTGATCCGGGCCGGAGCGTCCGGTGTGTCCCCGACTGTTCCGTCGGGATCGTATGGTACGTGTTAACAGGTATTAATCGTTGTGGTTCCGGCAGTTCCTCCGGTTCGTCCCGTTGCCATCACCCGTTTCCGGGTCGGTGCCCGTGCCAACCGGCTCCCGATGGGGGCGAAGCCGGCAAAATACTGGTAAGTCGGTACGACTGACCGTATCAGTCGTCGGCAGGTTCGACGACGCCCTCGACGTTCTCGAACTCGAGGCCGCCGGAGACGTCCCGCTGGGGGTAAGGGATGTTGATCCCGGCCTCGTCGAAGCGGTTCTTGACCGTGGTGACGTATTCGCCGCGGATCTTCACGAAGTCGGCGCGGCTGGGGTTGCTGATCCAGACCCGCGACTGGAGGCCGACGTAGGAATCGGCCAGTTCCGTCAGCCGGACCGAGGGCGCCGGGTCGTCGAGGATCCCGTCGTGGTTCTCGGCTTCCGCGATGATGATCTCGGTCGCCTCGTCGATATCGTCCTCGTAGCCGATGCCGAAGACGAACTTCAGGCGGAGGGTATCCTTGGCGACGGGGTTCTTGATGACGCCGTCGGTCAACTGGGAGTTGGGGACCGTGAGCAGTTCGTTGTCGAAGGTCCGCACCCGCGAGACGCGCAGGCTGATGTCCTCGACGACGCCCGCGTGGTCGTCCCACTCGATCCAGTCGCCGATCCGAAACGGCTCGTCGGTGAAGATGAAAATGCCCGCGACGAAGTTCTTGATGACCTCCTGCATCGCGAAGCCGATGGCCAGCGTCGCCGCGGCGGCGACGGTCGCGATCGCAGTCAGGATGTTTCCGTACCCGGCGAACGCGAAGGCGATGCTGATCGCGGCGAACCCGACGATGATGCCCGTGATCTTCTGGAGCGGGTTGCGTGCGTGGGCGTCGAGGTTGCGCGCCTTGAGCACGCGGTTGACCAGCGGCACGACCGTCACGCGGCCGAGCAGGTAGACCGCGACGGCGACGACGAAAAACGTGATCGCCGAGCCGATGGCGTTGGCCAGTTGCGGCTCCAGCCCGAGCGTGTCGGCCAGCAGCTCCGCGATGGCGCCCGTCACCTCTGTCTGGAGGGCGATGCCGACCGGGCCGGTCATCGTTCGAACACCGCCGTGTGGCCCCGGGTCCGCACCAGGTCGGCGCCCGTGCGGTCTGCGAGTTCCTCGGCGAGTTCCCCGGTCGTCGTTCCGCCGCGGGCCGCCCGCAGGAACTTCGCCTTCACGAACTGGCTGTCGCCCAGCTGGTCGTCGAGTTCGTCGACCACCGGGTCGACGCCGTTCTTGCCCACCCGGACGGTCACGTCCAGGTCGTGGATCCGCTGTCGCCGCGTCCCGTCGTCCATATCTGCCTACGTTGTCGCCTGTCGGTTCAAAGTTGTGGGTGCCACCGGCCTGTCGACGGCGTTCGGGCGGGCCCGGCGCGTCGCTGTCCGGTCCGACCGGGGCAGTCACTCCTCGTAGGGGTACCGGGCCTGGTGACCGCAGTCGCAGGTGACGACGACGTGGCCGTCCTGGAGCCGCACGCGGGCGTTCCGGCCGGGCCGGAGGTAGGCGTCACACCGGTCACAGGTGAAGCGAACGAACGACCGCGGGAGTGCGAGCCGGTTGCGCTCGGCTATCCGCCGGGCGCGACGGACGTACCGGCGTGCGCGCTCCTCGCGGCCCGCGACCGCCGCGTCCCGTGCGAGTTCCCGCAACCGCTCGATGCGCTCGCGGGCGATCTCCTCGGTGCTCACCGTTCGTGCGTCGGCCCGACGCGCCCCTATACGTTGTGGTCCTCGGCGGTTTCGCCCGCGGCCGTCAGCCACAGGCCCGCGGCGTCGCTCCGAAATAGCAACGCATTAAGCCCTGTGCGTCCGACGTGGGTCCCATGGCCCTGCCCTCGGTGGCCGCGTTCACCGACACCTACCTGCCGACGGTCAACGGCGCCACCTACACGATCGACACCTGGCGCGACCAGTGGGTCGACCGCGGCGGGCGGATGCACGTCGTCTATCCGGATAGCGACCACGACCCGGCCCCCGACGAACATCCCGTCAGCAGCGTCCCCTTTCCCTTCTACGAGGGCTTTCGCGTCGGCCTGCCGGGGCTGCCCGACGCCGTCGCCGACATCGACCTGGTCCACGCGCATACCCCGTTCAGTCTCGGCCTCGCCGGGTTGCGCCTCGCGCGCAAACACGACCTCCCGGTCGTCGCCTCCTACCACACGCCCACCAGCGAGTACGCGGCCTATCTCGCGTTTACCGAGCGCATCGAGCGCGCCATCGAACGCAGCGCCGAGGGCTACGAGCGGCGCTTCCTCGACCGGGTCGACCTGGTGATCGCGCCGAGCGAGCGAACGGCCACTCACATCCGCGAGGCGGTCGAAACCGACACCCACGTCGTCGTCGTCCCCAACGGCGTCGACGTCGACTTCTTCCGGCCCGTCGACCCCACAGCGTTCCGCGAACGCCACGGCCTCCCGGCCGGCCCGCTGGTCGGCTACACCGGTCGGCACGGCTACGAGAAAGCCCTCGACGACATCGTCGCGGCGGCCGAGGACCTGGACGTGACGCTCGTCTTCGGCGGGGACGGCCCCGCCCGCGAGGCCCTCGAAGCGCAGGCCCGGACCGCCGACGTCGACGCGCGCTTTCTGGGGTTCCTCGACCGGGCGGAACTCCCCGCATTCTACGCGGCGCTCGACGCCTTCGCCTTCCCGAGTCCCGTCGAGACGCAGGGAATCGTCGCCCTCGAGGCGAACGCCTGCGGGACGCCGGTCGCGGGCGTCGCCAGCGCCGCGCTGGCCGACACCATCGACCAGGCCGAGACCGGCTACAAGGCCCCGCCCGGCGACGTCGCGGCCTTCCGGGACGTGATAGCCCGCACGCTCGACGAGCGCGAGCGCCTCCGCGAGGAGTGTCTCGCCCGCCGCGAGGCGATGAGCGTCGCCCGCTCCGTCGACCGCCTCGCCGATGTCTACGACGACGTCCTCGGTGCCCGCGTCGGCGTGTAACGAAAACGTCTCTTCCACGGGTCGCGGGATCCGACACCTCGTCCGTGGCGCCCCTGACCCGCGATGGCGGTCGATGTTTCCTCCCGCCGTCAGAACTCGTCGAGGGACGTCTGCCCGCCGTTCGGGTCCTCCTCGGGGCCGGCGTCTTCCTCGGTCCGGTCGCCGCCGCGCTGTGAGAACGACCCACGGCGCCTGACACGCGGGTCCGAGAGCGCCTCGCGCGCCCGGTCGTCGAGGCGGGCGAACCGCTCGCGGGCCGCCGCCGCGCGGCGCTCGTAATCGACGACCGGGTAGGGGTAGTCCTCGCCGACCCGGACGCCCGCCTCCGCCTGGACGGCCAGCGGTGCCTTCTCCGGGCGGGCCAGGTGTTCGTCCGGCAGCGGGGCGAGTTCCGGAACGTGTTCCCGGACGAACGCCCCGTCGGAATCGTGCTCGCGGGCCTGCTTGGCGGGGTCGTACACCCGGACCGGGTGCACGCCGGTGAGGTTGCACTGTGACTGCCACTGGGTGTAGTTTATCGCCGCGTCGGCGTCGACCAGGTGCCAGTACATGAAATCGGCCCCGCGGCGCCACCACTCACCGAGGACGTACACGAAAAACGTCGCGACGAGCGCCCGCATCCGGAAGTTGAGATAGCCCGTTTCTACCAGCGCGCGCATCGCCGCGTCGACCATCGGGAAGCCCGTCTCCCCCCGCTTCCAGGCCGCCACCAGGTCCGGGTCGTGGCTTTCCCGACCGAGGCCACGCATCACCGGGTTCACGGCGCGTTCGGTCCAGCCCGGCCAGTCGGCGAGTTTCTGCGTGTAGTGGCGGTTCCAGTAGAGCCGCGACCGGAACATCGACGCGCCGCGACTCTCCGGTATCTCGCCGAGGCGCTGGTACACCTGGCGGGTCGAGAGCGCACCGAACGCGAGGTACGGCGAGAGCCGCGGGGACCGCTCGGCCGCCGCGGCCGGCGAGGAGACCACCGACGGGTAGTCCTGCACCCGTTCGAGAAACGCCGAGAGCCGCTCGTTGCCGGCGACCGTCCCGCCCCGTGGGACGCCTTCCTTGTCGGGGTCGACGCCGTGCTCCGATTCGACCGCTGCGACCGTCGTCGTCGACTCGACGCCGTTTGCCGGCAGGGCGTCCGGTTGCGGCGCGGGGTCGGCCTCGAAGTACGCCTCGCACTGCTCGTTCCAGGCGCGGTCATCGCCGGCCCACCCCGCGCGGGTGTCGACGGCGACCGTCCCGTCGGCGTGGCGGCGGCCGGGTCGTCTGATCCCGTCGTCCGCGAACGTCGTGACCGCCGCCCAGTCCCGGACCGTCTCGGCCACCCGTCGGCCGTACCGGGCCGTCGTCGTCCGGTTGCAGTATATCGCGTCGACGACTCCCTCGTCCAGCAGTCGCCGCAGTTCCGCCCGCGGGTCGCCCTGCCGATAGGCCAGTTCGGACCCCAGGTCGCGGTACTGCCCGTCGAGGTCCGACAGCGTCTCGTGGAGGAATCGCAGCCGCGCGTCACACGCCAGTCCCGACTCGCCGTAGTAGCGCGGGTCGAACACGAAGACCGGGTGGGGGTCGCCGTCGGCCGCCGCGGCGGCGAGCGCGCGGTTGTCGGCCGTCCGCAGGTCGTCCCGGTGCCACACGAGGATGTCCCGCGTCACGAGGACACTTCGTGTCGGTCCGGCAAAGACCTCCCGGCAACCGGGGACGTCTCGCCTTCAGCGGTCCTCGGGGCGCGGCCGTCCGGGGAAGGCCCGCGGCCTCTGCGTGAAGGGGTCGGAGGTTGACTGGCGACACTAACAGTAGCGGGTGCACACGTCGAGCCAGGCGATGAACCCCTTCTCGGTACTGGCGGCGAACCGCTCGTCGTCTGCGACTTGCTCCCCGATGCGCTTGCTTCGGCGGTGACTGTTTCCCGGTGATCGGCCGGGCGGTCCGGCGAAATACCGGTACACCGGTACGACCGGCCGTATCATACGGTCGGTTGTAAATCAGTGCCGGATTTCGTCGAACCGGTCGACGAAATACCGGTAAATCGTTACAACCGACCGTATCAGTCGTCGTCGAGACCGGCGCGTTCGCGCTCGGCAGTGCGCTCGACGAACTCGTCGGGGAGGGCGTCGATCTCGCCGATCTGGACGCCCCAGAGGTTGGCGTAGAGCCCGTCGCGGTCGAGCAGTTCCTCGTGGCTGCCCTGCTCGACGATCCGGCCCTCGTCCATCACGAGGATCCGGTCGGCGTCCCGCACGGTCGAGAGGCGGTGGGCGATGGCGAAGGTGGTTCGCTCGGCGGTTAGCGCGTCGAGCGACCGCTGGATGAGCATCTCGGTCTCGTTGTCGACGTGTGAGGTCGCCTCGTCGAGGACGAGGATGTCGGGGTCCTCGAGGATAGCCCGGGCGATGGCGACGCGCTGGCGCTGGCCGCCCGAGAGCTTCACGCCGCGCTCACCGACCGTGGTGTGGATGCCCTCGGGCAGGTCGGCGACGAACTCCATGGCGTCGACCATCGACAGCGCCTCGACGACCTCCTCCTCGTCGGCCTCGAGCCCGTAGGCGACGTTCTCGGCGACGGTCCCGTGGAAGAGGTAGGGCTCCTGGCTGACGTAGCCGATGTGGTCGCGCAGGCTCGACAGCGAGACGTCCTCGACGTCGTGCCCGTCCAGCCTGATGGTGCCCTCCCGGGGTTCGTAGAGGCACAGGAGGAGTTTGAGAAGGGTCGTCTTGCCGGCGCCGGTGGGGCCGACGAGGCCGACGAAATCGCCCGCTTCGGCGGTGAAGGAGACGCTCCGGGTCGAGTCCTCGTCGGCGCCGAGATACCGGAAGGTGACGTCCTCGTACTCGACGCGGCCGGCGACGCCGCCGAGGTCGGCCCTGTCGTCGTCCCTGGCGACGCCGTGGTGGTCCATCAGGCCGACGATGCGCTCGGCGGCGGCGAAGGCGTACTGGTAGTTGTTGATGACGTTCCCGAACTGGCGCATCGGCCAGAGGTATCGCCGCGAGTACAGCAGGATGGCGGTGAGCGTCCCGAGGGTGAGCCCGCCCGAGAAGAAAAGCGGCGGGCCGAAGAGCAGCCAGTAGCCGCCGACCAGGAACGTCAGCACGTAGCCGAAACCGGTGATCACCCGCAGCGAGGGGAAGAACTTGATCCGCGTCGTGATGGCGTCCCAGTTTGCCTCGAGGTACTCCTCGGAGGCCTCCTCGACGCGGTCGCGCTCGAAGGACTCGCGGCCGTAGGTCTTCACCACTTCGATGCCGCCGATGTTGTTCTCCAGGCGGGAGTTGAGCCCGCCGACCGAGCCCCGGACGCGGCCGTACTTGGGACCGATCTTCCGGACGAACACGTAACTCGCGACCGCGAGCACGGGGATCGAGACCATCCCGACGATGGCCAGTTGCCAGTTGAGATAGAGGGTGAAGGCGGCGACGCCGACCACGAGGACGGAGATGCGGATGCCGGTGTTCAGGTCGTTCGTGAAGAAGCTCTCCAGCTGGTTGACGTCGTTGTTGAGGACGGACATGATCTCGCCGGTCTGTTTGTCGTCGAAGAAGCTCATGTCCTGGCGCTGGACGACGTCGTAGGTGTCGACCCGGACCGCGTGCTGGAGGTGCTGGGCGAAGCGGTTCCACGCCCGGGAGTTGACCCAGTTCAGCCCCGCGACCAGGGTGTACACCGCCGCGGTCAGGCCGACCGCGAACCAGAACTTCCCCTCGGCCCCTGGCGGGACCGCCGACGCCGGGACCAGCGGCAGGCGGAAGGGCCGGTCGCCGACGAACAGCGAGTCGATGGCCCGCGCCAGGATGAGCGCCGGAACGAGTTCCAGAAAGCGCGCGAGGACGCTCGCGACCGCGCCCACCACGAACTCCGGGACGAACTCCCCGCCGTACCCGGTGAAGATCCGCCACATCGGGCGGTCGACCCCCTCCCCGATGTCGTCGAACGCGTCCGCGTCGTCGTTACCGCCGGAGAATCCCCACGCCATGCCTCCCTGTTGTGACTGCCCGCGTAAAAAACTGACTGTCGAGTCAGTCAGTCGGTCAGTCTGCGGGGGGTGGCAGTCGGTCCCGTCGGTGCGGGGGCCTCATCCCATCCGGTCGGCGACGAACCGGCCGGCAAGGAGGCCCGCGCCGCCGAACAGGAGAAGCGAGAGCAACGCGACGGGCGAGGCCGGCGCGCCGAAGACCGCGACGCCCACCCCGTAGAGTCCCACCACGACGGTCAGTCCGACCAGGATCCGCCAGGCTTCGGCCATTGATTTCCGTTGGGCGTGACCGAGCATAACACCTGCGGGCAAGCGTGTCCGGAGAGTTTGTCACGGGGCGGTGGTTTCGCGGGCTGATTTCGCCGACCGTATCAGGACCCGTCGACGGGCCCCACCCCGGCCCGACCGTTCGGCGACGCGCCCGGAGTTCGGACGAACGAAACCGGCTGACTGTCGAATCAGTCAGGTTTCGCGGAAAGCTTTTTACGCCGGCAGTCAACCCGGGGATATGAGCGGTGAGGAGGACGCCAAGGGGTCGGGTGAGGGTGTTGAGGACACCCACGAGGCGATCATGGGCGCGACCTACCACGCGCTGTGCAAACACGGGTACGCTCACCTCACGATGCAGGACATCGCGGACGAGTTCGACAAGAGCCGCCCGCTCCTTCACTACCACTACGACACGAAAGACGAACTGATGCTTGCGTTCGTGGACAACATGATCGGCTGGGTCGGCGGCCAGCTCGCCCAGTCCGACACCGAGGACCCCCTCGACCGCATGGAGGCGTACATCGACGGGTTCGTCATCGACCCCGGCGAGGAGGACCGCGAGACGTTCGCGCTGGCCCTGCTCGAGTTGCGCGTCCAGGCCGTCCACAACGACGAGTTCCGGTCGCGGCTCTCCCGTCACTACGAGAACAACGTCGGGACCATCGCCGACATCATCGCCGACGGGGTCGAGGCGGGAGTCTTCCGAGCGGTCGACCCCGACGAGGTCGGAGAGTTCATCTATACGTCGCTGGTCGGCGCTCGCATGTACCAGGTGACGATGGGCGCCCAGCACGCCAGTCGGCGGATGCGTGACGCCCTCGCCGAGTTCGTCGTCGACGACCTGCTCGTCGACGGCCGTACCACCGGCGAGTACTCCGGCGAGGGCTGGTGATGGAACGCACACACCTCGATTTCGACCGGTTTTTCGACGTCCGCCTGACCACCGACGGAGCCCAGGCCGCCGAGATGACCCTCGAACCCGGCCGGTCGACCGGCGGCCCCGACAACGCCCACGCCGACAGCGACCAGTGGCTCTACGTCGTCTCCGGGTCGGGTCGGGCCGTCGTCGAGGGCGAGACCGTCCGCCTGGACCCCAGCGACCTGGTCGTCGTCGAGGCCGGCGAGACGCACGAGATCGAAAACGACGGCGACGAACCGCTCCAGACACTCAACCTTTACGTTCCGCCGGACTACTGAACAGACTGTCTCCGGGGGATTTGTGTCCGTTTCGGCGGCTGTCCGGGTCGACACAGGGAGCGTCGCGTTCCGTTATCGCCCGTGATAGTTGCGGGCGATAGCTTATTATCAACTGTTCGAGAGTGAGAACCGAGTCGATACGATGGGCACGAAATCGATCCCCGAGGAACACGCCCGGGCGGGCACGACGGACGCGGAGCGGGGCCGGCCCGTGGCCGATGCGGGTCGAGCGGCGGATGCGACCGACCCGACCGCAGGATCTGTCTGGTGGGCCGAACTGCTGCTCGGGACGGCCTGCTACGTGGCGGCCGGGATTCTCGCCCTGTCACACACGGCCTTCGGCCCGTTCGCCGACGTCGTCGTGGTTTACCCCGCGTTCGTTGCCGTGGCGTGTCTCGCGGGCATCGCGTGCCTGGGGACGGTCTTCGTCCGCTCGGGCCTTCGTGGCGTCGGAGCGTAGCCGCCGGGACGCGGATGGCTCTCGTGGCCGGCCGGAAGGGCTCTCTCGGCCGACCACGCGCTACGCGGAGAGTTCCTGCTCGAAGCTCTCGCCGTCCACCAGCACGACGCCGCTGTCGGTGACGGTAACGTCGTGGCGGGGCACTTCGAACGAGAGCGTCCACAAACCCTCGGAGTGATCCGTCAGCGACTGGATCGCGTCCACGTCGACGTGGTCCTGAAGCGCGTAGTCGAGTTCGCCCGGCGCGATCCCTTCGGCGGCAGTCACGGCCGTCACTATCTCACGTACCACTTCAGCCATAGAAGGGTTTCAGGTGGAGATCACATAAAAATCTACCCCGGATTCAGGGTACGATACCCAGCCGGATGGGCTGGGATCCTCGTTCCCGAGGGTGTGACCGAGAGCGGTGACGGCGGGGCGGGCGCGGGCGTCCCAGGTGGCGCTACCGGTTCGCCTCGAACCACTCGACGCCGAAGTCGACGAGTTCGCGCTGGGCCATGAGCGTCGCGTCGCCGACGCCGACAGTCCCGCGTTCGGCGGCGTCGGGGCGCTCGCGCTCGAAGGCGGCGCCACACTCGGGGAAGTCGCCGTCGTCGAACGCTATGTCAGTCCACTCGACCCACTCTCGTTCGCCGTCGACGAGCACCGCACCGCCCTGCGTCTCCGTCCCAGGATCGAGGTCCGCGCGGTACTCCGCGAGGTGCAGGGAGGTGTTGGTCGCGTGGGTCGTCCCGAGAAAGAGCACGTCGCCCGCGAGGTCGTAGACGCGGGCCAGCGGCGACTCCTCGCCGAGCGAGCGGTCCAGCGAGTGGCCGTCCGTCACGAAGTCGGCGTCGGCGCCCCACGCGGCGAAGGAGTGCTGGGGATGGTCACTGCGCGAGACGCCCGGGCAGGACCGGAAGCACTCGGCGACGGCGCCCACCCCCCGTGTCGGGGTCACGTCCGGTCGGTAGGGCGGCATCGTCTCGCGGATCGTCTCGTACCACTCCTCGGTGACGGGCGGGTTCTCCCAGCGGGACGGCTCGGAGTTTCCCGCCGAGTGGGTCGGCATCACGACCGTCCCGTCCGCGCCGACGACGCGCTGGAGAGCGTCGACGACGGCGGGCGCCCCACCGCAGACCCACCCCAGCGACGAGAGGGAACCGTGGGCGAGGACCGTCCCGCCGGGCTCGACGCCGAGGTTGCGCAGGTCCGTCCCGATGGACTCGACCGTCACCGGTTCCGGCGACCGGTCCTCCGGCAGCGTTTCGCTCATAGCCCGCGATGGCAGAGCCGGGGCATACGTCTTGTGGCGGGGTGTGAGGGTGAGGCAAGGGGCGAGTTCGGTCTCCCCCCGCCGGGTCGTAGGGGTGGGCGATGTCGGATTTGGGCGCGCCGACGCCGAGGACGCGGACCGGTTCGTCGGCGTCGGCCGGATTGTACGCCCGGTGAGGACTGTCGGGTTCGGCGACAAACACCTCGCCGGTCGCGACGACGTACTCCTCGCCCGGCGTCTCGACGTGTAACTCGCCGGCCGCCACGTAGACGGCCTCCTCGCGGTTCTCGTGGTAGTGGTAGGTCCGGGGGAGTTGCTCGCCCGGTTCCATCTCGTAGGTCGCGGCGTGGAGGACGGCAAGTTCCGCGGCGTCGGAGACCCCGCGGCGGTCGCAGGGGTAGTCCGGCGTCTCGGGGAGGTCGGCGGGGTCGAGGTGGTGATAGCCCATACGGGGCATACAGGCGAGCGTGACAAAAGTCATGCCAGGACCTGGATGGCGACGGCGACCACCAGCAGGGAGGCGACGGTGGTGACGAAGACGTTGACGGAGGCAAAGCGGGCGTCGCCGCCGAGTTCGCTCGCGTAGACGTACGTCGAGACGGCGCTGGGCATCCCGAACATCAGGACCGCGGTCGCGACCGCCGCCTGCGAGGCCGCCAGCAGCGTGAAGACGCCGAACGCGAGCAACGGCATGACGGCGACTTTCAGCGCGACGACCGACCCGGTCCCCCGCGGGTCAAGCGCGTCTGTGTCCACCTCTAGCGACGCGCCCACCCCCAGCAGCGCGAGCGGGAGGGCAAACTCGCCGACGAGCCCGAGGACGTCGTCGGCCGTGGGCGACGGGGCGCCGAGCGCCGAGGCGACGGCGGCGAGGGTGGCGTCGACGACCGACAGGGAGAGGCCGGCGGCCGAGACGCCGAGTCCGAGCGCCAGCGCGACGAGGACGGGGTTGGTCGCGAGTTCGGCGAGTTCGTCCCGGACCGAGGCGTCGGCGTCGTTGATGGCGACGAGCGTGAGGACCGTGAGGGGGACGTGGACGAACAGACTCACCCCGAGGACGACGCTGGCGACGGCCGTCGCCTCGTCGCCGAGCGTCAGGGCCACGAGCGGCACGCCGAGAAAGCCCAGGTTGGCGTGGTAGGACTGGACGATGGCGACGCTCCGGCGGGAGTGTGAGCGTTCGCGGCGAGCGACCAGCCAGGCGATCGCCGCCGTCCCCAGGATGACCACCGGGACGCCCGCGACGAGCGCCGGCGAGAGCAACGCTCCGAGGGCCCGGTCGTAGGTGGCACCGAACACCAGCGCCGGGAGCGCGACGTAGAAGGCGACGGCGGTCACCCACTCCGTCCGCCGCTCTGTCAACGGGCCGGTCCGCCGGGCGAGAAACCCCGCCGCGAGGAGCACGAGCAGGAATCCCAGCCGCCGGAGTACCTCCATACCCCGGGGCAACCGACCGCCGCAGTTGAACGTTCGGATCCCGGCAGGCGGGGTCGGCCGACCGTCCGGTCTCGCGGTCCTGTCGTCATACTGTCGGACACAAGTACGTGAACGTGCTCGTCGACGTTCGGGGATATGCATCTCGAAGACCCCGAAACAGTCACCGGACGGTGGCATCACTTGTGTCCGACAGTATCAGCCACGGCGAGAGCGTGCAGTCGTTCCGTCGTCGAACCCCGTCACGTCCGGGGATCGATGGCCGGATCGTCGCGAGATTTACCCGTCTCCAGCACGTACTGGAGTTACCATGAGAAAGGACGAACTGGTCCACCTCCACAGTCTGCTGACGGTCCTCCGGGCGGAGTACGAGCGCCGGGGGGTGTCGCCGGAGGCGTTCGCGGCCTGCGACGAGCTGGACGTTTCGCCGATGACCGTCTACGGGTCGAAGGCCGAGCACGCGACAGCCGTGCAGGCGCTCGCGAGCGCCCTCGCGGCGGCTTCGGACTCCGGGTCCGCCGACTCGCCCGAGGGGGATGCGACGGCCGAGGAACGGAACGCGACGGCCAGCCCGTAGCTTCGGCGCCGGCGGGCCGTCGCGCAGGATTTGGTAATCGTTTTACGACGGGGCATCCCACCGTCCGGGTATGCAACGACGAGCAGTGGCGATTTACCTCGTCTTCTTCGCCGTCCTCGCGGCCGGCGCCTACGGGCTCGTCCAGGCGACGTCGGCGCCCAGCGTCGCCGTCGACGGGCCGACGCAGGAAGACGGGGACCGCGTCACGTTCGGGGACCGCACCTACGACCTCTCGGTCGAGGACGGGAGCGGCGAACTGTCCTGGACGAACGAGTCGGCGGTGTTCGAGGCGACCATCGACAACGGGTCGACCGTCCCGCCCACCGACGTCGTCTGGGAGGGCCAGACCGCCCGCCAGGAGGAAACCTTCGAGGCCGGGGCGACCGTCGCCTACAACGACAGCGAGTACGACCTCTCGGTCAACGCCACGGCCGGGACTATCACGCTCACCGACCCCGACGACCCTGCCGACAACACGACCGTCGAGGCCGGCGACACCTTCGAGTACCGGGGTTTCGAGGCGACGGTGACCGACGTCTCCGGGGACAGCGCGACGGTCGTCTGGGGCAACGACTACCTGCTTGAGACCGTCTCCGAGAACGTCACCGACCCGACGGCGGCGACGCTGACCGAACAGCGCAACCTCACGCAACTGGCCGCGCTCGACCCGGCGCTGTACGACGAGATCAACGTGATCAATGGAACACGGGTCGTCACCTACCGAGCGAACGGCACGAACGCCCCCGTCTCGGACTACTTCCGCCCGGCCGAGCGCCACGAACTCTCGGAGGGCGGCACGCTCGACTACCAGGGCAACGAGACGACGGTCGAGGTGACCAACGAGTCGGTGATCCTGACCTGGTCCGGGACGCGAGCCGAGTCGATCTCGCTCTCGGAGGGCGAGAACGTCACCATCCAGGACGAGACGTACTTCGCACACTTCCCGGACAACTCCTCGGTGCGCATCCTGGAGACCAGCGAGCACTACGGCGAGTACCACGAGTCCGAACAGCGCGTCGAGGACTACCGGGAACGCCGGAACGGCTTCTGGGGCATCGTCAACCTGAGCATCGTCGCCGTGATCATCCTCGTCGCTACTGCGCTACTCCCTGTCAAGGGTTGACCGTTTCTCCCGGTTCCGTCGTTTCACTCGTAGCGGGCGAGCCGGACGAGGCCGGCGCCGACGGCGGCGGTCGCCAGGGCCCCGACGACCTGGAGGGCCGCCGCGCCGATGCTCCCTTTGGTCGTCCAGGGCGTGCCGGCGACCGTCGCGAGGCCGACCAGCACGAGCAACACCCCGAGCCCGATGCCGACGGGTTCGAGACGGTCGTCGAAGCGGTCCGTGACGCTCATGCTCGCCCTCTCGGGACTCTCCCCCGTAAGTCTCGTGGTTCGGGACGCGAGGCCAGTTCCCGGGTTCGGGCCGCCGCGCTGCCGCCTCGACCGTCCGCGCGCCCAGCGTCTCCCAGGCCAGGTTCGCGTCGTTCTATCACTCCCCTGCCGTTCGGAGTTTGCGCCGCGCCTCGTCCGGGTCGACGCGGAAGTTGAACGCCGGCCGCCCCCCGACGAGGACGTACGGCACCCGCTTGCCGTACGCCCGGCGCAGATCCGGGTCGGCGTCGACGTCCACCTCTGTTCTGCTTGCCGGATTGTTCACCCCACGGCGCGTGGAACGGAGGGGGCCCCTCTCGGTGATCCGAGCGCCCTCCCCGGCGCTCCGAGAGCGTTGCCGCTCGTTCGGTTCGATGCCCGGATGATTTTGATTCGTTTACGTTCCAGTTCGATAGTGAAAGACGTATTCATCGATTCACAAGGTTGCGTGTCGGACGGAAGTCTGACTGACTCTTTTGGTCGTCACCGCGTATCGATATCCCGATGGCAACTTCGAAAGCGGAGATCGTCGACCGAGAGGTACTGGAACGGAGGGGGCCCGTGTTCGGAGCGTCGGCCGTCCTCCTGGCGGGACTGGTCGTCGGCGTGGCGAGTTTCGACGGCGGTGCAACGGTGGGGTTCGACCGCCGGCTCCCGATCTACGTCCTTGCGGGGACCGTCCTCTTCGTCGGTGCGTTGCTGGCGCTGCGGTACTCGCCGCGGGACAGGATGACCGTGTTGCGACGTGCGACGGGAGCAGGATTCCTGGGATCCGTCTTCACCGGTCTGTGGTCGGAAGCGGTCGTCTACGGGCTCATCCTGACTGCGCCGGAACTGTCGGTCTACCTCGCCGCCGCAGCGGTCCTCACCTGCGGGCTCGCCTACTGGAGCCTCCGCAACTGGCACGCCGTCAACGACCTGACGCGCCCCTGGTGACTCGCTGTTCGTCACGACGAAACTCGACGTTCGCTGGCTCGGTCCCTTTCGGCCCGCCGGTCAGTCTTCCTCGGCCCGCCAGCGTTCGCCGACGTCGTCCTCGTCGACGGTGCGGAGCCGCTCGACGCCGTTGATCTCGTCTATCACCTCGGCGACGGGGTCGGGGACGTGCCCGGTCCAGTCGTCGCCGGCGAGCATCCGGTTGCGGATCCCGGTCCCCTCGAAGCGGTCACGGTCGAACATCGGGGGGTGGCGCACCTCGATGCCGGCCTCCTCGAAGAGCCGGACCACGAGAGGGTTGTTCGAGTAGGCGACGTCGAAGGCGGGGGCCATGCTCTCGATGTGGCTGACCCAGAGGGTGTTGCGGTCGATGTCCTCGATGGGGACGACGTAGGTCGGAACTTCGAGGTCGGCGACGGCCTTCGTGACCATGCGGACGCGCTCGCCGGCGGTGAACGGGTCGTGGACTGTGTGCGAGACGTCCGCGCTCCCGATGCCCAGGACGAGTTCGTCC
>PXRS01000038.1 GCA_003023785.1 Halobacteriales archaeon QS_5_68_33 | reverse complement strand
TCGTCGATCATCTCGCGCATCATCCCGTCCGGTTCGGCGCGGAAGTGCTGGCCCGTCGGCGTGCGGTAGGTGTCGCCGTCGTACTCCTCGGGGTCGACCTTCGTCTCGGGGGAGGCGTTGGTCGTCCACATGCACATGGGGTACAAGCTCTTTAAGTCCAAAACGCTGACATTTTCGCGCACCCCGGTGATGGGTTCGAAGACGGCGCCGCCCTCGAACTCCTCGCCGGACTCGACGGTGCCCTTCGAGGGGAGCGCGAACTCGCCGTGGGCCTTGTGGAGGACGTACATGTCGACGGCGTCGCCGGCCGTCGGGGCGTCCTCCAGCTTGCAGCCGACGAACGACGCGACCTCCTCGAAGAAGGCGACGATGTTCTGCTTGCGGTCGAGTTCGACGCAGAGTTCGACGTCCCGGAGGTTGTACTCCAGCAGGCGCTCGGGGTCGTCCTCCCAGAGGTCGCCGATGTCGCCGGGGTAGCGCTCCTTGCCGACGCCCAGTTCGACCTCGCCGACGGCGTCGAGGCGGTAGGATTCGAGCTCGGTGAACTGGGTCGCCCTGTACGCCCGGAGCAGGTCGAAGACGACCCGCCCTTTCACGTCGGGGCCGTTCCAGTCCGAGCGCCAGACCTCGTCGACCCGCGAGAGGCGGTCGATGTCCAGGTCGTAGCTGTGACTCGGGTCCTGCAACGTCTCCATCCGGTCGAGCAGATAGGGGGCGTCGAAATCCGCGAAGTTCCAGCCGCTGAGGATGTCAGGGTCGGTTTCGCGGAGGTATTCGACGAACGCTTCGAGCATCGCCTCCTCCTCCTCGAAGACGCGGACGTCGGCCTCGAAGTCGTCCTTGATGGGGTCGTACGCCGCAAGGGCTGCGGGGCCGTCGACGCCGTCGGGCGACTGGTAGAGCCAGTTGATGTACTGGTCGTCGTAGGAGTCGTGGGAGGTGAGACAGACGATCGGTTCCTCGCCGTCCTCGGGGAACCCGCGCCGGTCGTCGACCTCGATGTCGAAGAAGTTCACCCGCGGTTCCACGCTCTCCTCGACCGCCTCGACCTCCTGGTGTGGGACGCGGATGGTGCCCTCCTCGGTCCGGCGCTCGGGGACGCGCACGCCGCTTTTGATGTCCTTGTCGATGAGCAGTCGGTTCGGGAAGAGAATGTCGGCCTCGTAGTGGTCGAAGTCGTCCCGGACCTGGCCGACGTCCCGCGGCGTGCGGCCGACCACCTTCGCGAGTCGCTCGCCCCGGATGGACTCGAAGGGTTCGCCCTCGTCGTCGGTCTCGCGGTAGTCGACCAGGCCGTCGTAGGCGGCGATGGTCTCGGCGTCCACCTCGTCTATCGGCGCGTAGAAGTACGGCTCGAAGTCGTAGACCTCGACGTGTTCGAGCACCGGGTCGCCGTCCTCGCCCGCGCGCCGGCCGAAGACTTGGACGACGGGGAACTCGTCGTCGCCGCTGTACTCGACCGTGTAGTCGACCTGCGTGACCGATACCGTCACCGCCCCTTCAGCGTCGGGAAAGCGCAGCGAGTCGGCGTCGACGACCGTCGAGACGGACTCCTCGTTGTCGGCGACTGCCGCCGCCTCGTCGGCGGGCCTCTCGCCGTCGTCGAAGCCCGCTAATTCCGTCTGTTCCATGAATACCACGCCTTGGTGACCCCCGACCAAAATAGTCGCGGTCTCGCCGCTCCGCCCGGCGGCGTCTCCCGGCGGCCGCGTTCGGTCTCGCGCCGACGTTGCCGCCTCCGATCCTCCGCTGTCGGTCGATTAATCGGTTCCTACCGCTCGAGGGGAGAAGCTTGTGGGAGCCAGAAGATTCTTGTGATGGTGTAGCATACCGACGGTCGTAGTCATGACGGATCCAACGCAGGGAGACGGGGCAGACGGCGTCGAACGCTCGGGCGTGCCGGACGTCCGGGCGAACCCGGTCGACGGCGAGGGTGTCGCCGCGACGGGGGCCTACGAGCAGGACGGGCAGACCGTCATCTACGACACGGAGAACCCGCTCGCGTGGATCGAGGCGGGCGAAGCGGTCGAACTGGAGCGGATGGCGTAGCGGCCGTCCCTTCTCGACGCGGCCGGGAGACACTCGCTCGAACCCGTGGTACCAGGGGGTCTGATACGGTCGGTTGGAAATCAGTTCCGGATTTCGTCGAACCGGTCGGCAGAATCCCGGTCAATCGGTACAACCGACCGCATGAAAAGACCCGCCGGAAACTCCTCGCACTACACCCAGTCGCCCGGAATCCGTTCCTGATTTCTGTGCAACAGGTCGAGGAGTGGTTCGATCTCGTCGAACTGCTCGCCCGTTCGCACTACGTCAGTGTCCTCGTTCCAGTCGATGAACCCATAGTCGTCGAGTTTCGGGAGGTGAACGTGCGCCATCCGGACGGTGTCCCCGACGAACCGCGCCTCCGTCTCCGTCTCGGAGTCCGTGATCCCGCGGAGCGGGTCCTCCGGCGACTCCAGCAGTTCGACCAGTACTCGCCGCCGCTGGACAGCCCCGAGCGCGTCAAACATCTCTTCGAGTCCGACTCCCATGATTGCCCCGCACTACGAAACTCATCCGTTTCGTTAATGTCTCCCTTCCACCCCCTGACGGCCGTTCGACCGGGTGGGCCGACCGCCGACTGCGAACGTTTTTTGCTCGGGACCGGTCAACTCCGTCCGTGTCTTCGAGCGAGGACGAGGACGGCGACTGGCGGGAGGACCCGGAACCCGACCCGCCGTCGCTCGGGCCCGGCGTCCCGGAGGTCGACGTGCCCGAGGTCGAGGTGCCCACCCCGGACACCGCGACCGGCGGCACCGACGTCGACACGGAGACGGCCGCGACGTTCTGGCGTCTCGTCCTCGTGTTCGACGTCGCGCTGCTCGCCCTGGCGCTCGGACCCATGTTCGTCTACTTCCGGGGCGAACTCGCCCGCGGCGCGATGCTCATCGGGTTCGGCGTGCTCGCCTTCGGCTACGGCGTGCTCCGGTATCGCGAGTTCCGCGACGGGGAGCCCGCCGAGGACGAGTCGGACGACGCGGGGTCCGGCGAGGGTTCCATCGAGGGGGCGTCCGACGCTGGCGGGACCGACACGTCGAACGGGACTGGGGCGTCGGACAGGGAGTGACTCCCGACCGGAACCATTAGGCGCTCTCCCGGGAGCACAGGGGTGTGCTACACGGCGGGCGCGCAGAATAGTTAGCACGGCTCTACTGGCTGATCAGTGATCCTATTGAGCAGATAGAAACTCTCCCGGAGATGGGACAGGGAGCAACGGTGAACGTCATCGACGGACTCGTACAGTCGTTCGAGGGCTGTCGCCTCCCGATCGAGAGCGACCGCGACCGTCTCGATGACCGCTATCGGCGGGGCGTAGATGCCCGATCGTACCGGGTGAGAACGGTCCCGTCCGCCCGTTTGATTCCGTCCCGGACGTTCGGTGCTGAATGGGTGTGTCGGTCGTACTCTTACGCAGGTAGGTCGGTCTCCTCCAGTTGCCACGTGAAGATGGCCCTCAGTACGACCACGAGACTGTTCGTCTCGCCGGATCCCCAGATCGCGGTCTCCGACCGCCGGTCCGTCGGGGGCACGTCGTTGCCATTGACGAGCACGCTCACGAGCGTCTGGGTCCCGTCGACCATCAGCAGCCGGCCCGCAGGTGTGTCCGACCAGACCCACAGCGAGTCGAACAGCTCCGCGCCGGGAATGTCGTCCTGGATCTGTTCCTGCACGTCCGACGAGACTCCTCCGAGGCTGATCGTCACACCTCGCTCTGCGGCGGTACCTAACGCGTCGATGACGTCGTCGGTGAGCAGGTCATCGACGGTCATGTAGACGATCTCGTCGTCCGCCCCCTGGACGAACTCGAGG
>PXRS01000037.1:41884-45197 GCA_003023785.1 Halobacteriales archaeon QS_5_68_33 | reverse complement strand
CGCTCAACACCTCCAGACTGCACTGCAACGAGCTGGACTCCGATTTCAGATGCGTCGCCACGGAAATCGCAATGCCGTCGAACGGATCTTTCGAGAGCTGAAACGCAGAACCTCATCATTCTCGAATTGTTTCAGTCACGTCAACCCAGAAACCGCCGAATCATGGCTTCAAACCTTCGCTCGGTGGCACAATGCCACTAACTAAACACGACCGGTTGGTCGAGCCAAAGGGTTAATACACAGATTTCACCAAATTACAAACGATATGGAGGCGCCGTCAGAGATTAAACGGTTAGTTGCAGAAGAGATGGCGTGTGGTTGCGGAGAAGACGAACTCGATGAATGCCGAGAGGCGGATTTGGAGGACCGGTTGACTACTCTGGAGTCCCATCGACAAGAAGCGGAGGAACGAATTTGTGATTCTGACATCCGGATGCTGTCCAAAATGGGCGATGAAACGAGATTCACCATCCTTCGTATACTAGAAGCTGCTGAGTCGGAACTCTGTTTCTGTGAACTCACGCCACTACTTGACGTAAGCAAAAGTGCGGTCAGCCACGCTCTATCCGATCTCCGCGAGGTAGACCTGATCCGGCGCAAAAAACGGGGCCGCTGGCGATACTACGAATTGAGAGACCGGGCAGAGAGAATTTTAGATGCACTTGAGATAACTCGCTAACTGTCGGAGACGGTCTGTCGAGCCACGGTGTGTTATTTTCATCAGTAATCATCCTGCAAACGATCGTCGGTTTTATACTTGCATTATTGTTCATCTATTGTAGACGACCTGCATGACAGACGATAACATAGACAAGGCCCGTCGACGGTTCCTGCAAACCGCTGGAGCGGGAGCGACACTGCTCCTTGCAGGTTGTCCGGGCGATTCGTCGGACTCTACCCCGGCAGAAACAGGTGGACCAACAGCAACCCCGCAACCAGGCACTGAAGCGCCGTCGGGACAACCGGAGACCGAAGAGCCACCGGAATCTCCGAGTGGCCAGATAGAACAACTCGACGCCTATCCGCGAGTCAGAGTCGCCTCGGTGTCAGAGGTGAGCACGGGAGACGTCATAGAGTTCGATTACCCGTTACAGGGACAATCGAATTTCCTGACGAAACTCGGTGAGTCAGCCTGGGACGGAGTCGGCGCAGACGAAGACATCGTGGCGTTCAACTCCCAATGTACGCACGCCGGGTGCAGCGTCGCTGGACAGGTCGTACCCAACGAAAATCGGGCAGGTCCGTGTCCGTGTCACTACACGTCCTTCGACATCTCGAAAGGCGGCCTCGTCAATATGGGGCAGGCGACTTCGGACCTCCCACAGATAGAACTGGACGTCGAGGACGGCGAGATCTACGCCACCTACGTCGAGGGCCTCGTGTGGGGATATCACAACAACCTGCGGAACGGTACACCGATCGAGGCGGTCCAGTCGAATTAAACAATGTCAAACGATACTGAAGTCCCGATCCCACCCACTAGCGCCGAGAGACATTCGACGGCCTGCCGGTACTGCATCGTCGGTTGCGGGTACGAAGTTTTCAAGTGGCCCGTCGGTGAGGAAGGCGGGCCGAGCGCAGACGAGAACGCGTTCGGCATCGACTATCCGGCACAGCAACTCGGCGGGAACGGCGTCACCACCGAGATGCATACTATCATCGAGGAAAACGGGGAAGAGTACAACGTCATCGTCAAACCCGACGACGAAAACCCCGTGAACAATCAGTGGTCGAAGGGAGACCACTCGATACGTGGCGGTTCCATGGCCCAGTCGTTGTACAGCCCGGAAAACGACACTGACGACCGACTCAAATACCCCCAGATCCGGATCGGTGGCACGTTAGAGCCGGTCGACTGGGACACGGCGATTGAGGCTGTCGCCCGCGCGAACGAACTGGCCATGGAGCGAAACGGCCCGAACGGCGTCGGCCAGAAGCTCTATTTCTACCAGTTCGTAGAGAACACCTACGCCGGGACGAAACTCCTGTTCGACGTTATCGGATCGCCGAACTGGGGCGGACACAATCGACCGGCACTGACACCTGAGAATCCGGGCATGCGCAATGCTGGCCTCTGGCAATTCGCCTACGACTACGAGGACACGCAGAAGGCGGACAACGTCGTGATGGTCGGGGCCGAATTCTACGAGAACAAGTCCATCATCTTCCAGGAACACATCCAACTCGGCGTACAGGACGGCGCGACGCCAGTCCACATCGACCCGCGCCAGACGTTCACCTCGAATTACTCGCAAAACAACGACGGGATGCACCTCCAGCTGGAGGTCGGGACAGACGCCGTCCTGTTGAGTTCGGTCGCTCGACATATCCTCGACCAAGGATGGGAGAACACCGAATTCATCGAAGAGTGGACGATGCGAGAGCGGTCGACGATCGATGATGAAGGGTGGTACCAATCGGAGTTCGGACAGACGTTCGAGGAATACAAAGAATCGATACTGAACGAGCCGCGATACGAACCGTCGAACGCGGCTGATATCACAGGGGTTTCAGCCGAGGAGATCCGGTCGTTCGCCGAACTCATCGGGAAGCCAGACGAGAACGGTGACCGGCCGGACACCGTGTTCCTCTGGGAGAAGGGGCTGATCTGGGGATTCTCCCACGAGAACTCCGCCGCGCTGGGCAATCTCGTGTTGTTGACCGGCAGCGTGGGTCGTCCCGGAGCCGGACTCAGCCGCGGCGGCGGCCACCAGGAGGGATTCTGGATGGGAGGCCCCGCCGGCGATGTCATCGGCGAACATTCGACCCAGACGTTCACCACGTCCGACGGCGAAGACGTAACGATCGCACCGGATACGGACGAACGGGTCAGAAACGGGGAAATCCTTCACTGGCACGTCATTGGGTGTGACCCAGTCCGTGGCTCGTACAATACACAGCAACTCAGGAACGCCGTTCGTGAGCGGACGAGCGGTCCGCAACCGCAGAACGCGGACCCCGAAGAGATCGCCAGAGCGTGGGCCGAGCGGATGGACCAGGGCGGGATGGTGCTGACCAATCAGGAAATCTATCCCCGGACCACGACCGAGTTTGCCGACATCGTCCTCCCGGCGACCACGTGGGGTGAAGAATGTGACTACCATCGCTGGAACGGCGAACGGCGTCTCAGACAGTATTCGGGATTCATGGAAGGCCCCGGTGAGGCCAAACCCGACTGGGAGATCTTCTCCCTGATCGGTCAGCGGATGGGCGCAGACGACATGAACTGGGACAGTGCCGACGAGATCTTCGAAGAGATCGCCAGTGGTGCCGACCACGGTGTCCACGCACTGAAAGCGATCCACGACAAGGC
>PXRS01000037.1:0-41802 GCA_003023785.1 Halobacteriales archaeon QS_5_68_33 | reverse complement strand
TGGGCGCTTCTTTACGAGCACCGGCGACGCCATCTTCATGCAGGTCGACTGGGATCGGGTCGCCGACGTGTACGACCAACTCAAGCCGGACACGTCGAACGACGAGATCTGGGTCACGAACGGACGGGTCAATCGACTGTGGCAGAACCTCTACAGCCACACGCGAGACCCACAGATAATCAAGCGGTTCAAGCAGAACTTCATCGAGTTGAATCCGGCCGACGCTGACCGGATCGGTGTGGAGGCGGGCGATCTCGTCGAGATCCGAAACGATGACGTGTTCAACATGTACGGCGAAAATAACGAAGGGAGCTTCACTGCGATCGCCTACGTCACCGAGGACCCGCCACAGGGCCAGATCGTTCCCGAGGGGACTGCCTTCACGTACTGGCTCTATCCCGGCCAGGTCGCCAACGATATCGCCCCGGCGTATCTCGACCCGGCAAACCCGAATCCGTCGTACAAACTCGCCGCGGGAAAGGTCGTCCGACTCGGCGAATCCGAACTCAAAGAGGAGATGAGCTTCCAGGCGCGGAACATCGCCCCCGAGTGATCCGGTATGGCGAGTGAATCAATGACAGATTCAGCGCTGGAAGACGGCGACATCGTCCGGGTTGAATACACCGCTCGGGTCGCCGATACTGGCAGAGTAATCGATACGACGGACATGGAGGTCGCCGATGACGCAGACATCGCGGACATAGAAGCTAACGGACCGACGGCGGTGGTCCTCGGAGAAGGACATCTGTTCGAACCCGTCGAAGAGGCGATCAAAGCGGGGGCAGTCGGCGACTCAAAGCGGGTGACTGTCGAGCCAGACGATGGGTTCGGACAGGTCGATCCCACCGACCACACCCACGTCGACATCGACCTCGTACCCGAGGAGCGGCGCGAGCGCGGTGCGCGACTCACTCACGACGGTCGGACCGGGTTTATCGAGTCGCTGGACGACGAGGGCGCGACGCTCAATTTCAATCACCCGCTCGCCGGCATGGCTATCGAGTACGACCTCACGGTCCAGGAGCGCATCGAGAAACCGCTGGAACGAGCTCGCGCAGTGTCACAACTGTATGGTCTCGCGGACGAACTCGAACTCTCGTTCGACACTCCGAACGCAAGCAGTCTCCGGATCACGGTCTCCGACCCGACGGTCGAGACCTGGGAAACCGAGAAGCGACGGCTGCTTGCCGACCTTCGAAACATCCTCTCTATCGAGTCGGTCACCGTCGTCGAAACGTATGGAGAAGCACTATGAGTGCGATGTTACCACGCGCGGACCCGTACACAGTCGAAATCGGAGCGGAGCGCATCGCGTTACCGGGTCCTTCAGACACGGGTGGTGACTTCGAGGTCGTCGAGCGGACAGTGACGTTCGAGTGTCTATCGAGAGGACTGATCACGGGGACCTGGCGGGGTATCGTAGTAGATGAGTTGCTGGAGCGGGCGGCTGTTCCCGGTGAAACGACCCATCTCGTCGTCACGGCCGACGACGGCCACAGGGTCCGTCTTCCGATACCCGAAGCGATAGACGCACTGTTGGCACTCTCACGGGTCGACGAGGCGGGCACGACCCACAAGGCAGGAATGCCCCGACTCGTCGGCCGGAGTCTCGAGGGCCCGCGGACTGTCAAGAACGTGGCCCGTATCGAACCCATCCCGGTGGCATCGAGTCGGAATTCGGTCGGGTGAGAGTCGGATACCCACCCATGAGAGCAGTCGCTGACGCCCAGCACCGTGCGAGAAGTCGAATGCAGTGAAACAGACCCAAGACGGTTCGCAACTCCTGACCCAGACATGACCAACGATTCGCGCCGAACGCTCTCTCGACGCACAGCACTCCTATCACTCAGCGGTATCGTCGGCGGGTTGGCAGGCTGTTCAACCGCAGGTGAAGAAAACGATGGGGGTGGTGGCGGCGAGACGGAAACGCAAACTGCAACGCCCACTTCGACTCCGACGCGGACGGAGACCGCAACACCATCCGGCGAGAACGAGGTTCCCTCGGAAGTCACCGAGTGGTTGTCGGATGTCGGCAACTACGACGGGACGGTCGCAGACAGGACCGGTCAAAACGAGGTCTCTGTCACGACGGGTGCCGAGGGTAATGACGGCAATTTCGCGTTCGAACCGGCAGCGGTTCGGATCGAGACCGGTTCGACGGTGACCTGGGAATGGACCGGTAAGGGCGGCTCTCACAACGTTGTCGCCGATTCAGGCGCCGATTTCGAATCCGACCTCGTTAGCGAGGAAGGGTTCACCTTCGAACAGACGTTCGAGTCGTCCGGTGTAATCACGTACTACTGTACACCCCATAGAGGGGTCGGAATGAAGGGTGCCATTATCGTAAAGTGAGGCTGCCACTCGCGACACTCTCGCACGTCATGACTGCGACACACCACGAGCACACAACGTCACTCTCGGACGCACAGAGTCGTCTTCGAGACCTCTGTGTGCCACACGAGCGAACCGAGTCTCTCTCCGTCGGGGAGTGCGTGGATCGTGTCCTTGCCGAACCCGTCAGAGCAGTGCGGACGGTCCCACACTACGACCGCGCAGCGATGGACGGCTTCGCGGTCCGGTCGACGGACACTGCGGGCGCAAGCGAGGGATCACCTGTTCAATTACGCCTGGGCGATCGACCTGTCGCTGAGGGAGAAGCAACCAGGGTTCACACTGGAAGCGCGTTTCCCGACGATGCGGATACAGTCGTCCGTATCGAACGGAGCGAGGTGAGTGACGGACGGGTGACCGTCTACGACGATCCGCCGGCCGGGAAAGACGTTGCTCCGGCAGGTGAAGACGTAGACGCTGGCGAGCATCTGTTCGACGCGGGACGTCGACTTCGGTCCTCAGACCTTGCCCTGTTACGCGCAGCCGGCCATCGACGCCTCGATATCGTCGAAAGACCTCGCGTCAGTGTTATTCCGACCGGCGAGGAACTGGTCACCCCAGGAACCGAACCCGAGCCTGGCGAAGTCGTCGAAACAAACGGGCTCCTCGTCTCGAAACTCATCGACCAGTGGGGCGGAAACCCGACGTACCGCGATATCGTTGGCGATAATACAGAGCGGCTACGTGCTGTGCTCGAACGCGACACTGACCACGATATTATCGTCACCACGGGCGGGACCTCTGTCGGGAAGCGAGACCGTATCGAAGACGTTGTCACCGATTTAGGGGAGGTGCTGGTCCACGGCGTCGCTATCAAGCCAGGCCACCCTGTCGGATTCGGTGTCGTCGACGAGACGCCCGTGTTGTTGCTTCCGGGCTATCCAGTCTCCTGTCTTGTCAACGCCGTCCAGTTCCTCCGACCAGCGATCGCCTGGTCAGCGGGCCATACGCCGCAGCCCCACCCGACAGTGCGTGCTCGGACGGCCGAACCACTCGATAGCAAGCCCGGCAAACGATCGTTCGAACGGGTCAAGATTGATCCGTCTCCAGCGCGAGAGGCGGTGAACGGAGAGAGCACGGGAGCAGAAACCGGCCTCCCCGGAGTCAGGTCAATAGGAAAGAGCGGTGCGAGCGTCCTCTCCGGTGTCACGTTCGCCGACGGCTGGGTAGAGATCCCGGAATCCAGGGAAAGAGTCCCTGCGGGTGCGAAAGTGAACGTCCAACGATGGGAATGACACAGGTCATGACGGCTACCGCCACGAGCGAGATCGATCGGTCTGTCAGTGAGGCACTGTCTTTGGCCGGCCTGTTCGCCCGACGAAGGCGGAAAGCCGAGCCTGATCGCCCCACGGACAGTCGTCCACCACGAGTGAAGAGACACGAGTGTCAGGAGACCTACGGATGAAGCGTGATAGCACACTCACGGACGAGTTCGTCGGGACGTCACCGGTGTGCGTGTCTCGCTGACCGACCGGTGTAACTTCGATTGTGTCTACTGTCACAACGAGGGGCTCGGAGACACGCGCGGGCCGATGGCACCCCGCGACCACGAGATGTCTACCGACGACGTCGTCAGGTTTTTCGAAGTCGCCCGTGAGTTCGACGTAGATTCCGTGAAGTTCACCGGTGGCGAACCGCTCCTCCGGCAGGACGTCGAGGAGATAATCCGGCGTACGCCCGACGAGATGGAGGTCTCGATTACGACCAACGGGGCGATGTTGCCGGGCAGAGCGCCGGCCCTCGTTGACGCAGGCCCCGAACGGGTCAACATCTCACAGGACGCCTTGGACGAAGAAACGTTCAAGGAGGTCACACAGGCCGGTGCGTACGACGCCGTGATGGACGGCATTGACGCGGTCCTGGACGCCGGGCTGGCGCCGGTGAAACTCAACATGGTCGTGTTCGAGCGGACCGCAGGCTACGTCCCGGAGATGGTCGATCACGTCGCCGAACGCGGAGGGCTGCGCCTCCAGCTGATCGAGTACATGCCGGAGATCGCGGGCCACCCCGAGTGGGCGATCGACATCGACCGCGTCCACGACTGGCTCGAAGACCAGGCCACCCGAGTCGAACAGCGGGAGATGCACGATCGCACCCGGTATTGGGTCACGCCGGACGGATCTGAGAAAGACGGAACGGAACTCACTGACGGTTCTGGGGATATCGACGAGTCCGAGGCCAGGATGGTCGAGATCGTCGATCCCGTCGAGAACCCGACGTTCTGTGCGAACTGTCACCGGGTGCGTGTCACACACGAGGGCTATCTCAAGGGATGTCTCAACCGCAACGACGACCTGCGGCCGATGGGTGAGATGACTCGTGACCGGATCCGGGAGGCGTTCCAGGAAACCGTCGCTAACCGCGTCCCGTTCTACGGCGAATACATGGTGCGTGACGACGACGGTGGCTGGGTCGTAAACAAAAAATACGTCGGTGGATTCGATAACGAATCGACCACTGATACCGACGCAGTCGTCGAGGACGTCTTTGCGAAAAACCAGTAGGGGAAACCGGGAATTGGGAACTACCGATGACCGAGTACAGATAGTGAATTGCCGATCGGGACTCGACGATTTTGGAGAGTCCCGGCGGATTACACGTGGAGCGATTCATAGCTTGAGTTGCCCTCGGCTCTGGTCGCGGCCCCGCTCGAACTCGGGCGTTATTGGATTCCCGCTGTTGCTGGTATCAGTGGACTGCCAGAGGGAGGGTCGTCGCGTGTGCCTACAAGCTGGCGTATCCGCTCTTCGTAACGGGACATGACGATTTCTCCGCGGGCTCGCTTCTCGAAATCCACACTGCGCGGAGTTCCATCTCCGCGCAACACCTGAATTTCGTGTGCGGCCGACCGGGGATTTGAATCAGAGAAGACGCGCGCAGCATCGCGAGCACGTCTGACCGTGGTTCAAATCCCCGCGGGCTCGTGCACATTCTACACAGTGCGGATACGCAAGACGGCAATATGACATCGCGGGCTGGGATTCTCCCGACGCTATTGCTTCCTCTTTCGAGAAACGCGGATCGAAGACTCGTCCGAACCTGAGCGAAGAGAACGAACTGGCTCTCCAATTCACCGACACTGAATTCATCAAAATTGTTGAAGCCGGGCCAGGCGGATCGGCGACGGACTTCGAGCCCGACAACCGGAATCGCCGAACGAACCTCGTAGCTACAAACGACTACGAGGAATTCACATTCCTGACTCGAATCACACGGTTCAACCGAGGAGTGGCAGAATCGTCGGATTTGAGCCAATTGGGTACCAGTCACGCCGTTGAACAGTGCCGACGCGCTTGGGAAACTGATCGACGATAGCGACGGTTTTCTCGGTCAACTCCGGCCGTTTTTTTCGACTGTCTTTTGGAACTCTGCTTCTTTGGCCGGGCCAGCCTCGCGATTGCGCGGCCGTGCTGTCCGGTCGGATAGCTCGGCCTTGCTCAAAAGTTTGCGCGCGTGTCCTTCGCTGTACTCTACACCATATTCCTCTCTGACGTGGTGAAGTAAGAGCCTCGGCGACCACGCTTGCTGGTCGTAACCGAGTTCGGTCGGCGGCTGCTGGAGTTGTTCAAGGAACTGTTCGCGTTGTTCTTCGTCGAGTTTCGATGGGCGGCCTGGTCGGTCGTCGTCGTAGGGTGCTTGTTCGATCGGTTCGCGCGCGAACCGGTCGAGCCAGTTGCGGATAGTCTTCTCAACGACGCCGTGACGTTCAGCAAGTGTTTCCAGTTCATCACCCTGCTTTCGACCGATTGCGGCCAGAACTCGCTCCCGAGGGATCTCTCCTTGTGTTTGCTCACGCAGCTCCTGAAGTTCCTCCAGGGTGATATCGTCCAGCCGACCCATTACATCGAATCTATGCTACACTGGTAAATGTTTTCGCACGACCGTATCAATCAGGCCGCTGATACGCACGATGGCCGGCTTTCCGGCCAACCTCAAGTTCTCCCGAGTCGACCCGGTGCTCGTAATGCGCAGCAATAGGAAAAGCTATAGCAGTCATTAGAAATAATTGCTCATCTTTGGAATCGATAGTTGGTCGAGAGCGGTATCGATCGCCGTCGTGAGTTCGTCTAACGAGTCGAAGAATCGGTTGCTCAGAGCGTCTTGGGTTGTACCGATGTACCGGTATTTCGCCGACCGGTTCGACGAGATCCGGAACTGATCGACAACCGACCGTATCAGTCATTTCCGGGATTCGCCGGCCAACTCCAGCAGGTTCTCGCCGGTCATCGCCGCCGGCCTGTCGACGCCGACCAGCGCCAGCAGCGTCGGCGCCAGGTCTGCCAGTGCGCCACCCCCGCGGATCGCGTGCCCGCCGTTGGTCCCGTCGGGGGCGAGGCAGACCAGCGGCACCGGGTTCGTCGTGTGCGCGGTGTGGGGGTTCTCGGGCGTGCCCATGTCGTCGGCGTTGCCGTGGTCGGCGGTCACGAGGGCGTGCCCGCCGGCCTCGCGGACGGCCGCGACGAGTCGCCCGAGTTGCGCGTCGACGGCCTCGACGGCCGCGACGGCGGCGTCGAAATCGCCCGTGTGCCCCACCATGTCCGGGTTGGCGTAGTTGAGCACCAGCGCGTCCGGGTCCTCGTCCTCCACGATGCCGATGGCCACGTCGGTGAGTTCGGGCGCGCTCATCTCGGGTTGCAGGTCGTAGGTAGGCACGTCGGGGCTCTCGACGATCCGGCGGATCTCGCCGTCGAATTCCACCTCGCGGCCGCCGTTCAGGAAGTAGGTGACGTGGGCGTACTTCTCCGTCTCGGCGATGCGAAGTTGCGTGTGGCCCGTCTCCGAGAGCACCTCGCCCAGCGTGTCCTCGGGGAGGATGGGCGCGAAGGCGACGGGCGACGCGAACGTCTCGTCGTACTCCGTCATCGTCACGACACGGCAGTCCGGCGGGTCGGTGTCGGCCCCCCAGTCGTCCGGTCGGATGCCTGCGAGCATGCGGGTGAGCTGCCGGGCGCGGTCCGACCGGAAGTTGAAGAAGACGACGGCGTCGTCCGCAGTGAGACCGGGCCCACCCTGTTCACGGCTCCGCCGTTCGCGTTCCGGGGTGGGGAGCGCCTCGCTCTCAACCAGCGTCGGTTCGACGAACTCGTCGGTGTCGCCCCGGTCGTACGATTCCCGGACGGCCGCGACGGCCGACTCCGCCCCGTGTTCGGCCTCGCGGTGCACGATGGCGTCGTAGGCCCGGCGGGTCCGGTCCCAGTTGTGGTCGCGGTCCATCGCGTAGTACCGCCCCGAGACGGTGGCGACGTGACCCCGGCCCTGCGCGTCGGCGTGGGCCGCCAGGTCGGCGAGGTAGTCCTCGCCGCCGGTGGGCGAGGTATCCCGGCCGTCGGTGAACGCGTGCGTCACGGCGTCGACGCCGAACTCGGCGGCGAGTTCGATCAGCGCGTGGAGGTGTGACTGGTAGGAGTGGACGCCCCCGTCCGAAACGAGCCCCACGAAGTGGACGCGGCCGCCGTTGTCGTTGGCGTGCCGGAAGGCCGACAGAATGGCCTCGTTCTCGTCGATGGGGCCGTCGTCCGCGATGTCGTCGGGGACGTCGCGGCCGCGCCAGCGGTCGATGGCGTCGGTGACGCGGGCGGATTCCTGCTTGACGACGCGGCCAGCGCCGATATTGAGGTGGCCGACCTCGGAGTTGCCCATCTGTCCCTCGGGGAGGCCGACCCGCCGGCCGGACGCGACGAGCGTCCCGAACGCGCCGGCCTCGCGCAGGCGGTCGAAGTTCGGCGTGTCGGCGGCGGCGACGGCATCCCGCGCCCCGGGGTCGGGGTTGAGCGCCCACCCGTCGAGAACCACGAGTGCTGCCTTCATGTCTCCGGGGTGGCGTGGCCGGCCCAAGTCGGTGTCGGTCGGCGGCTTCCGTGCTGCCGGTCGTCCGACGCCCCGCGGGGAGTCGGCCCGCCCGCGCCCCGAACGAACCCCGGAGTTATGTGGATGGGCGGTAATCCCCCGACCATGGACGCCCAGCTGCTGGCGGACGAACTCGCCGAGCAGGTCGTGACGACCGCCCGGACGGCGACCGGCGACAGTCTGCGGTCGGTGACCTACTTCACGCGGTCGGATTTCGAGCAGTTGTATCTCAGGGAAGACCTGCAACGCGACGCCGACCTCGACACCTTCGTCGGCCACGAGTGGCGCGGCTTCAGGGACACCCGCAACGCCTACCGGGAGTCCGAACTCGGCGAGTACCGCTTCACCGTGCGGGCCTTCGAGAACGGCTATCTCCTCCGGGTGACCGGCGACCGGGCCGGCGTGCTCATCACGACCGACGGCCTCCAGGTCCAGTCCTACGAGGAGATCGCCGACGCCATCGAGAAGATGCTCGGCGAGGACCCCACCCGCGAGTGACCGCGCTGTGACGCTCGACCCCGTCCACGTCGACGGCATCGCCCGCCTCGCCGGCCGTGTCAGCCGCGGCGTCGACGAAGACGACCACCAGGAACTCGTCGAGACCGTGTGGGCGGACTTTCTCGACCCCCTCTCCGACGGCGGCGACGCCGTCCTCGAACCCATGGGCGAGCAGGCCCGCTACGAGGCCCGGATCGACGGCCTCGCGCTCCGCGACCCGCCCTTCCCCACCCAGCACGGCCTCGATTCGGGCACGATCAACCCCACGACGTTCAAGAACGGCCTCGTGCTCGACGTCTCGCAGGCCGCGATGGCCGCCGTGCCCTCGGACCTGGACCTGCACCGGGCCCGGACCATCGTGATGACCGTCCACTCCAACGACGACACCTACCTGCTCGGCGAAGACGACTGGACGATGCACGACCACGGCTACGTCCGGAAGCGCGCCCTCCACGCCCCCCGCGTCGACCGCTACGAGGAAAGCGTCGTTCATGCCCTCGCCCTCTACCTCGCCGAGAGCGAACACGCTCTCGAACAGGCCGGGGTCGTCTCCGACCTCCTCGTCCTCGACGGCCCCCTCTATCCCACGGGCCTGCTCAAGTGGGCCGAGCGCGACACCACGCTCGCGGACCTCCTGAAGGAGGACGAACAGCCCCGGGACATCGTCGCCAACTACCTCGAACTCGTCGAGGACTTCGTCGGTCGCGACGTGCCCCTCGTGGGGTTCATCAAGAACAGCTCGGCGAAGGCCATCACCCGCGCGGTGCGCGGCGCCATCAATGCCCCCTGGGCCAACGACAACGCCTTCTTTTCGCGGGTGCTCGCCCGCCGCGACGACGAGGGCGACCGCCCGACCGACGCCCTGACGTTCACCAACTGGTTCCGCTCGCGGATCGGCACCGACCGCGTCGTCGCCGCCGACGCCGACGCCCTCGGCCTCGAACGCTCTCTCGACCCCGAGTCCTACGAGGTCACCTTCTTCGTCGTCCACGACCCGCGCGACGACCTCTGTTACCGTATCGAAGCGCCCTACGCGTTCACCCGGGACGAGGAGACCCGGGAGCGCCTCCGGATGCAGGTCCTCCACGAGGTCGCCGCCGAACAGGGACCGCCCCTCGCCGTCGCGAAGGCCGACGAACTCGCCCGCATCGACGCCGGCGCCAACGAGCAACTCCGCCGGCGCATCGAGACCGAACTCGACAGCGAACGCCACCGCGAGTACGACGACAAACGCTGGGGCGTCGACGTTGACGAGATGATATAGGTCCCTCCGAGCCGACGAATCGGAACGGTCAGTTCTCGGTGATGTGGTCGGCGACGTCGAGCATCCGGCTGGAGAAGCCGAACTCGTTGTCGTACCAGGTGAGCACCTTGGTGAGGCCGCCGACGACGTTCGTCGACTGGAGGTCCACGTACGTCGAGTAGGGTACCCCGAGGACGTCCGAGGAGACCACCTCGTCGTCGGTGACGCCGAGCACGCCCTCGAGTTCGCCCGCGGCGGCCTCGCGGAACGCGGCGTTGACGTCGCCCTCGGTGACGTCGGCCTCCAGGTCGGCGACGAACTCGGTGATCGAGCCGTTGGGGACGGGCACGCGGATGGCCATGCCGTCGAGTCTCCCTTCGAGTTCGGGGAGGACCTCCGTGGCGGCCTGGGCGGCGCCCGTGCTCGTCGGGACGATGTTCTCGGCGGCGGCGCGCCCGCGGCGGGTCTTGGCCTTGGGACCGTCGACGAGGTTCTGGGAGCCGGTGTAGGCGTGGACCGTGGTGAGTTGCCCGGAGGCGATGCCGAACGCCTCGTGGAGGACTTTGGCGACGGGCGTGATAGAGTTGGTCGTACAGGAGGCGTTGGAGACGACGTCCTCGCCGTCGTACTCGTGGTGATTGACGCCGTAGACGAACTGCGGGACGGGTTTCTCGCCCTTGGGGGGTGCGGAGATGAGCGCCTTCTCCGCGCCCGCCTCGACGTGCTGGACGGCGTCGTCGTAGGTGCGGAAGATGCCCGTACACTCGAAGGCGACGTCGACGTCGAGTTCGTCCCAGGGGAGCCGGGTCGGGTCGGTCTCGTCGTAGACGGGGGCCGAAAAGCCCTCGCCCTCGACGACGAGCTCGCCGTCGGTCAGCGATACCCCGTCGAGCCGGCCCATGACGGTGTCGTACTGGGCGAGATACTCGATGTCGGCGTCGTCCATGACGTCGTTGATGCCGACGATCTCGACCCCCGGGTCGGCAAGCGAGGCGCGGAGGACGTTCCGGCCGATGCGACCGAACCCGTTGAGACCGACGCGAACCGTGTTGCTATCGCTCATGGAGAAACGGACTCCCGAAGCGAGTATAGGACTTTCGACTCCACCCCCCACGCCCGTCGAATCGGCCTCCGGCGACCGACGAACCGGCCCGTTGCCGCCGGGACAGCCGCCGGTCGACGACGACCCGGGACGCGAAACACCGGGAGTCGCATACCCGTCGGTTGGTCTGCCACGCCCGAAACGGTTGTCGACGGGCGGTCGGGAGCGAGTCAGCACCCTCTTGGTGACCGAGCGGGTAGGTCGGAGCATGCTGGAGGACGGCGACAGCGTGCTCAACCTCATCGGGGTGGTGCTGGTGGTCGCGCTGGTCGTCGCGGTGGGCGTCCTCGCGATCAACTTCGACCCGCCGGCGGACGACCCGGCACCGTCGGCCAACTGGACGGTCGAGCGGGTCAACGCCACGCACGTCGAGGTCACGCACGACGGCGGCGACCCGATCCCCGCGGACGAACTGCGCGTGACCGTCGACAGCGTCCGTCGCTCGACGGACTGGTCCGATCCCGTCGTCCCCGGCGCGAGTGCCGTCGTCGACGCCAGCGAGAGCGCCCGCGTCCGCGTCGTCTGGGTCGGCGGCCGCGGGAACCGCGCCGTCCTCGAAAGCTGGCGGGTCTGAACCCCTGTCCATGCGGTCGTCACTGCGCCCGCCCGTCCGTTTCTCCGGCCCGGCGACTGTATCTCCCGACCTGTCTGCTCCCCTCCGGATCCGTCGGGGACGATGCAGACAGCGGGGTCTCCGTCGGCAACACCCCCCACGTCGAGACGTTCGTCGAACTCGTCGAATCGGGCAGCCTCTCCGAGGACCCCTCGGCGAGCGCTCGTCATGCGCGCTCGCGACGCTGCCGGACCGCGAGCGCCGCGGCCGCGAGGACCACCGCCAGCGGGACGGCGAGAACGCCGAATCCGGGGCCGCTCGCGCTCGTCGGGGATGGCGATGGAGCGGGGCTGGCGGTCGCCGTCCTGGGCGTCGGCGTGACGAGCGGCCGCGTGGTCGTCGCAGTCCCGTTCCCCCCGCTCTCAGGTTTCTCGACGACGAGGCTCGATGCGACCGGCGCGCCGCCGACCGTGACCGGGCGGTCGCCCGCCCCGAACGTCCCGTCGCCGTCGTCGCGATAGGCGACCAGTCGGACGCGAAACCGCTGGCGCCGGTCGGCGAGGAACGACTCGTTCAGCGCGACGGTGACGTTCTCGTGGGTGCCCGCCGCCAGTGCCCGACTCCCGACGACGCGGTCGCCGTCGACGGACGTGGCGACCACGTACCCGACCGCCGAGAGGTCGACGCGCCGGACCGTGAACCGGCCGTCCCGGAGTTGGTGGCTCCCGGACACCCGCGCGAGGACGCGGTCTGCGCGGCCGTCGGTCCGGCCGAGTTCGAACGCGGTCTCGGCGGCAGGTTCGCGGTCCGCCATCGACCGGTCCTCGTCGGGGTCGAACGTCCCGTCCCCGTCGTCGTGGTGAACCATCGCCCGGAGCGTCCGGTTGCCGGTCCATCCCTCCCAGACGTCGGCGTCAACGCGCACCGGGACGTCCGTCTGGAACTGGCCGGCCGGGACTGCCGAATGTCCGACCGGGTCGCCCGGATCCCCATCGTCGTCGGCCCGGAGAACGACGAAACCCGGGGCCGCGGTCGACAGCGTCTCGACCACGACCGTCCCGTCGCTGACGGCCTGGTTGCCGACCGTGACGTGAGCGCCGTGTGTCCCCGCCGCTCCGACCTCCGGGACGGCCGAACTCCCGGACGCGACAGTCCCGGCCGCGACCGGGGCGGCGAGGAGCGCGAGAGCACAGAGCGCGAGTGCGACGCGGGAGGGCATTGTTCGTGAGTCGACTCGGCCACTACCGGGACCGCCCGGGCCGGTTGGTCGTACGCTATGTCCGACTCCCCGATAACGGTTTGGACCGCCGACCGGGCGCTCACTCCCGTGGCCATCCGTGCTTCCCGCGACGATTTCGCGGACGGGCAGAGTTGGGTATCCCCGTGGACCGGTGAGAGCCACCAGCCGGTTAGGGTGCGGTGCGGTCCCGCTTTACCGTGGATCCACCGCCCTGAGGGGTGTCAGGCCCTGAAGGGCAGGAACGGCGGTTCCATTCCCCAACAATTAAGAGCGGGACTGCCGAACAGTCGCCCGTGCTCCCTGCCGGTTCACCGACCGACGGTCGGTTCGCCTCGCGCCCCCACCGGGGCGTCGACAGCCGGCAGCTCGTTTTCCCGCGCTTTCGCAAACGGGTTGACGCGTGATTCGCGACGCGCCGCCGCGTCACCGGTTTCGCCCCGGTTACCGACCGACCCACACCGATACCCATACCAACCATGACAACTGACCGACCGTTCGCCGGCACGTACCCGGCGATCGTCACGCCGTTTCACGAGGACGGGAGCATCGACTTCGAGGGCGTCCGCGAGGAGGTCCGCCGACTCGAAGCCGCCGGCGTCGACGGCATCGTCGCCTGCGGGTCGACCGGCGAGAGCTCGACGCTCTCGCACGACGAACACGTCGAGGTGATAGACGCCGTCGTCGACGAGGCCGACACGCCCGTCATCGGCGGCACCGGCTCCAACGCCACCCGCGAGGCGCTCTCGCTCTCGAAGCGCGCCGCCGACGTCGGCGTCGACGGCCTGTTGCTCGTCTCGTCGTACTACAACCTCCCCGAGCCCGAGGGGATCGAGCACTTCTACCGGACCATCGCCGACGAGGTGGACGTCCCCCAGATCATCTACAACGTCCCCGGCCGCACGGGTCGGAACATCCCCGTCGAGACGACCGTCGCGCTCGCGGGCCACGAGAACATCGCGGGGTACAAGGCCGCCAGCGGCGACATCGCCCAGATCAGCGAGGTCGTCGAGAGGACCCGCGACGAGGCGTTCACCGTCCTCTCGGGCGACGACCCCCTGACCCTGCCGGCGATGAGCGTCGGCGGTCGCGGCGTCATCAGCGTCGCCGCCAACGTCGTCCCCGAGCGCGTGTGTGCGATGGTCGACGCCGCCGACGCGGGCGATTACGAACGTGTCCGCGACATCCACCACGACCTCGGGCCGCTGTTCCGCGGGCTGTTCGTCGAGACCAACCCCATCCCGGTCAAGGAGGCGCTCGAAATCCGGGGGATCCGGGAGGCGACCCTGCGCCCGCCGCTGACGAAGCTCGCCCCCGAGAACCGCTCTGATCTCGAACGGACCGTCGCCGAGGCCGCCGACTGACGGCCGCCGACCCCGCTGCCGCCTTGCCGACGTTTATGTGACCGCACGCGGTGATCCGGGTATGGACGGCCCGCACCCGAAACTGCAGGAGATGCTCGAAGAGGAGGAGCGCCTGGGGATCCCGCCGACCGACGCGCTCTCGGTGCCGGCGGCCCGCCGCCAGCACATCGAGAACGCCACCCCCGAGGCCGGCCCGACGGTCGAACGCCGCTGGGACCTGACCGTCCCCGGCCCCGTCACCGACGACCCCATCGACGTCCGGGTTTACCGGCCCGGGAATGACGGCCCCTACCCGACGCTGGTCTGGATCCACGGCGGGGGGTTCGTCCTCGGGTCGGTCGAGACGGCCGACCACCACGCCCGCTCGCTGGCCGTCGCGGCCGACTGCGTCGTCGTCTCCGTGGGCTATCACCTCGCGCCCGAACGCTCCTTCCCCGACCAGCCAAAGGAGTGTTTCGCGGCCCTGGAGTGGGCCGCCGACTACGCCGACACCTTCGGCGGTGACCCCGACCGCCTGGCCGTCGGCGGCGACTCCGCCGGCGGCAACCTCGCCGCCGTCACCGCCCTCCAGGCCCGGGACTTCGACGGTCCCGACCTCTCCCACCAGTTGCTCGTCTACCCCGTCACGACCGACGCGAACCTTCCCTCCCGCGCGGAAAACGCCGAGGGCTACGGCCTCACGACCGACGCGATGGCCTGGTTCGACGACAAGTACATCACGGACCCGGTCGACACCGCGAGCCCCTACGCCTACCCGCTGAAGGCCCGCGACCTCTCGGGGCTCCCGCCGGCGACGGTGATCACCGCCGGGTTCGACCCCCTCCTCGACGACGGGCGGCGCTACGCCGACCGCCTCGACGACGACGGCGTCCCCGCCGAGTACCGCGAGTACGAGGACATGATCCACGGCTTCTTCGGCATGATCGAAGAGCCCGACCTTGAGGCCGCACACGACGCCATCGAATGGAGCGGCGAGCGACTGCGCGAGTCGTTCTGATACGGTCGGTTGTACCGATTGACCGGTATTTCGCCGACCGGTTCGACGAAATCCGGAACTGATTGACAACCGACCGTATGAGACACACCTTTCGGACAGGGGTGCAATTGACCGTGCTCGCGACTTCGGGAAGCCGGTAGAGGCGTATCCAGGTATCGCCTACCGGTGACACGACGGTCAGCGAGAACTACCGAACGGAGAGTTGCTGCAGCGACAACTACTGGATGACCGATGCGATATGCTGTGTGGAAATATACGCGAACATCAACAACCCAGCGACCTTGATCCACTGGATCCACCACCACCACTTCGCCTCGTGAGTCCGGGGCACCAGTACTTCGCTCATCAGCAGGAACCATACGTATGCGATGATGAAGTACGTCTCGACGGTGAATCTGCCGAGAAATCGAAGTATCACCGGAGAAACGAGGAGAAAGACGATCTGCGACGAGACGAATTGCCGTAGCTTGCGCCGGTCGCGGTGGGTCGTTTCCGGAGGCGCCTGTCGAAACATTTCGAGCACGAGATCTCCCCTGGCACGTTGTCGATATGGATAAACGGACTTAGTAACATCGGCTATTCTCCACTCTCGCGGAGATTAGCAGATATATAACGATACACACTGAACCTGAGTTCCAGCCATGGTCGAGCGAGCGGTAGAGCCGATGCGCTGTAGATACCGCAACGACGGAGTCGGTCGAGATCGACGAACGAGCGACGGCCGTCTCCCGGTCCGGAGGCCGGCGGCGGCACGGCGCGGAGAGAACCGATGAGCGTGGACGAGCCGACCCGGTCCGCATCGCGATCGAACGCGGCGCTCGAACTCGTCACGCTGGCCGGTGTCGTGGCGCTCCTGGGAGCGCTCGCCATCGCTATCGCGACTCCGCTCGCCGAGCACTACGAGATCTCGGTCTACGGGGCGTTCCCGGCCGTGTTCTGGGTTCTACTGGCCGGCGCGTACTTCCTCGGCGAGATGGTGATCTTCAGGAGCGCGCAGCGTGAGGGCGACCCGACGTGGCGACCCGCACTGTATCTGGTCCTTCTGGCGAACGCGACACTCATCTCCATGCCGTACATCCGCGGATACCCGATGTACGGCCGCGCGGACGCGCTTACTCACCTTGGTTTCGCTCGTGACATCTCGATCCTGGGGGGGGTCCCGGTCGACAACATCTATCCGAGTACCCACGTCCTGGTTCGGACGCTATCGTACCTGACCGGAACCGACCTGGCTACCTTTGCAGTCCTCGTCCCGATCGCCTTTTCGGGGGTTTACTTCGGAGCCATGTACTTTCTTCTGGTCCACATGTACGGCTCCAGAGAGGAGGTCCTGTTCAGACTTCCCTTCGTCATGCTCCCGGTTCTGGGCGTCGCCCACGTCGGCGTTCGCCCGTTCGATCTGAGTCTTCTCGTCGTCCCGCTCGTGTTCTACCTGTTCGTCAAGGGACAGCGGAACCCGACGCCGGCCCTCAGAGTGACGTTCGTTTTGGCGACGGTCGCGGCCATCCTTTTCCATCCGCTCAACGGGCTCTTTCTCGTCGCGACGTTCGGTTTCTGGGGGGTCGCCAGGCGCATCCCTCTCCTGCGGTCCGAGCGGGTCACTCCGACGAACGTCGTCTCTCTCACGGCCGTCTGTTTCATCGCGTGGTATCAAAACTTCGCGTCTATCCTGATCCGATTCGAGTCGGTCCTCGCCGTCCTTCTGGGACAGAGGGAGGGGTCGGCGCCGGTCGAACAGTACTCCGAAACGGTCAACGAGGCCTCGCCGCCGCTGGTCGACCTCTTCCAGGTCTGGCTGTTCAGGTTCGGCGTCGAGTTCGTGGTGTTCAGCCTCGGCTTCGGATTCCTCTGTCTCGTCCTGGTCTTTCTCTACCGTGATTGGTACTCCGTCAACAGTTACGTCATGCTGTTCGCCGGACTCCTCGTCGGGTTCAGCTTCGGTGGCTTGTTTTTCCTGCTGTTCGACTTCATCGTGGGGATGGATCGCCCGTTCCAGTACGCGAAGATCGGCGGCGTCGTGCTCGCCGGCGGGGTGTTCTATCTCGTCCGGCAGTACGTCGATTTCGAGCCGATCTCACCGCGGACGGAAATCGGGTTCAACGCCGTGATAGCCAGCGTACTGTTGGTACTGGTGCTCGTCTCCGTCTTCAGTTTCTACCCCGCTCCCTACGGCAAGTCGAAGAACTTCCAGGTGACTGAACAGGAACTCGAGGGGACGGAGTGGACCGCCGGAAACGGGACGGCGGACGATATTCGCACTATCGGCATCAACTACCATCGGTTCCACGATGCCCACCACGGCACAGTGACCGAGCGATCCCTCCTGGACCGCGGGCCACCACCGGCGCACTTCAATTATACGACCCGCCGACAGCTGGGCCAGAACTATCAGGAGGACACGTACCTCGCCGTGGCCCGACTCGGGCGCGTCGTGTACCCGAAGACGTTCCCGGACTACCGCCGGTTCTGGCGGTTCACTCCCCGCGATTTCGATTCGCTCGAACGTGACGAGACCGTCTCCCGGGTCTACGACAACGGGGACTACGACCTGTATCTCGTCGAAGGGACAGCCAGTCCGACGAATACCACGACCCAGAACGACGCCTCTCCCTGATACTGCCGGCTGTAACTTCGTAAATTCGTCACGGGCTAAAGTCAGTCGCGGCTCGGCCGGCGAGTGCCGACGGTGAACGCCGCTCCGGCGAGCGCGATGCCGAGCGCGATGAGCAACGTGACGACCAGTCTCGGGATCGCGGTCACGATACCGAGACCGGCGCTGGAGGCGAGGCCGAGCGTGACCCCGAGTCCCAGGCAGATCACCCCTGGCCCTCCCAGACTCCGACCCGGTCGCTCCGAGAGGACACGACCGGCGACGTTACGGACGAGAACGGCGCCGTGGACGACGGGGTTGTGTGTGTTCGCCTCGTCGGCGACATCGTAGGTCACGTCGACCGGCGCCTCGACGAACTCGTGGCCCTCTTGCGCAGCCTGGAACAGGATGTCAACGCTGGCGTCCATCCCGTCGCTCAAGTCCGCGCGCTCGGCGAGCAACTCGATTGCGTCCGCATCGTACGCGCGGAAGCCGCTCTGGGTGTCGCGGATGCGCTGTACCGAATATCCGAAACGGAGACTGGCCCCGACGAGCGTGTTTATTACCGCGAGCCCGATCCGCCGATAGAGAGGCGTGTCGGACTGGGAGCTGCCGATGAACCGGCTTCCAATAACGATTTCGGCGTTCGATGCCCGCTGCGTCGCGACGAGCCCGGGCACCTGAGCGGGGTCGTGCTGGCCGTCAGCATCCACTACGACGAGGTGGTCCGCGTCACGCTCGTTTGCCGTCTCGAAGAGCGTCCCTAGGGCGGCGCCGTAGCCGGAGTTCTTCTCGTGCCGGACGACCTCTGCGCCCGCTTCCGCAGCCCGCATTGCGGTTCGGTCGTCGCTTCCGTCGTCGACAACGACGACAGCGTCGGCGACTTCACGGGAGGAGCGCACGATATCTCCAACAGCCGCTGCCTCGTTGTAGGCAGGGATCCCGACGAGGACGTCACTGTCCGACAGTCTCGCTCGGGCCGGACCGGAATCAGTCACACTCATCGGAGGACCCCGTTCAGTGACGTCCGCGCTCTCACGCCCGAACCTAGGGCCGATAGCAGTATAGTTACAGACGCGCTATGGAAAGTGAGACACGGAGTAACGTCCTTGTAGCGGTCCAAGCCCTGAGCCTCTCCTGGCGACGAATCGGGTCATTCCCGGATTCTACCCGTCCGTCTCGCGGTCCAGGGAACCGGTGTTTCCGCGACGAGGTACCGTACAGTAATAGCGATATAACCAATAATGCGCGTCGGAAGTGGTATGGTGATGGGATTCAGGGTAGCGGTTATCGGTACGGGCGACCCGAGCGAGCAGTCGGCAGACGGGTACGCCATGGCGTACCGCCACGCTGACGCATATGTCCGACTGACCGACTGTGAGCTCGTGGCCTGTGCCGACATCGTCACGGACAACGCTGTGGCGTTCGCCGAGGAGTACGGGATCAGCCCGGAAGAGGTATACGAGGATGCCAAGCGAATGCTGGCGGAGGCCAAACCGGATATCGTGAACGTTTGCGTTCCGCCGGCTGCCCACGCTGAACTCGTGTGCGCTTGTGCGGACGCGGACAGCGTCGAGGCAATCCACTGTGAGAAGCCGATTGCGGCGACTTGGCAGGAGTGTCAGGAAATGCTCGAACGCTGCGAACGTCACGACACGCAGCTGACGATCAACCACCAGCGCCGCTTCGCGAAACCGTACCGGCTGGCGAAGGACCTGCTGGATGAGGGCCGGATCGGCGACGTCCGCCGGATCGAGGTGGGCGGTCAGAACCTCTACGATTACGGCAGCCACCTCTTCGATCTGTGTGGCTTTCTCACCGACCAGACGCCCGTCGAGTGGGTCCTCGCACAGATCGAGTACCGGGAAGAGAACGTCCAGTTCGGGATGCACAACGAAACACAGGGACTGGCCCGCTGGCGTTACGAAAACGGGATCGACGGACTGGCGTCGACAGGCGAGGACGGCCTGGTTGACTGCCAGATCCGCGTGATAGGCTCCCGGGGTACGGTCGAAGTCGGGCGCATCGACGGCCCCCCATTGCGCGTCCGCACGGACGAGTCGGGCTGGGAACGCGTCGAAACCGGGCCCGACGGGATTTACAAAACCCACCCGAACACGGTGTCAGTCGTCGCCGACGCCCTGCTCGAGCGCTTCCCTGTCGGCCCCGACCGGACGTTTGCCGAGCCGTCGTACATCGGCCGGGCTATCGAGGACGTCGTCGAGTCGCTTCGGGAAGACCGGCGACCGGAGACCGCGGCCAGGAATGCGTGCCAGGCGATGGAACTCATCTTTGCCTGCTGGGAGTCCGCGCGGCGGCGCGACCGCGTGACCCTGCCGCTGGACATCGAGAACAATCCTCTCGAAGCTATGGTTCGGTCCGGTGTGCTCCCCACCGAAGAAGTCACGTCGCAGTGACTCAGACTCCGCCGTAGGTCCCCGCGCCGTATCCGTTCTGACCGTATCCGTTCTCGCTCGCAGCTCGAGCGGCCGGCACCGCCGCGACCGAGGCCGCGCCGCCCACGGCCGCGAGGAACGACCGACGGGTGACGGTCGTCTCGCCCGACGCGGCCCTCGGTGCTCGTTGCTGGCCCGTATCTCTACTGTTCCTCTTCCCGACGCCGGTAAGCTCATCCTTCGACGCTCGTTCGCGTTCGTCCATGCTGTATCCGTTAATTAGGACGTTCGTAATTAACGCTTTTTACCGGACTAATGTGGATGGTTTCCCGATGGTAGCCCGGTAACAGCCTGATGGCAGTGGTTTGATTACGGCATGATTTCCTGTTGGAAAGTCAGTAGGACTCTACTACCTACAAGATATAATAGTAAGAGCTTCTTACTGCGGCGCAGCGACGGCGGAGCGGCAGGTAGCCCGGTCACTCGGGGGAACCGTCGTCCGGTGTGTCGGCAGGTCCGCGCCGGCATCTGTCCCCAGGATCGACCTCACGGACGACCGACAGGACCTGTGGAAGGGTGCGGGGCGGCAGCTCCGAGGGGTGGACCCACTGGACCTCGTCGATCCCCTCTCCGTCCACGGCGGTCGGCTCGTCGAGCAATCGACAGTCCAGCACCACGTATACGGAGGCCTGCCGCTGCAGACTCCGGTGGACGTACCAGACCGAGTCCACCGCCTCGCCGACGACACACCGGCAACGCAGTTCCTCGGAGACCTCGCGACGGAGAGCTTCCTCGAGCGGTTCGCCCGGATGAGCGCCACCGCCGGGAAGCGACCAGAACGGCGTCCCATCGGCGTGTCGTTCCCGAACGAGGAGGACCCGGTCCGCGCTCGCGACCAGCGCCTTGACGCCGCGTCGCACCTGGAAGGTACCGGTCGAGTGTCCGGGTATCCGGGCGGGCGGTACCAGTTCGGTGGCGGGGTTCGTTCGGTTGGCCATGGTCGTTAGTCCGCGTTCGACGGCGCCTCCGGGGGCGGCGTCTCGAATACCGAGTCCAGCCCCGCACGGATGTCGACGGTCGGGCGATAACCGAGGTCGGCTCCTGCGCGGTCGACCTCGTCGGGCCCGCCCCGGTCCGGACACCGGCGGACTCGGTCGTATCAGATGCTGTCCGGGTTCGTGCATTGTTATAGACGGCCTGCGGCATGGACGTTCTCGCTGTCGGCAGTCGGGGTGGCGAGTCGCGCCGAGCCGGGCCCGGGCATCCCGTGACGGTCAGCCCCGGTTCGCGGACTGTGCGGCGGCGAACGCGAGGTACGGCGCGAAGCCGTCGATGGCTGGCGTCGACGTGATCGTCCGGCTGTCCTCGTCGTCCTCAGCCAGACCGGGGTCTTCGAGTTTCGGGAGGTTGCTGTGGACGAGACGGGCGGCGACCTGGCCGCTGTACCCGACCGCGCCCCGGCCGGGGGGCTCTCGGCCTGGCCCTCGTCGAGCGCTCCGGCTGGTTCGCCCCACACGTCATCGGTCGACGAACGAACAGCTTGAGCGGGCAAACCTCTATATACCGGGGCCTGTACGTGACTAATACAGCGGACCAACCGGAAGGTAAAGTCGTCGCCCGCGAACGTATCGGGGGACCAGTCGGTTACCTGCCGGGAACAGTATCACTGACCGGTCCGCACCACCACAACAATGAGCGACGATTGGGACGAGGTAAGTTTCGTCATCAGCTCGCGGTATCGCGTCACGGTCATCGAGCGGCTGGCGGCCGGGCCATCGACGCCGTCACAGATCGCCTCCGACGCCGACGTGGGGATCGCCCACGTCTCGCGCGCGCTCCAGCGCCTGCGCGAACGGTCGCTTGTCGACCTGTTGGTCTCCGAGGACCGCAAGAAAGGGCGCGTCTACGGTCTGACCGACCGCGGGAGAACCGTCTGGGAGACGATCGAGGCCGAGAACATGGTCTGACGGGCCCCGATGCGGCCGCGCCACCCCGCCAGGGCATCCCCCCGGGTTTTCAGGAGTAGGATCCGCCAACTTTCGGTAGGACTCATATACGACCCGGTCCCGGCTATTCCACCGCGAGAAAACAGCGGTCAGTCGGTCTCTTCTAGTTCATAGTTGACGAATTACAAAGTCCGTGTAGCCTGTGGGAAGCGTAGAGATGCTCAAACACTTCACCGACGACGAGATCGAGCGCATGAACGCGTTCTGCGAGACGCCTTCCTACAAGCGCGACCCCTCACAACTCCTCCCGGAAGACAGCGACGACCGCGACGCCTGATACGGTCGGTTGTACCGATTGACCGGCTTTTCGCCGACCGACTCGACGAAATCCGGAACCGATTTACAACTGACCGTAGGGCCGCGTTCCTACTCGGGACCGTCGGGGAAGGGGTTCCCCCTGTCGGACACCCAGGCGGCGGCGTGGGCCACAGCCGTTAGAAGGAGTCCGACGACGAGGGCGGCCGCCGATAACCCCACGACGACCAGCCCCACGAGGGCGATACCGAGGTAGACGTACTGCCAGGGGAACCGCTCCTGCTCGTCGTCCAGATAGCGGGCGAGGTCGTTCGCGTCCGACCGCAAGGAGACGACCTGGCCGTCCTCGTCGTAGGCGACGAGTCCCGCGTCGCGCAACTTGGGGACGTGGGTCTGGTAGAGCGAGACGTACACGCGCTTGCGCTGCTGTTTCGTCAGCTCCTCGACCTCGATGTCGTTCTCCCGGGCGGCGACGTGCTCGGCCAGTTCCGTCAGCTCCATCTCTCCCTCTGTGTTGAGCACGTGGAGAACGTACCGGCGCCTCGCGCTGCTCAGAATGTCGAACAAGACGTCCTGTGTGAGCCCCGTATCCCCGGTTGACATTATTGGTGACGTTCTGCTGGTCGGCCTGTTTCGGACATACCTCCCGTTTAAGTGGTTTACACTTTGTTACGGACAGATTATTGCCGTGTTCGACCCTCCAGGCCCGTTCTTCGGCTCGCTGGTGACCGCGCTGTGCGCTCTCGCAGGTCGCGCGGGCCGTCCCGCGGATCGCGTTCGGCCCCGGCCGCCGGCGACGGAGTGGCTCCGGTCCCCCGGCGGCGGATCACCCTTCGGTGTAATACTACGCGCTCGCTCGCATCGTACATCGGTCGCGAACGATCGTCGAGCGCGTTCAGGTCGACGTGCTCATAGAGCAGCTCCGCTATCTCGGCCGGCGAGGTATCCTCCGCCTCCGAGACCGCCTCGACGACGACGCTGGTTACGGACCCGCTGTCGTCGCTCTCGGCCCCCAGTCCGGCCTGCCGGCGCCCGCATCGTGGTTATCGTTCATCGGTAGTCATCGTGACCGGTTTTACACGGTTCCTACCGCAAGAAAGGTTAAGTGATCTCGGCACGAGAAGGTACACTGCGAGGGGGAAGGCCTAGTGAGGAAACGACCGCTGTTTCCATCGCCTACCTTCCGCACGGAGAACCGCCAATGCACGTAAGTTCGGATTTCAGCGACACATCTCGCCCCGGCCTGCCGGCAACAGGCAGCTCGGGTCGCGCGAGTCTGCGGTGGACGGTTAGTCTACGGCGGGTAGTGAGTTCGTGTCGGGTAGCGAGTTCGCTGTGGGTGAGATCGACGCACGGGTCCGGGAACGAAGGACACAATGTCAACTAGAAACCAGCCTATGACCGCGGAGGATGGGGTACCGAGCGGAACCGACACCGATGTCGGAACCGAACAGACGACGGCCGCCGAGAGCGCCGAGGAGGAATCAGCCGCCGAGTTGCCGCTCGACCAGGTGTTCGAGATCCTGAAGAACAAGCGCCGACGGACCGTATTGCGGTATCTCAAGGGCCGCGACGGACCGGTCGCGCTGGGCGACCTCGCGGAGGAGGTCGCGGCCGTCGAGAACGACACGCCCGTCGCGCAGGTGACCTCGCGCGAACGCAAGTGCGCGTACGTGGGTCTCTACCAGTGTCACCTGCCCAAGATGGACGACATGGGCATCGTCGAGTTCAACCAGGACCGCGGCCGGATCGAGACCGGCCCGAACGCCGAGCGGGTCGAGCAGTACCTCGACTGGGGCGAGACGGACGAGCGCCCCTGGCCGCTGTACTACGGTGCCGCGAGCGGTGTGGGGGTCGCCCTAGTCGGCGTCGCCGCGCTCGCCGCCGGCCCCGCGCTCGTCGTGGCCGCGTCCCTGCTGAGTCTCCTGAGCGTCGCCGCTGTGGCCGGCGCACACGCCCTCGGGGACGACGGCGCCGACGAACCAACACTGCCGACCGGTCGCTGACTCGGCCCCGGGCTCACCGGTGGTCGGCGAGGTGGACGAACGCGGGTTCTTTCGCCGTCAGCCACGCGGTTCGGCGTTCGTCCTCGGCGTCGGCGGGAAAAATCGTACACTGGTCGGGCGCGTTCTCGTATCGCTCAACGACCGCACGGAACTGTTCGGTGAACCCATCCGGCTCGGGATCCGGTTCGCCCCAGTTGGTAGCCATACGGTCACCCGGGTGAGCCGTCCTCTTTGTAATACCACGTTTACCCCTGCGGCGTAGCAGTGGGGGAGACCCTGTCGCGGAGAAACCCCGGACAACGTCGCGCGCAAGAGGTGCATTCCCGCGACAGGACCCCCGTTCGTCGGTGCGTGCCCGGTTCCGGACGTCAGTGCGCCTCCGTGGATAAATGCGGTATATAGACTCCCTACTCCCGTCCTCAGCGGATAAACGGTATTTCCCTTTTATTAGCAGTCAGCGCGCACATTCGGTGCCGTCGTCCCGAATGACACCTGTATCCCCTGCCCGGGATACCCATTCACCAGCCACCCGACCTGCACCCTTGCAACTCCCGCCCCAGACGTTGCCCGGTGTTCCGGGAGGACGGCCCTGTTCACCCACGCTGGAGGCCCGGTTCACTCGCCCGGGCGCTCCGGTAACCCCATTTTGCACCCGGCGCCGCGATCAACAGAGCTGCCATTCCTGGCCGGGTAACCCGCTGGCCCGCCAGCTCTGATACGGTCGGTTGTACCGATTTACCGGTATTCTGTCGACCGATTCGATGAAATCCGGAACTGGTTTACAACCGATCGTATGACGCGACAATCGACCCGCTCCGCCGGAACCGCGCTCGTCCCCGATAGCCCTGCCCCCGTGCTTCGGACTCGCTCGCGACCGGCCGGCGCCGCCACCCTCGTCAGTTCTCGGCGTTTCAGCGGCTTGATTACACGCATACGTATGTAATTGATAACCGTATGGGGACAGAAAGGTCGGTCACCCGCAAGCTGGTCCGGGGGAACGGGCCCCGGAGAGTCCGTTCGCGCGAAACGAGAGCCTGAACGTGTTTTAACAGACGTAATATATATACTGTCGGGTACAGGTGATGTCAGTGCTCCGGTGACCATCTCGGGGTCTCCGAGACGCGTGTCCCCGAACGTCGACGAGCACGTTCACACCTGCGTGTTCGACAGTATACTCTTTCTCTCTGTAGCGCGACGGCCGGCACGATACAGGTCGGGGTTTGGCTTCAGACGGTCGATTGGAAGTCATCTCCGGGATTCACCCCCGGCGACTCACCGGTACATAGTTACAATCGGCCGTATCAGCGACGGGAAGCGCGCCCGGAATTCCCACCCGCCCACCGGCCGGCGCCCGCTCGCGACGACCGCTTCCCCCGCGAACGCAGAAATATAACTGTTCATACCTGTATTGAATACTACCTGAAGACAATCATTTTGAAGAACCGCCATCATCCGTGGCGGGACACCGGGGCGAGCCATCAACGAAGCGGGGATCCTCCACTGAGAATCGGTCAATTTTGGCCTGTTTCGGACCGCAGAAGGACTGAAATCCGATCTCCGTCGGCCCGCACGCTTGAGATATCACGTCTGTCGTCTATCCCGCGAGGAATTGGGTCACTCGCGGGTAATCGACCCGAATCTCGACTTGCTGACGATTACTGGTCCCTAAAACGCCCTATACTGCCGCCGAACGGGTTCTTTCCTCGCCGCGGGTTCGCTGCTCTCGTCTGTCATCTCATGTCGAGATTTTATTTAGTATGCTTTCCTTTTAAGTCCGTGAGTCACTCCCCGGCGGGGTCGTCGGCGTCGAGTCGCCGGGCGAAGGTCGCCTCCTCGCGGTCGACCGATCGATGATCCCCCTGAGTTCGACCGCTCCCGACACCGGGGAGGAACAGGCCATCTTCGGCGAGGAGTTCGACAACGACCTCGTCGTCATCACCCGCCGGATCATGGCCGCGGGGCCGGTCTCCGTTCGCGACACGACTCGACGGGACCGCTATTCGAGACGGGCGCCGAAAAATCACAGCCGCGTCGACCGCTACCGCGCCAGGACGACGACAGTGTCGGACTCCATCGTCAACTCGGCGCCGTCGAACCCGCCGGACAGCCTGACCTCTTCGAAGCCCGCGTCCTCGCACAGTTCCCGGAGGGCTGCGGGGGCGTAGATGCGGTTCTCCCACTCCATCGAGCAGTCGTGCTCGTAGCCCTCCCCGGCGTCGAAGACGTCTAACTGGGTGTGAAAGCGCCCCGTCGTCACGTCGTACTCGCGGCGCTCGACCGTGAGCCGGCCGTCGCTCTCGTCGACGCTCGACTCCTCGAAGTTCGCGAGGTAGAAATCCCGGTTGCTCGCCTCGATGGCGAGGACGCCCCGCTCCGAGAGCAACCGCCGCGCCTCGGCGAGCACCCGCTCGTCGGTCGCGCGGTCGTAGTAGCCCAGCGAGTTCCAGAAGCTCGTCACCAGGTCGTAGCTCCCCGTCAGCTCGTCCAGCTCGCGCATGTCGTGGTGCCGAAACGCCGCGCTGTCGGCCAGCCCCCGTTCCCGGACCCGCTCGCGCGCCTCCTCGAGGAACCGCTCGGAGAAGTCCAGCCCCTCGGCGTCGAGGCCGCGCTCCGCGAACGCGATGACGTGACGCCCCGCGCCGCAGGCGACGTCCAGCGCCGTCTCCGGGTCGGCGTCGAACTCGGTCGCGAGGAGATCGAGGAGGCGGTCGGCCTGCTCCTCGGCGGCGTCGAACCGCTCCTCGAAGAAGGGGACGTACAGGTCAGCCTGCTCCCTGAACAGGGTCTCCGTCCAGTGAGTCATGCCCGGAACGTCGACCGACCGCGAAAAAAACCCATGGGCCGGTGTGGTAGCGACCTGCACGGCGCCGACCGCGGTTCGGCAATGAAACGCCTTACCGTCGCTCGCGGCAGTGCCGCTCGCGCGTTCGAAGACGCTCCTTCGTCGCGTCTCCCGTCAGTCGTCGCCTCCACGGCGCCGACCGCAGTTCGGCAATAAAACGCCTCACCGATCAGTCGTCGCCGTGTGCCTGCCTGAACGGCCGCGGCGGCAACAGCAAATCCTCCAGGTCGGGCATGTGCTTGACGTTGTAGACGAGTTTCACCTCGTCGGTCGTCGGGATGCCGTTGCACGAGAGGCGGATCCCCTCGGCTTTCAGTTCCTCGGGGAGGATGTTGTCGACGCGGGTGGTCATGTCGCCCTCGATCATGAGGACAGCGCAGTTCGCACACGCGCCGCCCCGGCAGGCGAAGGGCCAGGCGTAGTCCTCCCGTTCGGCGGCCTCCAGCACCGACTCCTGCGGATGGACATCGAACTCGCCGTAGTCTATCTCGTCCAGTCCGGCGTCGGCCGCCTTCGCGAACAGGTCCCCGTCCTCGACGTCCCAGCCGTGGTCGTCGAGCACCTCGTAGTTGAGGTACTCTACCCGCGCGATCCGCTGGACGCCCTCGTCCTCGCCGTCGGACTCGGCCGCCCCGGTCGGGGCGCTCCGGCCCGGCGTCGCCCGTCCGTAGGTCCCCGCGGCGCCGTTGGTCCCGGGGTCAGTTCCGGTGCCGTTCGACGACGGTGTCGCGCCGCTGGATTCGACTATGTCGGGGGTCGCATCGCCGTCCTTGACCGCCTCGTAGGCGTCCCTGACGCGGCGGAACTCCTCGGGCGACCCGCCGTGGTCCGGGTGGGCCTCCTTGACCCGCTCCCGGTAGGCGGCTTTCACCTCGTCGGCGTCGGCACCCGCGCTGACACCCAGCACCTCGAACGGGGATTCCACGCCCATCCCTAGCGAAATCCGCTCAATAAAACTTCGTCATTCGGTCGACACCTGCCCGCGTCGAACCGGTCGACCGCGTTGCGACCGGACGGCCCGCTCGCGGGCCTGCGCGTTCTCGCCGCCGTCCGTCCCAGCGTCCCGACCCTCGTCCGTCTCGTGGGTGCTCGGGGAACGCCGACTCCGGGCGTCACGCGAACAGTTCCCGGGTGCTGTCGACCGCCTCGACGAGCCTGTCGACCTCCTCCTCGGTGTTGTAGATGTAGAAGGACGCGCGAGCGGAGGCGGCGACGCCGAGCTTGTCGTGCAGCGGCTGGGTGCAGTGGTCGCCGGCGCGGATGGCGACGGCGAACTCGTTCAGGATCTCGGAGGTGTCGTGGGCGTGGACGTCTCCGAGGTTGAACGAGACCAGCGCCCCGCGGTCGTCGCCCGGCGGGCCGTACACCTCGACGTCGCCCTGCTCCTGTAGGCGGTCGTGGGCGTACTCCGCGAGACGGCGGCCGTGCCGGTCGACGTTTGTCATGCCGATGTCGTCGAGGTAGTCACAGGCCTCCGCGAGCGCGATGCCCTGGCAGATGGGGGGCGTGCCGGCCTCGAACTTCCAGGGGAGTTCGTGCCACGTCGAGTCCTCGAAGGTGACCTTCGAGATCATCATCCCTCCGTAGAGGTACGGCTGCATCTCCTCCAGGATGTGTTCCTTCCCGTAGAGAACGCCGATACCGGTGGGGCCGCACATCTTGTGGCCCGAGAACGCGAAGAAGTCGGCGTTCATCTCCTCGACGTCGACGGGCATGTGCGGGACCGACTGGGCGCCGTCGACGAACGCGAGGGCGTCGTGGTCGTGGGCCAGGTCCACGAGGTCGGAGACGGGGTTGACGGTGCCGAGCGTGTTCGAGACGTGGACCACCGAGACCATCTCGGTGTCGTCGGTGACGAGTTCGCGGGCGTGGTCCACGTCGAGGTAGCCCTCGTCGTCGACGCGGATGTACTTCACCTCGGCGCCGGTCTTTTTGGCGATCTGCTGCCAGGTCACGAGCGCGGCGTGGTGTTCCATCTCGGTCATGACGACCTCGTCGCCCGGCTCGAGTTCGGCCAGCCCCCACGCGTAGGCGACGGTGTTCATCGACTCGGTCGTGTTCTTCGTGAAGACGACCTCCTCGCGGCCGTCGGCGCCGATGAACTCGGCGACGCGGTCGTGGGCGTCCTCGTAGGCGATGGACGCCTCCTGGCTGAGCTGGTGGAGCCCCCGGTGGACGTTGGCGTTGGTGTGTCGGTAGTAGTCGGCGATGGCCTCGACCACCGGCTCGGGCGTCTGGCTCGTCGCGGCGTTGTCGAGATAGACGAGCCGCTCGCCGCCGAACTCCCGCTGGAGGACCGGGAAGTCCTCGCGTATCCGCTCGACGTCCAGCGTCTCCGGTTCTGAGAGTCCCATTACGCCCGACAAGGTGCTCGACTGCCAACTTTCCTTCGGTTCCGACGAACTCTGGTTTGTCGTTCCGAAACCCGCCGGGAGTGCGGGGGCGGTCGGCGGGCAAAAGCGAAGCGACAGCGGACTGCGCGGCTCGTCCGGTCAGATCCAGACAAGCTGGGCGTGGCGCGTCCCGTCGATGTCGAGGACGTTCTCCTCCGCGACGAGGCCGCGGTCGACCGCGAGCGCGACCGACTCGGCCCCGACGATGTTGGCGGTCACGCACCGCCCGAGGCTGTCGACGACCTCCGCCTCGCTCGCTTCCTCGCCGTCGTAGAAGTCGGGGTCGACGGTGAGCGAGACGTCGCCGTCCTCGAAGGTTTCCCCCGGAGTTCGTCGGCCTCCTCGGCGAGTTCCTCGGCGCGGTCGTACTCGCCCAGCTCCTCGAGGGCGCGGGCCTTCTCCTCGACGACCTCCGCGTTCCGGAAGCCCAGACGGATGGCGTTGTCGAAGGCGTTGCGGGCGTCCTCGGCGAGGCCGCGCTCCAGCAGGAAGAAGCCGCGGTTGTACCAGCCCTGCGCGAACCGGGGGTCGACCTCGACGGCGCGCTCGGCGTGTTCCAGTGCCTGTTCCGTGCGGCCGGACTCCCAGAGCGCGAAGGCGAGGTCGGTCTCGGCGGTGGCGGCGTGTTCGGACTCGTCGTCGATGTTCAGGGCCTCGCGGTAGGCGCCGATGGCGGCGTCCCACTCCCCCAGTTCGGCGTGGGCCGCGCCCTTGTTCGTCCAGGCCTCCTGCTCTATTTTCTCGTCCTCGGCGAACCGGGCGACCCGTTCGAGGGCGTCGGTGGCCTGCTCGTAGCGGTTGATCCCGATGTAGCTGAGCCCCACCTCCAGGAGCTGTTCGACGTCGACGTCGTCGTCGGCGAGGGTGCGCCGGTCGAGTTCGTCCGTCAGGACGCGCGAGTCGACGGGGTCTACCTTGTCCGGGTCGACCTCGAACTCCGGGGGGTCGATGTCGAACCCCTCGTAGGGGTCCGAGAAGCCCTGCCCCGAGGAGAACTCGTGGTCGCGGTCGTCCCGTTCGTCGGTCATACACCGCCGTACGCGAGCGGGAGGGTTAAGGGCTACGTCCCGGCGCCGGGCTGATACGGTCGGCGAAATACCGGTAATCGCTACAACCGACCGTATGAAACCTGAAGGCGACGGCCGCTGACACGTCCCACATGGGCAAGCGACTGTTCGTCAGCGTCGACCTCGACGGCCTGGCCGAGGACGTCGCGGCCGTCCAGGAACGGTTCGCGGACGCCTCCGGCCTCCGGTTCACCGACCCCGAGCAGGCCCACGTCACGCTGAAGTTCCTCGGCGACACCGACGAAGACCGGGTCCGCTCCGTCTGCGAGGAACTCGACGCAGCGGTCAGGGACGCCGGCGTCGACCCCTTCGAGATGACCGTCTCCGGACTCGGCGTGTTCCCGAGCCTCGATTACATCAGCGTCGTCTGGGTCGGTGTCGACGAGGGGAGCCACGAACTGACCGCGCTCCACGAGGCCATCGAGGAGCGGACCGTCGCGATGGGCTTCGACGCGGCGGACCACGAGTTCACTCCCCACGCCACCATCGCGCGGATGGACCACGCCGGCGGGAAGGAAATCGTCCGGGAGCGGGTCCGCGAGGACGACCCCACGGTGGGACGGGTCGCCGTCGATGAAGTCAGGCTGAAAGAGAGCGTCCTCGGGAGCGACGGGTCGACGTACTCGACCGTCGAACGGTTCGAACTCTGAACGGTGGCCGCGGCGAGCGCCCGACGCTACAGCGGCGGGAGCGCGCCGGCTTTCACTCGCGCCACGACGTGGCCCGTGCCGCTGGGCGCCTCGCTCAGTTCCATCCGAACCGTCGCGCCGCGGGCCCGGTCCGCGAGGCGCCGACTCAACCGCTCGTCGAGGGCGCCGACGACGGTGTGGGTCTCGCCGTCGGTCGACTTCACGGTCATCCGTCCCGTCTCGTCCATCGGGTCGACGACCCGGTAGGTCCCGACCCCCGAATCGGCGCCCGAGTCCGCCGCCGCAGTCGCGTCGCGCTCGACCAGTGCCATTACCCGTCCATCCTCGTTCGCAGTATTTATATCTCACCACATAGGTGCGGATACTCCTAGTGTGGATATAAGGACCCGGAAACGACGGTCACACCGGGCGAGGCGCGGACCACTTTCCCCGGTCGCCGCCCTCTCCCCGGTCGTGAGCCTTAACCCTGCCGCCGGTGCCAGCGACCACGCGGGTGCCGACCGTTCGGTTTCCGATACTGCCGGACACAAGTGCGTGAACGCGCTCGTCGACGTTCGGAGACGTGCATCCCGAAGACCAGAGGCAGTCACCGGAGCAGTGGCGTCACTTGTGTCCGACAGTATGGCTTTTGACCGTGAGACCGGCGAACGCCCGGGTACGGCGCCGGCGGGCGCGGGGACGAACGGCCGGCGACGCCGTCATCGTGGGAACGCGTCCCTCGGAATGCTTTTCCGGAGGTGGCGCCTATCGGTGGATACCATGGGTATCGGCGGCTCGGACATGTACCGACAGCAGATCCTCGACCACTACAAGAACCCGCGCAACTACGGCGAGATCTCCGACGCGACGTTCTCGCACACGGGCGAGAACCCGATGTGCGGGGACACCATCGTGATGGACGTCGTCCTCGACGACGACGAGGCGGTCATCGAGCGGGTGGCCTTCCGCGGGGACGGCTGTGCCATCTCGCAGGCCTCGGCGTCGATGCTCTCCGAGCGACTGCAGGGAATGGCCGTCGAGGAGTTACGCGAGCTGGACCGCGACGACGTCATCGACATGCTCGGCGTCGACATCTCCCCGATGCGGGTCAAGTGCGCCGTCCTCGCGGAGAAGGTCGCACAGGACGGCGCCGACATCTACTTCGGCGAACTCGACGTCGACCGCACGACCACCGAGTCCGACGACCCCGACATCCCCGAGGAGTAACCCGCAGCCCCCTCTTTTTGGTTCCGCGGCCTGCCGCTTCACTCGCCCTCGACGAGCGTCGTCTCCTCGCCGGTCGCATGGTGGACGACGACGGCGTGGCGGGTGTGGCGGGCGTGGGTCTCCGCCCAGCGGAAGGCGCCGCGCTCGCCGAGGTGTTCCGACCGCTCGGGACAGTGGCGACAGTCGGCGCGCCAGGTCTCGACCCCGTCGGGGAAGTGCCCGGTGTGGCGCTTGTGGTCGAGCGCGAACTGCTCGACGGCCTGGTTGCCCGTGTGTAGCTCCTCGAGTTCGTACGCCAGGCCCCACTCGCCGTCACACCGGGTGCAGGTGACCGTCGGGGTGTCGTCGACGGCCTCGGCCGGGGGCACGTTCGGGCCCGGGTCCGGATCCACGTCGGGGTCGGTGTCGTCTGGCACGCCCGTGCTACCGGCGCTATCGCCTTGACGCTGTTGACTGTCGCCGAACCGGTGTCCATTTGTGCGGGACCCGCCCATCTCGGACGATGACGGCCCGTCGGCTGGCGCGGTTCGACGCGCTCGCGGTGACGGCGCTCGTCTGGTTTCTCGGCAAGTTCCTGCGCTACGCGTTCCCGCCGCTTTTCGGCACGCTCGGCGACACCTACGGCGTCTCGCGCACCGCGCTCGGCACCGCATTCACCGGGTTCATGGTCGTCTACGCCGCCCTCCAGTTCCCCTCGGGCGCGCTGGCCGACCGCTTCGGCGGCGTCCCCGTCATCGCGACCGGGAGCGTCCTGACCAGTCTGGGGGCGCTCGCGCTCGTCGTCGACTCCCCGTTTTTCGTCCTCGTCGCCGCGATGCTCCTGCTGGGCGCCGGCACCGGGACGACAAAGACCGTCGCCGTCGACCTGCTCGCGCGCATTTACCCCGCCCGGACCGGCCGCGCGCTGGGCGTGTTCGACACCGTCGGCGCCCTCGCCGGGGCCGCTGCGCCGGCCGCCGTCGTGGCCGTCGCCGCCTCGCCGGTCGTCTTCGGCGCCCCCTGGCGGACCCTCTTTCTCGCCGGCGGCCTCGCCGGCCTCGCGCTCACGCTCGCGTTTCTCGCCCGGGTCCCGAAGCGACTCCCCGACCGGTCGCTCGCGGCGACCACTGACCACGGGGCGGGCGCTGCCCTGCGGGCCCACCTCGTCCTCTTCCGGCGGCCGCGACTCGCCGCGTTCGTCGCCGTCACCGTCCTGTTTTCCTTCGCGTACAACGGTGCCGTCGCATTCCTGCCGCTGTACCTCGCCGGCGAGACCGCGCTCTCGGAGACGACCGCCAACCTGCTGTTCAGCGCCCTCTTTCTCGCGAGCCTGGTCCAGTTGCTCACCGGCGAGGCCAGCGACCGCGTCGGCACCCTCCCCGTCCTCGCGCTGACGCTCGCCGTCGCGACCGCCGGCCTCGGGGCCGTGGTCGCGCTGTCGGCGACCGGCGGCGTGGTCGTCCTCGGCGGCGCCGTCGTCGCGCTCGGTCTCGGCGCCCACGGCTTCCGCCCCGCCAGGGGTGCCTACCTGATGGCCGTCCTCCCCGAGGGGGTCACCAGCGGCGGCCTGGGCGTCGTCCGCACTCTGCTGATGACCGCGGGCGCCGCCTCGCCGGTCGTCGTCGGCTACCTCTCCGAGACCGCCGGGTTCGGCCCCGCCTTCGGCCTGCTGGGCGCCGCGATGGCCGCCGCGACCGCGCTCGCGCTCGGTTTGCTCGTCACGGACCGGTGAACGCGCCGCTCGCCTAGGCGAGGAAGACGTGGCGGGGCCTGTCGGCGAGCACCTCGCGACCCCACTCGACGGTCTCCCGGAACTCCTCGGAGCGGAAAAAGGCCAAAGCGTCCTCCTTCGCATCCCACCGGCTGGCGATGAACATGTCGGTGTCGTCCTCGCGGTTGACCAGCAGGGCCGTCTCGCGGTGGCCGTCCATCCCGGCCAGCTTGCCGCCCACCTCGCCGAACGTCTCGACGAACTCCTCGCGGTAGTCGGGCCTGACGGTGTAGAACATGCCCATCGTCCCGAACCCCTCGCGGTCCGCGGGCCGGCCGACGACCTCGGGAAGTCCCGAGAGGTGCTCCGAGGCGGTCTCGGCGGCGTCCCCGGTCTCCCAGAGCGTGACGACGGCGGCGACGTCGCTCCCGTCGCTGTTCCCGGCCTGGACCCCGCCGTCGGTCCCGTAAACGGCCGTCTTGACGTGCGTGTCGTAGCGGCCGAAGTTCGCCCGGAGGTCACCCACTTCCCCGGCCAGCGTTGCGGGGTCGGCCCGCGAGTACACGACGAGCGCGTACACCTCCTCCCCGTGGGGTTTCCCGGCGTAGACCTCGTTGTCCGCGAGCGCGTCGCGGATCTCGGCGGCTTCGTCGGCGCTCGCGTCCGCGGGGGCGGCCGCCCCGTCACCGGTCGCACCGGCCCCGTTTCCCGCCGCGTCGGCCTCGCCCGCGCTCGCGCTCTCGCCGAGCGGCCCGCCGACACACCGGGTGACGGCGTCGACGTCGGTGAGGAACCCCGCGGCCGTCGTCGCGGCGCGCTCGTTCGCCCAGACGCTGACGACCGCGGCCTGTCCCTGGTCTGCGCGCACGCTCGTGAGCACGTGGGTGTCGTAGTGGTCGAAGTTCTCGCGCATCCCCTCGATCTCGTCGACGAGGTCCTCGGCGTCGCCCTCGGCATAACAGACTAGTCCGTAGTCGCCGTCGTCGTAGTCGCCCGGCATGACCCCGAACGTCCCGAGGTGGCGCGCGACGTCGTCAACGGTTTCGATGCCGGCGTCCCCCGCGACTGGCGGTTGGCCGCCCGTCTCCGGGTCGGCGTCGCCCTCGGCGTCGGTATCCCCGTCCTCGCCGTCGCTGTCGTCGTCCGCGTTCGACGCCGCCGCTGTGCCGTCCCCAGTGGCCGCCTGCTGGCCGGACGCGTCTCGGGGGCCGAACTCGTTCCCGGTCGTGACACCGTTCCCGGTGCCGTGCTCGACTCCCGCGGCGCCACCGGTTTCGGCCGCGCCGCCGCCGTCGGCGGGGACCCGCTCGCCGGCGAGGTACGCGCCCAGGTCCGCCGGGGGGAACTGCCGGCCCAGGTAGAAGGGGCCGAAGTCGGCGAACTTCGAGGAGGAGGGGTCGAAGCGCATCTCGTAGAGGAGGTCCTTGACCTGGGTGACGTCGTCGCTCCAGAGGGTGACGCCCCACTCCCAGTCGTCCATGCCGACCGACCCGGTGACCATCTGCTGGACCTTGCCGGCGTAGTCCCGGCCGATGTCGCCGTGGCTCTCCATGTGTTCGGCCCGCTCCTCGAAGGGCAGGTCGTACCAGTTCCGGTCCGGGGCGCGCCGCTTCGACATCGGATAGAAGGAGACGTGTTCGTGGTCGGGGATCTCCGGGTAGAGCCGCGAGCGCATGTACCGGGCGAGTCCCGAATCCTCGTCGACCTCGCCGTCGAGGTATTCGCGGGCGCGCTCGGAGTAGCCCGACGCCTCCGTGACGGAGACGTACGAGGAGGACTGCTCGGTGAACCGCGCCAACTCCGTCCCCTCGAACCGCCGTTCGAGGTGTTCGACGGCCGCGTGGGTCGGCCGGAGGTGGAGGACCATGAGGTCGGCCTTGTGGCCGGTGACCGCGAAGAGCGCCGAGTCGCCCGCTTCGGCGTCCTCGACGGCGACGGCTGACTCGAAGAAGGCCGTCGCCTCCTCGACCGCCCGCCGGCGCACCCGCTCGGGGGCGTCTCGCCAGGCGGCCCAGTCCATCGTCCGCAAGTCGTGGAGCGCGTACCAGCCCTCCGCCGTCTCCGGCGGTTCGCGTCTGACCATACCCGGCGTTTGCCCTCGCCGCTAAGGAAACTTGCTCTTCACGCCCACTCTTCGAGCGCCACCGCCGCCGGCTCCTCGACCGCCGCCCAGGCCTCGTCCCGCGAGACGTCCGCGACGACGAGATGTGGCCGGCCGTCCAGCTCGTCGACCGCCGCCAGCGTCTCGCCGTCCGTTTCGGACCGACCGTCGTTCGGTCCCGTTCCGGCGCTCATATCCGGTTGATAGAACAATACACACATGAATGTTTCGGGATACGCTTCGATTGTTTCGTATCATCAAGCATATGTTCGAAACAGTGGACGAAGTCGACGCCGGACGGTGCCGACATGGCGTCGAGGGACACCACCAATACCTTGCAGTAAGTTGATACTGTTCGAGACGAACGGATCCGTAGTGACGTGGGGCCAATGTCAGACGAAGTGTACCACGAGGACGTCAAGACGGTATCGAGAGACGGGGTGGCGGTCGAGCGCGAACTGGTCTGCGAGGAGGGCGGGATCACGGGGCAGTTCGCGGTGACCTCCCGACGAGACGACCCCGTCCGGGTCCGGGTCGTCGACGACCTGCCGGAGTACTTCCCGATAGACGACGTCGCGTTCGAAGCCGAGAGCGCTCCGGATAGCGGCGACATCTCGACGGAGAGGGTCGCGGCCACACGAGTCGTCGCTGACGGGCCGGTCCGGATCCGGTACGGCATCGTCCCGTCGGAACCGGTCGCCGAGGTCCGGTGGAGCGCCCCGACGGTCGAGCGCGTCGAACCGGTCGAGGCGGCCGACGCCCCCCGCGAGGAAGCGACCGGCGGTTCCGTCGGCCCGGTCTCGGACCTGGCCGACCTCTTCGAAGGGGGGAGCGGGACGGACGAGGACACGGCAGACGGCGTGGACGCCGGGCCAGTTGCCGAAACGCCGGGCGAGGCGGGCGACGGCGTCCCCGGCAGTTTCAGGGCGCGACTCGACCACCTGAGCGCGCGGGTCGAGGAGTTCGCGGCGTACGCGGCGGCAATCGAACCGCTCGTCGACGAGCGCGGGGGCGGGAGCCGGCTCCTCGCCGACATCGAGAGCGACCTCGCGGGGCTCGACCGCCTGCTGGACGCGATCCGCGCGGAGGTCGAGACGGTCCGCGAGGAGCGCGAGGAGGCGGTCACCGACCTCCGGGAGGGGCTCGACCGCGTCGACGAGGCGCTCGACGCCGCCGAGTCAGACCTGCAGCGCCTCGAAGACCGGACGGACGACCACGACGACGCCATCGAGTCGGTCGAGAGCGATGTCGGCGGCGTCGAGAGCGACCTGCGCGCCCTGGAGTCCCGCGTCGAGGGCTTCGAGGAGGGTCTGGCCGACCTCGGGGAGACGGTCGGGAGCGTCGAGGACGAACTCGCGACGCTGTCCGGGACCGTCGAGTCGATGTCCGAGGAGGTCGCGCGGATCCACGACGAGGTCGAGGCGCTTCACGAGTTCCGGAAATCGCTCGCACAGATCTCCGACATCACGGAATGAGCGCGGGGTCCGGGGTCGGGCGCTGTCACCGGTCGGTCAGAATATCTGCGGGGCGAACACCATGAGCGCGAGCCCGAGGAGCATGACGACGCTGACGGAGGCGGTCAGGGCGGAGGTGAGCCGGCGGCCGCTGTCGGTCGGGAGGCGGGAGACGAACGACTCGACGCTGGCCCGGAGGATGTGCCCGCCGTCCAGGGGGAACATGGGGACGCAGTTGAACAGCCCCAGGTTCAGGTTGATCCACGCGGTCCAGAACAGGAGGTTCGCGAGCAGGAACACGCCACCCCCCAGAAAGCCCAGCGGGCCGCTGACGACGTAGAAGTTCGTCACGGGGTCGATGAACCCGGCGAAGTTGTACGCCTCCCCGGGGGCGACCGCGCCGAAGAAGGGCAACAGGAGGACGACGAACGCGTTCCGGAGAAACTCGCCGGAGAACAGCCCCCCGAACGGGCCGCTGTCTCCCCCGAGCGAGGCGAGAAAGCTGTTCGCAGGGTAGATGTTGATGCCGACGTCGACCACGGTGATCCCGCTGAACCCCTGGCGGGTCTGCAGTCCGAGCGACGCCGCACCGTCGTCGTCGACGGCGGTCACGTCCAGCGTCTCCCGGCCCGCGGGCGTGTGCGCCACGATGGTCACCGTCTCGCCGGGTTCGACGCCGTCGAGAGCGCGCTGGTAGGCCGTCTCGTTCGGCGTGCGCTCGCCGTCGACGGACATGACGACGACCCCGCCCTCGCCGGTCGGGACGCCCTCGTCGGCCATCGGGCCGTCGGGTTCGACGTTGCCGTAGGCGCCGACGGGAAGCGTCGCCGACCCGCGGTTCGTCTCGAGTGCGGCCGTCCGGCGGTCGCTCATCGCCCGCGCGAAGTCCCGTTCCGTGTGGACGGCCGTCCCGTTGACCCGCCGGACGACCGTGGCGCGGTCGCGACTGACGCTGACGTTGGACATGAGGTCGGGAACCACCCGGGTCAGCATGACCGAGCGGTTGAGCGTCGTCTCCGTGCCGTCCTGGAGACGGAGTTCGACCGAGCGGCCGTCCGTCCGGTCGAGCGCGGCGTCGAAATCGCTGAAGTTGACGACCGGTTCGCCCTCGACGTGGGTCACGACATCGCCGTACTCGACCCCCGCCCGGTCGGCGGGCCCGCCGTCGACGCTGCTCCCGACGGGGACGCCGGCGGCGGCGGCGATCGACCCCGAGACCGGTCCGAACAGGAGGAGAAAGGCGAGGAAGGTGACGAAGAAGTTGTTCGTGACGCCAGCGGCGAACATGCGGGTCTGGCTCCCCCGAGAGGCCCCGTTTCGGCTCTCCTCGTCGGGTTGGACGAACGCACCCACCGGGATGAACGCGAGGAAGGCCAGCCCCATCGAGTCGATCTCGATGTCCTCGACGCGACAGAGCAGGCCGTGGCCGCCCTCGTGGACGACCAGGCCGAGCACCAGTCCGAAGACGATCTCGGGGGCTGCGGCGAGCGGGAGGAAGTCGTTGACCCCGGGGATCACGAGGACGTTCTGCGGGTTCCGGATCGTCGACCGCTCGGGCTCCTGGACGGCGGCGAGCGCTGAGGCGAACACCGCGAGCCCGGCGCCGACCATGATGACGATGGCGGCGCCGACGCCGAAGTTCCCCCAGGCCCGCCAGAACCGCCGCGGCGCGGCGAGTCCGTCGAGAAAGTCCCGTCCGCGCCCGGTGTGAAGCGTGACGATGGGTCCCGAGACCCGGACGGACTCGGGGAGCATCCCCCGGGCCCGGAGCGCCATCACGCCCACCGTGTAGAGGGCGAGGCCGGCGAGGACCCACGTGAGCGTGCTAACCATCTACCCGAACGCAGGGCCGTGGCGCAAAAGAGGGTTCGGTTCGCGCAAGGAGCGGGGCCGAAACGAGTCGTGCCGGCCTTCCGGCGTTCACTCGCGCCACTCCGCGAGCGAAGCAGCGCCCTCCCCGGGGACGATACCGGTCCCGTCGTGGTCGCCGGACCGGACGGCCCGCTCGACGGTCCGGGGGTCGGTCCCGTCGAGGACGACCGCCCGGATGCCCGACCGCTGGAGGACCTTCGCGGCCGTCAGGTCCACCGGGACGTTGCTCCCGGCGTTCATGTCCGTCTCGGCGACCAGGTCGACGAGTTCGTCGGCGGTCATCCGGTCGAACCGCGTCGCCGACGGGTCGGCGTCGGGGTCGGCGTCGAACACGCCGGGGACGCTCGTCGCGAACACCAACAGATCCGCGTCGACGTGTTCCGCGAGCGCCGTCGCGACCGCGTCGGTCGTCTGCCCGGCGACGACGCCGCCCATGATGGGCACGTCTCCCCGGCGGACCGCCTCGCGGCCGGCGTCGTAGTCCTCGGGCGGCGTCGAGGCGGCCCGGTCGTCGAGCGCCGCGACGAGCAGACGCGCGTTCAGGCGCGTGACCGCGATGCCGAGCTGGTCGAGTTCGATCTCGTTTGCCCCCAGTTCGCGGGCGGTCGTGATGTAGTCGCGGGCCGTCTGCCCGCCCCCGACGACGGTACCGAGTGCGTGTCCCGCCCCGTCCAGCGATTCGATGACCGACGCGTAGGCCTCGACCCGCTCCGGAGCCAGGTCCGGCACGAGGACGCTCCCGCCGATGGAAACGACGACTCTCATTGCCCCCCGGTAGCCGCGAGGCCGTCTTAAGGGTTGTCAAGGGGGACTCCGACGACGAGAGGCGCCGCTCGCGGCCCCGAACACCCCTGGATACCGCCATCCGCGGAAACAATTGCCTGTGGATCGCGCTGAAACCCGGCGAGCGGAACGTCGAGGTCGGCCCGGACTCTGGAAGGGATCGACACCACGGAGAAAGATTCCACGGGCGTCATAAAACGTCTCGACCGCGCAAAAAACGTCGTGAACGGTAGATCAATCTTGATTCCGGACCCTTCACCGGTAAAACGGCTCGAAGCAAGCCGAAGGTTCCCGCCTTTATATGCCCGTCGGGACAGTGAGCGTGAATCGAAGTGACACAATGAGTTCGATGCTCCAGCCCTCCACGGACGAGCCGACGAAAGAAGAACGACTCAAGTCCTATCTTCGCGGGAAGGCCGAGGACGGAGAAATGTACTTCAAGAGCAAGTTCATCGCGGACGACGTCGGTCTCTCGCCGAAGGAGATCGGCGCGCTGATGGTGAAGATCCGCGACTCGGCGTCCGACCTCGAAATCGAGAAGTGGTCGTACACGAGCGCGACCACGTGGCGCGTCGAACTGGCCTGATACGGTCCCCCTGGTCACGCCGCCTGGCCGGCGCGGCCCCGCCGGGCGCGACGCACACGCTCCCCGTTGCGGTCCGGGTCCCTGGATGTGAACTACCCCACCCTACTCGCTTACCGCTGACGCGGTTCGCTCCTTGAGGGTGGGGCTTCCTGCTTCCACGACGCGCTTTGCAGACACCGAATCGGTGTCCGTAGGGAGCGCAGTCTCCACAGGCGTTCGTTCGGAGTGTCCCACTCCTATAGCTTCGAGACCGCGAGAAAGGATGTTCCACGCCGCATTCGCGTCTCTATCCGCTTCAAACCCACACGACGGACACGAATGCTCGCGCATCCACAACGGTTTGTCCGTCTCCGTTCCACACGACGCGCATTCTTTCGTCGTGCCTCGGGGGTCTACGGCGATGAGGTGCGTTCCTTCGCGTTCGCACTTATACTCGAGCATCCGGAGGAACGTCCCCCACGCCGCCCCCGCGCGATTCCGAGAATTACCGGGGAGTTCAGCCAGATCCTTCGCGTCCAAGTCCTCGACGGCTACTAGGTCGTACTCGCGGGCGTAGTAGTTCGACAACTTGTGGAGGAAGTCTCGGCGCTTCCGTTTCAGGTCGGCGTGACGTTGGGCAACCGTCTTGCGCTGTTGTTCCCAATTGTTCGAGCCGTGTTCCTTCCGCGAAAGT
>PXRS01000036.1 GCA_003023785.1 Halobacteriales archaeon QS_5_68_33 | reverse complement strand
GCCTACCTCGACGCGGTCCACGACCTCGCAACCCAGGTCGCCGAAGTCGTCGCGGGCGACCGCGACGAGGTCGAGTCGTTCACCACCGACCCCGGCGCGTCCGGCGATGCCGACCTCGACGCGCTCGCCGCGCTGGACCTGCCCGCGAGCGCCGGCGTGGACGCTGAACCTGCCGCCGGGGCCACCGCGTCCGGGGCGGAAGCGGCCGCTTCGACAGTGGACGACACCACCGCGAGTACGGACACGTCGGCGGAGTCGGGTACTGACCCGGCCGGCGGGACTGCGAGCGGGGGGAAGTGATGGGGCTGGTCGCCGTCCGATAGACGTGGAGGTCGCCCCGGTCGAGTACGACGCGGACCTGGCCGCGAAGCACGACCTGGCGCTCTACCGGGAGTGTGTCGACTGGTGCGACGAGGTGGGGGTTGAGCGCGTTCCCGACCTCGCGGGCCGCGTGCTGGCGCCCGACGCATACGAGCGGGAGTGGATCGACCGGTGCCACCGGACGGCCGAGCGCCTGGAAAACAGCTAATCCTCCCCGCGGACCAGCCCCAGCAACCGGTCGACGAGTCCGTCCGGTTCCGCCTCGGTGGCGAGTTCCCAGTCGGCCCTCTCGGCGACCGCCTCGGGGTCGCGGAACTCCCAACCGAGGTGGTCGGCGATCCGGCGGTCCTCGACGGAGGTTCCGACGAAGACGTGCCGGGGGGTGTCGGTCGTCCCGCGGATCTCCTCCATCGCGAGCCACTTGTCGGCCTCCCCCTGGTCGAAGTCCGGCCGGACCCCGTGGCTCTCGCCGAACGCGTCGACGGCGTCGGTGTCGTTGTCGACGATACCGACGTGGCGACTCCACTCGCGGGCCTCCTCGAACACCGCCGCGGGGTCGGCGAAGCGCTCGATGGCCGCGAGGGTGAAGACGAGCGTCATCTCGCCCGTCCGGCCGCCGTCGCTGCTCATACCTGCCCGGTCGCCCGCCCGGGTGAAAACCTGTGGGGAGTCGACCGTATCATACGGTCGGTTGTCAGTCATTTCCGGGATTTACCGGACCGCCCGGCGAATCACCGGTACATAGTCACAACCGACCGTATCAGTCGTCAACGGTGACGGACTCCCAGTCGTGGTCGCCGTGGGCGCCCTCGCGTTCCTTGGCGGCCTGTTCGACGCGGATGAACTCGGCCTTCTCGCGGGCCGCCGGGATAGTGTGCCCGCCGCAGTAGGACAGGCCCGAGCGGATGCCGGCGGTGAACTCCGCGGCGACCTCTTCGAGGGGGCCCTTGTACTCGGTGAACCCCTCGACGCCCTCGTCGGCGGCGACGTCGCCCTCCTTGTCCGAGCGGTCGTCGTTGGCGGCCGTCGTCGCCATTCCCCGGGAGCGCTTGTAGCGGTTCCCGTCGATCTCGACGATGCCGGGCGGGGCTTCCTCGGTGCCGGCGAAGAGACTCCCCATCATGACGGTGTCGGCACCGGCCATCAGCGCCTTGACCGCGTCGCCCGACGAACGGATGCCGCCGTCGGCGATGACCGGGATCCCGAACTCCCGGGCCTGCCCGGCGCAGTCGTCGACGGCCGTCAGTTGCGGGACGCCGGCGCCGGCCACCCGGCGGGTGGTGCAGTGTGACCCGGGGCCGATGCCGACCTTGACGGCGTCGGCGCCGGCGCGATAGAGGTCCCGCACGCCCGCGGGGGTGGCGACGTTGCCCGCGACCAGCGGCGCGTCGGGGAACTCCCCGGCGATGGTCTCGACGGCGTCGAGACACCGCTCCAGGTGGCCGTGGGCGACGTCGACCATTACGCAGTCGGCGCCCGCCTCCAGGACCGCGGCGGTCCGGCCGACGGTGTCCTCCGCGATGCCGACCGCCGCGCCCACCGGCTGGCCGGCCTCGGCGACCGTTCGGACCTCGGCGGCCTGCTCCTCGACGTCGAGAAAGCGGTGGACCGTGCCGAAGCCGCCGACCCGGCCGAGGGCGATAGCCGTCTCGCGTTCGGTGACGGTGTCCATCGGGGCCGACAGGAGCGGCGTGTCCAGTTCGACGCCCGGGGTCAGCGGCGTCGAAAGGTCGACGTCGCTGCGACTGTCGACGGGCGAGCGCCGGGGGACCAGCAACACGTCCCCGTACGAGACGCCGGTGCGGAGGTCGTTCATGCCGCAACGCCGTTGTCGCTGCTCGAATTAAACACTGGCGGTGTTTCGGACGGGTATATTTCTCCTGCTTCTGTGGGTCAGACAAGCGGCCGGAACCACACCACGCCGACCAGCACCGCGAGAAAGAGGTACGACCCGCGGATCAGCAGTTTCGTGGCGAGTTCCGGCCCGACTCGCCGGGCGAACAGCGCGACGGCGGTGAAGACGGCGGGTGCGCCGGCGGCGCCGGGGGGCACGCCGTCGAGGCCGGCGGCCATCCCGAGGACGGCGACCATCCCGGTCGCCATGAGCGCATAGGCCGCGCGGTTTGCCGTCCGTCGACCGAGTCTGACCGCGACCGTTTGCTTGTCGATTGACCGGTCGTAGTCGTAATCCTTCGCGTCGTCGATCACCTTGATACCCGAGAGAAACAGGAAGAACACCCCCGCGACCCCGAGAACCGGAACCGAGAGGGTCCCCGACTGGACGTAGAACCCACCGAGGAACGCGAGGGCGATCCCCGCCGGATAACCCGCCGTCGCGCCGACAGTGTTCGTATCGAGCTGCGGCGCGTGGAAATATCCGAGAGCCCACGTCGGCACTGTCAGAAGCACCGCACCCGCGCCGACGAGCAGCCCCAAGCCCGCGACTGCGACGAAAAAACACCCACCCGCAGCGACCAGCGCCATTCGACAACCCTGGGCCGTGAGCGGGTGACTCTCGTCCTCGTCTCTCACGTGGAAGTCGACGTACCCGTCCTTGACGTGCGCAGTGTAGACGGCGAAAAACAGGGCCGCGACGTGAACAAACGCTACCCCCGGACTGATGCTGCCGTTGAACGCGCCGCCCGTGAGCGACGCGGCGAGCGGCGGTAGCATGAACACCGGATGCACCTGTGACCACAGCGCTCTTGCCCCCCCTACTGCCCCGCGCTCGCGACGGGCGATTTCCATATCCATCGTATGGAACTGTCGATTTAACGGTCTTTCGTACGCCCGGTTGACCTATCTGAACGCACCTGCCGGACGTCCTCGAGGACCGACCCGCGGAGCCCGGTCTCCGAGAGATTATTATCCACGGTTTCGAAGCCCCTCTCGTGAGTTTCACGGTGCTATCAGCAGCCGTGCTCGTGGTGCTCGGTCTCCTGTTGTTTGCGGGCGTCCGACTGACCTTCGTTACCGGACCGGCGGACGGTCAGTCGCTCGTGACGGTCGACGGGCGTTCGGAGCGACGGGGGCGTCTGTTCGGGCACGGTCTGTACTGGACGGCGCTCGTGGCCGGATTGTGGGCGGGTGTCGACGGGGTCGTCCCGCCGTCCGTTCCGATCGTCGTGTCGGGATTCCTGATGGGAATCACTCTCGTCAGGCAGGTTGCCCCGGGGAGCGCGACAATCGTCGCTCGCTACGGCGTGTGGGTCGTTCTTGTTTCACTTGTCGGCGCCGTGGCGTTCACGCCTCTGTCGACGATTCCGATTCCTGACATTACCGTCTTCGGGCGCTACACGTACCTCGTGACCGAAATTGTATTCGGCGCGCTTGCATTCATCCTCCTCCTGCGAGCGGGGGGAGATGCGCTCCGGTCAGCATGGCTAACGATCGCCGTCGTATACCCGATCGCCTACGTGTGGGACTGGTACACGCTGACTGTCGGAGTCTTCTCGATCCCGCTCCGGACCGGATACGTCTTCGTCGGCATTCCCATCGAGGAGCACCTCTTCATGATCGTGGTCCCGGGACTCGTCCTCGCCGTTCACGAAACCCGCCGCTCGGTCCGAACCGAGTGATGCCGTCCTCGGGTGGGACCTGCTGGCCCGGCTGACAGAGTCGCTGCTCCGAACGACCGGCGCTCATACGGTCGGTCGTACCGATGTACCG
>PXRS01000035.1 GCA_003023785.1 Halobacteriales archaeon QS_5_68_33 | reverse complement strand
GGGGGGATTTGAACCTTGGTCACTCCACTTCGTTGCGTTCCCTGGTTCAAATCTCCAGCGCATCCGCTCGTCACTTTCGCTCCTCGCAGGATGCGACGGGGGGGATTTGAACCCCCGTTAGGACCGTGGCAGGGTCCTGTGATACCACTACACCACCGTCGCGCTTCGCATGGGAAACGAACCGTGCAACGAAATAAAAGGCTTCCGAATCGGGTGACCGGGCCCGTGCCGGGGCGGAACACAGACGCGTATGACAACCGACCGCATCAGTCGGCCCGTCGGCGGAGAGCGGCGTGTGAACGCCCACCGTGTCAACCAGTCCCTTTGCACGCGCGAAAGCGCTCGATTTTTACGTGTGGGCTGGGGAGGTATCGGCACAGTCTAGTGGCGTGGCGTGGAAGCGTCACGGCATGACGACCAGCGTGCTCGTGCCGAACTCCCTCGCCAGGGAGGCCGAGGACAGACGCGAGGCGACTCGCAAACTCGGCTCAGTGGCCCGCGCGGCCGCGATATTCCGGGTGGACCGGCTGACGGTCTTCCCCGACTCAAACGGGGTCCGGCGTTGGGAGGACGGGTTCGTCGAAACGGTGTTGCGGTACGCCGCCACACCCCCCTACCTCCGAAAGGCGGTATGGGAGAGGCGGGACGAACTGGAGTACGCCGGCGTCCTGCCGCCGCTCCGCGTGCGCTCACGGACCGGCTCCGGTTCGGACGAATCGGGGTCGTTGAGACAGGGAATCGTGACCGAGGTCGGAGCTGATGGGCGCGTTCGGGTCAATTGCGGACTGCAACACCCGGTCTCGCTCCCGGTGCCGGACGGTACGGCCACCGCGGAGGGGGAGCGCGTCACCGTCAGAGTCTCTTCGCGACGACCGGTCCGGGCGAAGATCGTCGACGAGTCCCCTGCGGGATTCGCCGTCGACCGCGCGGGCCTCGACGCGGCGCTCGAACGCGACGACGCCGGGCTCACCGTGGCGGCCTCCCGCCACGGCGAGGAGCTGTCCGTCACGCGTCTCGGCCAGCTGGTCGAGGCGCCCGACGGGGCCGGCGACGACGCAGGCGAGACGACCGACGAGGCGGGCACGGGCGACCTGACGGTCGCCTTCGGTGCCCCCGAGCGGGGACTGCCCGCGATGCTGGGGACCGACCCGCCGGCGTCCGGAGAGACGGGCGACGACCGGTTCGACCTCTGGCTGAATACGGTTCCGAACCAGGGAAGCGAGGTAGTGCGCACCGAAGAGGCGGTGTTCGCCACCCTCGCGCCACTCAACCTGTCGAGGTAACACACGATGCCACAACCAAACAGACCACGCAAAGGCTCGCTGGGCTTCGGCCCGCGTCAGCGTGCGGCCAGTGAGACGCCGCGGTTCAACAGCTGGCCGGACGACGACGGCCAGCCCGGGCTCCAGGGCTTCGCCGGCTACAAGGCCGGCATGACCCACGTCGTGCTGATCGACGACGAACCCGACTCGCCGCGAGAGGGGATGGAAGAGACCGTCCCGGTGACGGTCGTCGAGACCCCGCCGATGCGCGCCGTCGCGCTGCGAGCCTACGAAGACACGCCGTACGGTCTCCGGCCGCTCACGGACGTCTGGACCGACGAGTTCCACGGGGAACTCGACCGCGTCCTCGACGTGCCGGAGAGCCACGACGCCGACGCGGCGGAGGAACAGGTACGAGACGCCCTCGACGCGGGGGAGCTGGGTGACGTGCGGCTCGTCACGCATTCGGTCCCCGGCGACGTGCCGGGCGTCCCGAAGAAAGCGCCCGACGTGATGGAGACCCGGGTCGGCGGCGGCTCCCTCGCGGACCGCCTCGACTACGGGCTCGACCTCGTCGCCGACGGCGGCGAGCACGCCATGACCGACGTGTTTCGCGCCGGCGAGTACGCCGACGTCGCGGCCGTCACGACGGGCAAGGGCACCCAGGGACCGGTCAAGCGCTGGGGCGTCCAGAAGCGCAAGGGCAAACACGCCCGCCAGGGCTGGCGCCGACGCATCGGCAACCTCGGCCCGTGGAACCCCTCGCGGGTGCGCTCGACGGTCCCCCAGCAGGGCCAGACCGGCTACCACCAGCGCACCGAACTCAACAAGCGCCTGGTCGACATCGGCGACGGCGACGAGCCGACCGTCGAGGGCGGCTTCGTCAACTACGGCGAGGTGGACGGCCCCTACACGCTCGTGAAGGGGTCGGTGCCGGGGCCGGACCAGCGCGTCGTGCGCTTCCGACCGGCGGTGCGCCCGAACGACCGGCCCAGACTGGACCCCGAGGTGCGGTACGTCTCGACCCAGTCCAACCAGGGCAACCGTGGCCGGGTCGCCACACAGGAGGACTGACGCATGGAAGCGACAGTACACGACCTGGACGGCGAGGCCGACGGGACGCTCGACCTCCCCGCGGTGTTCGAGACGCCCCAGCGCCCGGACCTGGTCCGGCGCGCGGTGCTCGCCGCCCAGGCCAACGCCAAGCAGGACTACGGGAGCGACGAGTACGCCGGGCTGCGGACGCCCGCCGAGTCGTTCGGCAGCGGCCGCGGCATGGCCCACGTCCCCCGCGAGAACAACGTTGCACGGCGCGTCCCGCAGGCGGTCGGCGGGCGCCGCGCCCACCCCCCGAAGGCCGAGAAGGACCAGGGACTGGACATCAACGACAAGGAGCGGCGATTCGCCGTCCGGGCGGCCATCGCGGCCACCGGCGACGCCGAGGCCGTCGCGGAACGCGGCCACGAGTTCGACGACGACGTCGACCTCCCGCTGGTCGTCGCCGACGAGTTCGAGGGCCTCGTGAAGACCCAGGAGGTCGTCGACGTCATCGAGGCGCTGGGCGTCCGCGCCGACGTCGAGCGCGCCGACGAGGCGACGGTCCGGGCCGGCCGCGGGACGACCCGCGGGCGGAAGTACCAGCGGCCGTCCTCGGTGCTGTTCGTGACGAGCGGGGAGCCCTCGAAGGCGGCACGCAACCTCGCGGGCGCGGACGTCGCGACCGCACGGGAGGTCAACGCGGCGGACCTCGCCCCCGGCGGCGAGCACGGTCGACTCACCGTCTGGACCGAGAGCGCAGTCGCGGAGGTGGCCGAGCGATGACTTCCGATGCACGCACGGCGCGCACCGACCTCATCGTTCTCACCGGAGGTGAGAGCCGATGAGCCACGACGTCATCAAGTACCCGCACATGACCGAGAAGGCGATGGACGACCTGGACTTCCAGAACAAACTGCAGTTCATGGTCGACGCGGGCGCGGCGAAGCCCGAGGTCGCCGAGGCGGTCGGCGACCAGTTCGACGTCGAGGTCGTCGACGTGACGACGCACGTCACGCCGGACGGCGAGAAAAAAGCGGTCGTGCGCCTCTCGGAGGACGACGACGCCGACGAGGTCGCTTCACGGATCGGGGTGTTCTGACCGTGGGACGACGAATCCAGGGACAACGACGCGGTCGCGGCACGCCCACGTTCCGGGCGCCGTCACACCGCTACAAGGCGGACCTGTCGCATCGCACGGTCGAGGACGGCGACGTCGTCAGCGGGACGGTCGTCGACGTCGAACACGACCCGGCGCGCTCGGCGCCCGTCGCGGCGGTCGAGTTCGAGGACAGCGAGGGACCCCGTTCCTCGGGCGGCCGGACGCAGTCCGGCGACGGCGACCGCCGCCTCGTGCTCGCGCCGGAAGGCGTGGGCGTGGGCGACCGGATACAGGTGGGCGTCAGCGCCGAGATCGCGCCCGGAAACACGCTTCCGCTGGCGGAGATCCCGGAGGGCGTCCCCGTCTGTAACGTCGAGGCGAACCCGGGCGACGGCGGCAAGTTCGCCCGCGCCTCCGGCGTGAACGCCCAGCTGGTGACCCACGACCGCAACGTGGCGGTCGTCCAGCTCCCCTCGGGCGAGGTCAAGCGCCTCGACCCGGAGTGCCGGGCGACCATCGGCGTCGTGGCCGGCGGCGGCCGCACGGAGAAGCCGATGGTCAAGGCCGGGACGAAGTACCACAAGATGAACGCTCGCGGGACGAAGTGGCCCAACGTCCGCGGTGTGGCGATGAACGCCGTCGACCACCCGTTCGGTGGCGGCGGCCGCCAGCATCCGGGCAAGCCCAAGTCCATCTCGCGGGACGCCCCGCCGGGCCGCAAGGTCGGGGACATCTCCTCGCGGCGCACGGGCCGCGGTGGTAACGAATGAGTTCCGTTGCACGCTCCGCGCGCAACGGCCTCATCAGTCTCGCCGGCGGTGAGAGCGAATGAGTTCGGATTACCAGATCGGCCACGAGGGCGAGTTCAGCTACCGTGGTCACACGCTCGACGAGTTGCAGGAGATGGACGTCGAGGAAGTCGCGGAACTGTTGCCCGCTCGACAGCGGCGAAGCATTCAGCGTGGCCTGTCGGTCGAGAAGGAGAAACTGCTCGACGAGGCGCGCGAGGCCGGCGAGGAGGAAACCGCGAACGACCCCATCCGGACGCACCTCCGGGACATGCCGATCCTCCCGGAGATGGTGGGACTCACCTTCGCCGTCCACAACGGACAGAGCTTCGAGCGCGTCAACGTCGAGCCCGAGATGCTCGGGCACTACCTGGGCGAGTTCCAGCTGACCCGGACCTCGGTCGAGCACGGCCAGGCCGGCATCGGCGCCACGCGCTCCTCGAAGTTCGTCCCGCTCAAATAACATGGGAATCAGCTACTCAGTCGACGTCGACCCGGACGCGACGGCGAAAGCGATGCTCCGGGAGCGACAGATGAGCCACAAGCACAGCACGGCCCTCGCACGCGAGATCAAGGGCATGACGGCCGGCGAGGCCCAGGAGTACCTCGAAGCGGTCATCGCGGGCGAGCGGTCGGTTCCGTTCCGCCAGCACAACTCCGGTGTCGGCCACCGCGACGACATCGAGGGCTGGGACGCGGGCCGCTACCCCGAGAAGGCCGCCGAGGCGTTTCTCGACCTGCTCGGCAACGCCGTCGGCAACGCCGAACACCAGGGCTTCGACGGCACCGCGATGGAGATCAAACACGTCGCCGCCCACAAGGTCGGCGAGAGCCGGGGTCGCAAGCCCCGCGCGATGGGGCGTGCGAGCCCGTGGAACTCGCCCGAGGTGGACGTCGAGTTGATCCTGGAGGAGGTCGAATAATGGCCGACGAACAGCAGTTCATCGAGGACGGCCTCCAGCGGACCCAGATCGACGAGTTCTTCGCCGACGAACTGGGCCGTGCGGGCTACGGCGGCATGGAGGTCGCCAAGACGCCGATGGGGACCCAGATCGTCCTCAAGGCCGAGAAGCCCGGCATGGTCATCGGCAAGGGCGGGAAGAACATCCGCAAGATCACCTCGACCCTGGAGGAGGACTTCGAGCTGGAGGACCCCCAGGTCGACGTTCAGGAGGTCGACGAACCGGACCTCAACGCCCGGATCGTCGCCGACCGCCTCGCCAACGCCCTCGAGCGGGGCTGGTACTTCCGGAAGGCCGGTCACACCACGATCGACCGGATCATGGAGGCCGGCGCCAAGGGCTCGGAGATCGTCCTCTCCGGGAAGGTGACGGGCGCTCGCTCGCGCGTCGAGAAGTTCAACCGCGGATACATCAAGCACAACGGCGAACCCGCGGAGGACATCGTCGACCACGGCGTCGGCACCGCCGTCATGAAGCTCGGGACGATCGGCGTCCAGGTGAAGATCATCCCGCCGGACGCCGAGCTCCCCGACGACTTCGAGATATACGAGGACGTCGAGGTCGAGGAGTACGTCGCCGCCGACGAGAACGGCGCCGTCGAGGAACTCCTCGAGGGCGAACCCGAGGAGGGCCAGCCGGTGACCGAACCCGAACTCGACGAGGAGCCCGAACCCGACGTCGAGGTCGACGAGGAGGTCATCGAGGAGGAACTCGACGAGGAACCCGAGGAGGTCGAGGTCCCCGGCGGGGACGCGGTCGAGGAGGAACTCGCCGACCTCGACGAGGCCGTCGACGAGGAACTCGACGAGGACACCGAGGCCGAAGCCGAAGAGCTGATGGCGGAGATGAGCGAGGCTTCGTCGGCCGCCCCGGAAGGCGGCGAAGCCACCGAGGCAGCCGACGAGGCCGCCGAGAACGACGGCGACGAGGAGGGCGAGTCGTGACGGTCCTCCACCCGGAGGAGATCCGCGACATGACGCCGGCCGAGCGGGCGGCCGAACTCGAGGACCTCGAGACGGAACTCCTCAACGACAAGGCGGTCAAGGCCGCCGGCGGCGCGCCGGAGAACCCGGGGCGCATCAAGGAGATCCGGAAGGCCATCGCGCGGATCAAGACGATCCAGCGGGAGGAGGGAGACCTCGAATGAGGTCTCCGAAACCGAGCGGCGTCAACCGCGAGGAAGGCGACCTCGACGAGCAGGAGGTCGAGTAGATGCCAGTCACGCCCGCTACGCTGGTGCGACACGAACTGGTCGGGCTCGAAGTCGCGGTCGTCGCGGCCCCCAACCCCGACCTGGAAGGCGTCCGGGGCGAGGTCGTCCTGGAGACGACGAAGACGGTCGGGATCTGCGAGGCGCCCCGCGCCTCGGAGAGCCGGACGGAGTCCGGCGGCGATTCCGGCGCGGCCGACGACGGCAGCGAGCGGGTGTCCCACGTCCCGAAGGACGGGACGACCTTCGCCTTCGAGCTACCCGGCGGGGAGGTCGTCGAGGTGGCGGGTCGCAGGCTGGTCGAACGGCCTGCCCGACGAACGGAGAACACAGGAGCACACACATGGCGCTAGGACTGAACGTACAGGAGCCGGAGACGGCCTGTGACGACGAGAACTGCCCGTTCCACGGAGAGCTCTCCGTGCGCGGACAGACGCTCGACGGCACGGTCGCCTCCACGGACATGGACAAGAGCGTCGTCGTGGAGCGGGAGTACGACGTCACCGTCCCCAAGTACGACCGTCTCATGAAGCGACGGTCGCGCGTCCCGGCCCACGCACCCCCGTGCATGGACCTGGAGGAGGGACAGCAGGTGACGATCGCGGAATGTCGCCCGCTCTCGAAGACGAAAAGCCACGTCGCGGTCGGAGCGGTTCCGGATGGAACCACAGCGAGCGGCGACAGCCGCGAGGACGGAGGTGACGACTGATGGAAGCGATGAACGCGGACGTCACGCAGGGCCTCGAGAAGGGGTCGCTGATGACCTGCGCGGACAACACGGGCGCACGCGAACTGAAGATAGTCAGCATCGCGGGCTACTCCGGGACGAAGAACCGCCACCCGAAGGCCGGCATCGGTGACAAGGTCACCGTGTCGGTCACGAAGGGCACCCCGGAGATGCGCCGACAGGTGCTGGAGGCGGTCGTGATCCGCCAGCGCAAGCCGATCCGCCGCCCGGACGGTACGCGCGTGAAGTTCGAGGACAACGCGGCGGTCATCGTCGACGAGAACGAGGACCCCCGCGGCACGGAACTCAGGGGCCCGATCGCCCGCGAGGTCGCGGAGCGGTTCGGGTCCGTCGCCTCGACGGCGACGATGATAGTATGAGCAAGCAACCACGCAAACAACGCAATCGGACGGCCGAGGCGGCGCTCCACGAGCGCCACGACCAGGTCCGTGCGACGCTCACGCAGGACCTGCGTGACGAGTACGACCAGCGGTCGGTCCGCGTCAACGAGGGCGACACCGTCGAAGTCATGCGCGGCGACTTCGCCGGCGAGTCGGGCGAGGTGCTCGACGTCGACCTGAAGGACGCGACCGTCTCAGTCGAGGACGTCACCATCGAGGCCGCCGACGGGGAGGAGGTCCCCAGCCGGCTGGACACCTCGAACGTCCGCGTGACGGACCTGGACCTGGAGGACAGCCGCCGCCAGGCCCGACTCGAATCGGAGGAGGATAGCGCATGAGCAACCACCAGAAGCGACTGTCGGTGCCCAAAAGCTGGCCGGTCGAGCGCAAGACCGAGACGTTCACCGTCAAGGCCGGTGCCGGCCCGCACGGCGAGTCGGGGGTCCCCCTGCTCATCGTCCTGCGGGACGTGCTCGGCTACGTCGACTCCCGCAAGGAGGCCCGCTACGCCCTGGACCAGGGCAGCGTCCTGATCAACGGCACGGCCGTCTCCGACGAGGAACGGCCCGTCGGGATGTTCGACATCCTCGCCTTCACCGAGCGCGAGGAGTACTACCGGGTGTTCCCCGGGCAGGGCGGTCGGCTCTCGCTGACGCCCATCGACGAGGACTCGGCCGGGAGCAAACTCGGCAAGGTCGTCAACAAACAGCACGTCCCCGGCGGGGCGGTTCAGCTCACCCTCCACGACGGGCAGACGCTCGTCGTCGAGGACGGGAGCTACGACACCGACGACTCGCTGGTCGTCGCCAACGACGACGACGCCATCGTCGCCCGCTTCGAGTACGAGGAAGGCGCGCTCGTCACGGCGGTCAGCGGCGAACACGCCGGCGAGGTCGGCCGGATCGACGAGATCCAGGTCACCCCCGGCAGCGCCGACAACATCGTCCGCGTCGAGCAGGACGACGGCGCCTTCGAGACCGTCGAGGACTACGTCGTCGTCATCGACGAGAACTTCACCGAGGAGTCCGACGAGGACGTCACCGAGGAGTCCGACGAGGACGTCACCGAGGAGTCCGACGAGGACGAGGACGAGGACGAGGAGGCTGACGCGGACGAAAAACCGGAAGCCGACGAAGAAGAAGCCGACGCCGAGGAAGTCGAGGCCGAAGACGAAGGCGACGATGCCGGCGACGACGAGGCCGGAGACGCCGACGCTGACGCCGACGGGGCCGACGCCGAAGCAGACGACGAAGACGGAGACGGAGGTGACGACGAATGAGTTCCGGGACCGAGAGCGGCGAGTTCCACGAGATGCGGGAACCGCGCGTCGAGAAGGTCGTCGTCCACATGGGCGTCGGCCAGGGCGGTCGCGAACTCGCGAACGCGGAGGAGATCCTCGGGGACGTCGCCGGGCAACAGCCGGTTCGGACGCAGGCCCGGGAGACGGTCGGCGAGTTCGACATCCGCGAGGGCGACCCGATCGGCGCGAAGGTGACGCTTCGCGACGGGGCCGCCCACGAGTTCCTGGAGACGGCGTTGTCGTTTACCGGCCTGTCGCGCTCGCAGTTCGACGACACCGGCAACTTCAGCTTCGGCGTCGAGGAACACACCGACTTCCCGGGCCAGGAGTACGACCCGAACGTCGGGATCTACGGCCTGGACGTGACGGTGAACCTCGTGCGCCCGGGATATCGCGTGTCGAAACGCGACAAGGCGTCGCGGTCGATCCCGTCGGGCCACCGGCTCGACGTGGCCGACGCGGTGGCCTTCGTCGAAACCGAGTTCGACGTGGAGGTCGAGGGATGAGCGAGAGCGAACCCGAAGAGGAGACGGAGGCCCGGACGGGCGAGCAGGTCGCGAAGCGGACCGGCCAGCTCGAGTCCTGCCAGCGGTGCGGTCGCGAGCAGGGACTGGTCGGCAAGTACGACATCTGGCTGTGTCGCCAGTGCTTCCGGGAGATCTCCCGGAGCATGGGATTCAGGAAGTACTCATGACAGCAACGGACCCACTCGCCAACGCGCTCTCGGGGCTCGACAACGCCGAGAGCGTCGGGCATCTGGACCACGAGGTAGCGCCCGCCTCGAACGAGATCGGCAGCGTGCTCGAGGTCTTCTACGACCGCGGGTACATCGACGGCTTCGAGTACGTCGACGACGGCAAGGCCGGTCTGTTCGAGGTCGAACTGAAAGGTGCCATCAACGAATGTGGCCCGGTCCTCCCCCGCTACTCGGCGGGGGCCGACGAGTTCGAGCAGTGGGAGATGCGGTTCCTCCCCGCCCGCGACTACGGGACGCTCGTCGTCACGACCAGCCACGGCATCACGAGCCACTACGATGCCCGCGAGGACGGCATCGGTGGCCAGGTCATCGCATACGTCTACTAATGCCACGAACAGAACTATCCATCCCCGGGGACGTGACCGCCGAGACGGACCGCCTCGACCTCGAAGTCGAGGGGCCCAACGGCAGCGTCTCGCGGCGGCTCTGGTACCCGGACGTTTCGGTCTCCGTAGAAGATGGCACGGTCGTCATCGAATCGGAGAACGACGACGCGAAGACGATGTCGACGCTCGGGACCTTCGAGAGTCACGTCCGGAACATGTTCCACGGCGTGACCGAGGGCTGGGAGTACGAACTCGAGGTGTTCTACTCCCACTTCCCGATGCAGGTCGAGGTTGAGGGCGACGAAGTGCGCATCGAGAACTTCCTCGGCGAGCGCGCCCCGCGCCGGACGACCGTCCACGGCGACACCGAGGTCGAGGTCGACGGCGAGACGGTCACGGTCAGCGGCCCGGACATCGAGGCCGTCGGCCAGACCGCCGCCGACATCGAACAGCTCACCCGCGTCCGTGACAAGGACGTCCGCGTCTTCCAGGACGGGGTGTACATCACCGGCAAGCCCAACCGGGGTGGTGCCTGATGTCCGCCGAGGACCCCGACGAGCGCGCCGACCAGGCCGACGCCGAGGAGGAGCGCGACCTGACCGACATCGGCGGCGTCGGGACGGCCCGCGCGGAGGAGCTCCGTTCGGCCGGCTTCGAGACGGTCGAAGACCTCGCTGCGGCCGACGAGGACGACATCGCCGACGTGGTGGGCAACGCGCTGGCGGCCCGCATCAAGGCCGACGTCGGCGACGTCGAGGTCGACGAGGACGCCCTCGAAGACGACGAAGCCGACGAAGCCGACGACGAGGAGGCCGAAACCCCCGAGGCTGAGGATGCTGAGGATGCCGAGGAAGCCGACGGAGCGGCGACGGCAGACGAAAGAGACGGGGCGGCAGCAGACGAAGGAGACGAGTACGAGGAGCTGACGGACATCAGCGGCGTCGGGCCGGCCCATTCCGAGGACCTGGAGGAAGCCGGGTTCCGGACGGTCGACGACGTGCGCGGCGCCAGCCAGGAGCAGCTCGCCGACGTGGTGGGCAACGCGCTGGCGGCCCGCATCAAGGCCGACGTCGGTGGCCTCGAGGTCACCGAGGAGACCGAGGCCGAGGTCGAAATCGAGGAAGAGGAGGAGAAAGAGGCGGAGCCGGAATCCGACGAGGACATCGAGACCGAGCGACGGCCCCGGATCGACGTCGACATCGAACCGGACCTGGACGAGGAGACCGAACGCCTGCTGGGCGAGCGCGAGCGGGTCGGCAAGCCGCAGTTCAACCGGCAGGACTACCACAAGAAAAAGCGGGTGCCGACCTCGTGGCGCAAGCCGCGCGGCGGGCTCTCGAAACAGCGGATCGGGATCAAGGGCAAGGGCGACACCGTCGAGGCGGGCTTTCGCTCGCCGGCGGCGGTGCGCGGCCTGCACCCCTCGGGCTTCGAGGAGGTGCGCGTCCACAACGTCGACGACCTCGAGGGCGTGGACGGCGACACGCAGGCGGTGCGCATCGCCTCGAAGGTCGGCGGTCGCAAGCGCGAGCGCATCGAGGACGAGTGCGAGGAGCGGTCGATCCGCGTGCTCAACCCGACCTACGAGGAGGTCGAAGTCGAATGACGGACCTGAGCGCACAGAAACGCATGGCGGCCGACGTCCTGGACGTCGGGAAGAACAGGATCTGGCTGGACCCCGAGCGACAGGGGGACATCGCCGAGGCGATCACGCGGGCGGACGTCCGCGACCTCGTCGAGGAGGGCGCGATCCGCACCGAGGAGCCCGAGGGCAACTCGCGCGGCCGCGCCCGGAAACGCCAGGCAAAGCGCGCCTACGGCCACCGGAAGGGACAGGGCTCCCGGAAGGGGACGGCCGGCGGGCGGGAAAACGAGAAAGACAAGTGGGTCTCGGCGATCCGCGCACAGCGCGAGAAGCTGCGCGAGTTGCGCGACGACGGGACCATCTCGCGTTCGACCTACCGCGAGCTGTACGACCGCGCCAGCGGCGGCGAGTTCGACAGCGTCGCGGACATCGAACGCACCATAGGAAGTGAGAACTGATGGCAAGCGGACCACGATACACGGTGCCGATGCGGCGCCGCCGCGAGGCCCGAACCGATTACCACCAGAGGTTGCGCCTGCTGAAATCCGGCAAACCGCGCCTGGTCGCTCGCAAGAGCAACCGCGCGATCACGGCGCAGCTGGTCACCCTCGGGCCGGGCGGCGACGAGACGGTCGCCAGCGCACGCTCGACCGACCTCGCGGAGCACGGCTGGAAGGCGCCGACGGGCAACCTGCCCGCGGCGTATCTCACGGGCGTGCTCGTGGGGCTGCGAGCGCTGGAGGCCGGCCTCGACGGGGCGGTGCTCGACATCGGGCTGAACTCCCCGACACCGGGAAGCAAAGTCTTCGCAGTACAGGAAGGTGCGATCGACGCGGGCCTCGAGGTCCCGCACAACGACAGCGTCCTCGCGGACTGGTCGCGCACGCGCGGCGAGCACATCGCCGAGTACGCCGACCAGCGCGACGAGGACCTCTACAGCGGCGACTTCGACGCCGCTGCCCTCCCGGAGCACTTCGACGAGCTCCGCGAGACACTGCTCGAAGGAGACGTCAAACTATGAGTGCTAACGACGGCTGGGAGCCCCGGACGCGACTCGGTCGGCAGGTCGCCGACGACGAGGTCGACTCGATGCAGGACGCGCTGAACTCGGGCCTCCCCCTGAAGGAACCGGAGATCGCCGACCAGCTCGTCCCCGGCCTGGAGGACGAGGTCCTGGACATCAACATGGTCCAGCGGATGACCGACTCCGGGCGCCGGGTGAAGTTTCGCTGTGTCGTCGTCGTGGGCGACCGCGACGGTCTCGTCGGCTACGCCGAGGGCCGCGACGACCAGGTCGGCGGCGCAATCCAGAAGGCCATCGACATCGCGAAGCTGAACCTCATCGACGTCTCCCGGGGCTGTGGGTCCTGGGAGTGTGGCTGTGGCCGCCCCCACACCGTCGCGCTGCGGACGACGGGCAAGGCCGGCTCCGTCGAGGTCGAACTCCAGCCCGCGCCGCGCGGGCTCGGGCTGGCCGGCGGGGAGACGGTGCGTCACGTCCTCGAACTCGCGGGCATCGAGGACATCTGGACCCGCTCGTCGGGCAACACGCGCACCACCGTGAACTTCGCGAAGGCGACGTTCAACGCCCTGCGGAACACCGCACAGGCCCGCGTCCCCCAGGAGACCTGGGAGAAACGAGAGGTGATCGAGTGATGCAAGCGCTCGTCCAGTTGCGCGGCGAGGTCAACATGAACCAGGACGTCCGGGACACGCTGGGGATGCTCAACGTCCACAGCGTGAACCACGCGACGTTCGTCCCGGAGACCGAGACGTACAGCGGCATGGTCTCGAAGGTGAACGACTACGTCGCCTACGGCGAACCCAGCGCCGAGACGGTCGCGCTGCTCGTTCGCCGGCGCGGCGAACCCCTCGAGGGCGGGGCGAACGTCGACGGGGCGGCCGCCGCTGCCAGTCCGGGGCGCGCCAGCGGACGCGTGGACGACGAGTGGGTCGCCGAGCACACCGACTACGACGGCGTCGACGCGCTGGCAGAAGCGCTGGTCGACGAGGAGACGACGCTGCGCGAGGCGGGGCTGGCGCCGACGCTACGTCTGCACCCGCCGCGTGGCGGTCACGACGGCGTCAAACACCCGACGAAGGAGGGCGGCGAACTCGGGAAACACTCCACCGAGGCCATCGACGACCTGCTGGAGGCGATGCGATGACCTCGAAGAAAAAGCGCCAGCGCGGGTCGCGCACCCACGGCGGCGGCACGCAGAAGAACCGGCGCGGCGCCGGCCACCGCGGCGGCCGCGGCAACGCGGGCAGCCGCAAACACGAGATGCACCACCACGGGCCCTGGGACAAGCACGGCTTCACCCGGCCCGACGACGTCCAGGAGACGGTGCTGGAGACCGACCTCCAGACGCTCGACGAGGACGCCGCGCTGCTGGCGGCGGAGGGCGTCGCCGAAGCGGAGGGCGACGGCTACCGTATCGACGTCCGCGACGTCGTCGAGGGCGGTCACGACGACGACGTCGACGTGGTAAAGGTGCTCGGCGACGGGCAGGTGCGCAACGAGTTGCACCTGCTGGCCGACGCCTTCTCGGACGCGGCCGCGGGGAAAGTCGAGGCGGCCGGCGGCAGCGTCGAGCTGACCGTCAGCGGGAAGCGCCGCCTCGAAGAGACCGACAAGGATACAACAGACGACGCTAACGAGTCATAGATATGGGCTGGAAGGACACCGCCGAACCGCTGCTGACCCGCATGCCCGCGGTCCAGCGTCCGGAGGGGCACGTCCCCTTCAAGCGCAAGCTGGCCTGGACCGCCGGCGTGCTGGTCCTGTATTTCTTCCTGACGAACGTCTTCCTCTTCGGCCTGCAGGGCCAGGGGAGCGACGTGTTCGGCCGCTTCAGGTCGATCCTCGCCGGCGGACAGGGCACGATCATGCAGCTCGGGATCGGTCCCATCGTCACGGCGAGCATCGTCCTGCAGCTGCTCGGCGGTGCCGACCTGCTCGGACTCGACACGCAGAACAACCCCCGCGACCAGGTGCTCTACCAGGGCCTCCAGAAGGTGCTGGTGCTGGTGATGTGCTGTCTGACCGGGCTGCCGATGGTGTTCGCCGGGACGTTCCTCCCGGTGGACTCGCAGGTCGCCGCGAGCCTGGGCATCGGGAGGGCCGGCGTCAAGTGGCTGATGTTCGCCCAGATCTTCATGGGCGGCGTCCTCATCCTCTACATGGACGAGGTCATCTCGAAATGGGGCGTCGGCTCCGGTATCGGCCTGTTCATCATCGCCGGCGTGAGCCAGCAGCTCATCGGCGGCCTCGTCTCCGTGCCCGCGATCGGGTCGAGCGAGGCCGGCCTGATCCCGACCTGGTTCGGGATGCTCTTCGGCGAACTCTCGGCTGGCGGGGCCGTGCTCGCGCCCGACGTCCAGCTCGGGTCGGTGCTCTCGGCCAGCGGCTTCGAGGCGCTGCTCTTTGGCTCCGGGCAGATCATCGCCCTGGTGACGACGGTCCTCATCTTCTCGGTCGTCGTCTACGCCGAGAGCGTCCGCGTCGAGATCCCCCTCTCGAACACGCGGGTCAAGGGCGCCCGGGGTCGGTTCCCGGTGAAGCTCATCTACGCCAGCGTCCTGCCGATGATCCTCGTCCGGGCGCTGCAGGCCAACCTGCAGTTCCTCGGCCGGATACTCCACGCACAGCTCGACAGCATGCCCGCATGGCTCGGCGTCTACCAGGAGACACAGAGCGGCGTCTCACAGCCGGTCGGCGGGCTGTTTTACTACCTGGCACCGATACGCGACCCCAGCGACTGGATGTGGTTCATCGGGCTGGGGGGGAGCGCCGAACCCTGGCAGATCATGCTGCGAGTCGGCATCGACCTCACCTTCATGGTGATAGGCGGCGCGATATTCGCCATCTTCTGGGTCGAAACCACCGACATGGGCCCGGAAGCGACGGCCAAGCAGATACACAACTCCGGGATGGAGATCCCCGGCTTCCGCCGGAACGTCAGCGTTATCGAGAAAGTGCTGGAGCGGTACATCCCACAGGTGACCGTCATCGGCGGCGCCCTGGTCGGGTTGCTCGCCGTGATGGCCAACATGATGGGGACCATCGGCAACGTCTCCGGGACCGGCCTCCTGCTGACAGTGTCTATCACCTACAAGATTTACGAGGAGATCGCCGAGGAGCAACTCATGGAGATGCACCCCATGATGCGCCAGATGTTTGGTTAGTTTGGCAACAAATCTATCGAGAGTCTGTCCTCCTACGAACAACGTGCGGCCGCTACTCGCGTGGATTTCCAACTTGGAGCCTGTCAGATCTCCATAGGCCATGCCGTGCGCAGGCCTGGCGAGCATTAATTCTCATAAACAAGCCCGCGTCTACGCGCTCCGCGAGAAAGCAGGCTTCGGCCGGGACGAAACGGCGGCCATCCTCAATATCTCCCCGAGTACCGTCGATACGCATCTTCAGCGGGCGAAAGAGAAGTTGGCCACAGCGGAGAACCTCGTCCAGTTCGTTTGTATGGATGCGGAAGAACTCGCCGACCCAGAGTTCCCTGGTGAAGAAGGAACCAGTGATGAGGGGTCAGTTCGAGCGATATTATCCCGCTCTCGTAAGATACCACATCGACGACCGTACCCAGGAGCTAGCCGATGGGTTTGGTCGTCTCGGTGACGAGGACACTCTGTTCACGCTTTGAGAGTGGAGTTCTGAGTCAACTTCTTGTTGATGTTTACACCGCTACGAACTCTGTAGAAGGAACCGACAATATCTGGTGGTTCATTTTTCTCACGGCGCTACTGTGCCGACGCTCTCATCTGAATCAGCGAAGGGGATATCGATTTCGAGGCCGTCGTAGGCCAGCACTGGCTTCTTGGCCTGTCCGGAACCGCCGCCTTCGAACTCGATGACGCCGATATCTTCGAGTTCCGAGAGGTTCCGGTGGACCTGCTTGTAGTCCCGGTTCACCAGTTCGGCTGCCTCGCGGATGCTCTCCGGTTCATGTTCGAAGACCGCATCCAGCAACTCCAGGTTCTTCTGGCTGAGTAACCGGCTGAGTTCCGCGTACGATCCAAAATTCAGGATTGGTTGACTGTCGTCGAGGGCTTCTCCTTCCTGCGCGGCCTTGATGCGGCGTCGCGTGCGCTGGTCAAGGCGGTCGCGTTCGCCGACGGTGACTTTGAGCGTTGGCATAGTGTGGTCCTCCCGATGATGTCCTACTCCGGCCAGCCCCACGAGACGGGGGTCATCGATCCTGCTTCTGTTTTGAACCGGTCGTAGAGTGCGAGCATCCCAGGGAAGTCGATCACTTCGACTTCGTCTCCGGTGTGACGCTCGTGCCCTTTCGTCCGTTCGTGGGCGTTGTCATACCGGAGGACGGTCTCGCCGCCGACTTTCCCGAGGTGGAGACTGTAGTCCCACCCGCTCGGGTACTGCTCGTCCTCGGTCTGGCGGATGGTAACGTCAACAACGTAGTTGCCTTCGACATCCTGCCAGTCTGCAACCGTCGTGTAGGACGCCATCCGTTACCCTATGTTATCGTCTCCATAGGGATAAGCCTATGGACCAGAACACATAGGTCGTCCATCACGGTACCTGATTCACCCTTCTACCAGTAGTTATCAGATCCGGTCGTTCATCAGCATGGTCCTCCCGAGCGGGTTTCCAATGTGCCCCCGTTCTACGGGCGATGCGAGAAATCGCGGTATGAGTCGCTTTCCGTCGCCAATGCTCGCAAACCGTATCGATGATCGAATTCAAGAACTGGAGGACGAGTTTGTCCGTCTCGGAGACGAGGACACTCCATTCGCACTTCAGGGAGGAAGAGAATCCGTAGAAGAGTCTCAGCAGTTTCACAACGAACGCGACGAGCGGGAACGAGAGCGTGACGAGGAATCGAACGAACCGGTGACGAGGACCGTGTCGAAGTAGCGGGCAGACATGATGGGCCTCGGTTTCCTGTTTGTCGATACGATTCCGCTTAATGAACAGCGCGGCCGGGCGAACCAAGTCCAGTCGGGCGTGGTACTCGCCCACGAAGTGGGCCACGCGTTTTACGACACATGGAGTCCCGACAGCGGCATCGAAGAGCAAGCCCCGACTCTTCCGCAGTACGGACGAAACGGAACAGGCGGTGGCCCTTTCCGAGCGACTCCACGGTCCGATGATTGAAACGGATGGTCCCTTTATCGATTATCGGAAAGGGAGCGACAAGGAACTTGCTGCTGCCGTGTTCGCGTCTCGAATCATCGAACCGACTACTGCGCAGCGAATCGCCCCGGACGCAGTGCGTCGATTGGAGGAAGTCTTCGGCGACCTCTCTGACAACCTGTTTTGAGAGTGAATCCTTCTGTGTAGTTATGTTCCGTGATCGACTTCGCATTCACCTCCGCGAAGCCCGCCGGACGGTCGACTCCCTGATCGTGGAAGCACCGCTCACTGCCGCGCTGGACGCCCGGGAAGACCTGCCGCCGACGCCCCTGCAGGAGTGTCCCGTCTGTGGGAAGGTCGGCCTCCCGGAGCGGATTCGGCAACACCGGTGTAACGAGTACAGATAGCGGTCGGTGGTATCTAAGATATTGGCTTAGTTATCTCAGCGGAGGGATTTACAAGTGACGACACCTGAGGAATCAGAAATTACTGTCGCCAATACCACCAGAGCATGCCAGCTGCGAGCGCGAACGCGCCGCCGACAAAAAACACCATTCCTGGGGAGATAACCATGTCCACGAACTCAAACCCAACAGGATTCGTCGGGGGAGAACTCCCACCCGGGCTATCGGCGGTTGGTGGTGACCCAGACCCGACAACGAATCGAACGAGATGGTCAACGGCAAGACTGGCGACCCCGAGCAGCGTGACAGCACCAATCACTTGCGATAGACCATCACGTATGGATGTGCTGTCGAGGTTCTTCCCGGTGTAGAGTACAAGCGCAGTATCTGACGGACTATAGACGTTCATTGCTGTCCCGCGCGAGGAATACCACTGATCAACAACTTCAACGAGTCCAGCGTCCTCGAATTTCTGCAGGTGATATTTGACGTTCTGGACGGACGTATCGACTGATTCTGCGAGACCGGACGCGGTTT
>PXRS01000034.1 GCA_003023785.1 Halobacteriales archaeon QS_5_68_33 | reverse complement strand
GGACGGCCCGCGACGGGGACCGGCGGTCGGTCGCCGGCAGGTCGGCACGACCCCCTCTCAGAGCAGCCCCCGAACGGCCCGCAGGAACTTGGTCCCGAGCGACGGTTCCGTCCCGAGGAACCGGGCCCGCGAGCGGCTCCACAGGTAGAGCGCGCTGACGCCGACGTTCACGACCGGGATCATCGACAGCGTGCCCCAGAACGGCGGCCCTTGGTCCCAGTCGCTGTGGGTCCTGAGGTAGCGCGCGTCCCTGTAGGTCGCCCACGGGAGCAGGAGCAGGTTGACGAGCAGGAACGGCACGGTCAGGGCCGACAGGACCCCGCCGATCGGCAGTCCCGCCGCCGCGAGCCCGAACAGGCCGAGGACGGTCGCGTTGAACGCCAGCCCGCCGACGACCCCGAGTTCCCAGCGGCCCGACCCGCGCGGTGGCTCCGGCGGCAGGAGCACGGTGTAGTGTTCCCCCTCCCGTTCGAGCAACAGGGTCTCCCCGTACAGGTCGGCGAACGCGTCGGCCGGCACGTCCAGCGCGGCCAGGAGCCGGCCGAGCGGCGAGTCGGGCTCGACCCCCTCCTCGCCCGGCCAGTCGAGGTAGACCGTCGTTCGCCCGCCGTCCCGGAGCATCACCCGGAGTTCGAGCGCCCGCTCCGACGTCACCGTCAGGGGGTACGCGTCCGAAACCGACCCGGTCGGCACCGTCTCGGCACCCACCACGAGTCCGCTCGGGCGCTCCTCGGGCAGTCCCGTGCCCGTCTCCGCTTCGGTGTCGGCGAGTTCCGCCTCGAGTTCGAGGAAGGCGTCCACGGCCGCTTCTGGAACCGAGTCGCCGGCGACGTCCCGCTCCTCGGCATCGAGTTCCTCGGTGTCCCGCTCCCCGATGTCCTGGTCCTGGGCGTCCCGCTCCCCGGCGTCCCGTTCCGCGACCGCCTCGGCCTCCGGGTCGTCGTCGGTCACGGTCGTGCGTGCGGTCGTCCGGGAGCAGGACGCTGTGCGTGTGGTCCTGGTGTCGTGACCCGGCTGCCGGGCGACGGTGTGTGGGGCTCCATCGGCGGTCTCACCCGACCCCGAGCTGGGTCAACAGCATGTACAGCGCGACGGCGCTCAGCGCGAGGCCGAGGCCGATCACCATCGGCGCCCGGCGGCTCAGCGTGGTCGTCAGCTCCTTCTCGGCCATGTCCGATACGACGAACCGGTCGCTTCCCTCGTCCCGCCGTATCGCCAGGCTCTCCTCGTCCCGTCCCTCGGCGTCCGGGCGCATCTCGGCACCGCCCAGCACGTACACGGTCCCCCGGGGGGGAGGACCTTCTCGACGTACTTCCGCCTGCGCCGCGTGGTCGGATCGACGTCCGTCCCCTGTTCGAGGAACTCGGCGACCTCGGGCGGCTCCGACTGGCCCTCCCGGACGGTGATCCGCGTGGTGTGTTCGTCCGAGAGCTCGAACTTGGCGGACACCAGGGGTTCGACGAGTATCCGACCGGTGCCGTCGTCCGGGTAGAATTCCGTGACCCAGGTGTCCTGGTCCAGCGTCGCCCAGGACGTGTCCCCGTCGCTGTCCTCGCGTTCCTCCTGGATGTTGTAGTGGGCGTACAGACAGTCGCCGTCGGTGAACGGCCGCGCCAGCGACCCTCCGACGGGCTCGGCCGTACCCTCGAGTTCGGTGCGCCCGACGGCCGCAGCCCGCACCGTCTCGGTTCCCGTGTCGCGGATCAGCCGACTCACCCGGTACTCGTTGAAGCCGTGGTAGGTCATCCAGATCCCGAGCCCGAACAGGAAGAGCGCGAACAGGAAGCCGTCGATCGAGACCTGGAGCGGGCCGACCGGAATGACCTCGGCGACGCCCGTCCCCGCGAGTCCGAACACCGCTCCCGGAGGGCCACGTCCGCTCATGTCACGCCGCGGCGAACTGCTCGCTGATGTCGATGTCGGCCGTCTCCTCGTCGGTCGCGGTGAACAGCTCCCGTTCCGTGTACCCGAGCTGCTTGGCGACGATGACCCACGGGAACTGTTTGATGCGGGTGTTGTACCGGGTGGCCGCCTCGTTGTAGAACTCCCGCCGGTCGGCGATCTGCGACTCGACGTCGGAGATGCGCTCCTGGAACTGCAGCATGTTGGTCTGCGAGCGGAGTTCCGGGTAGGCCTCGAACCGCGCCCGGAACCCCGCGAGCGCGTCCCGGATGGCCTGGTCAGCGGATGCCTGTTCGGTCGGCGTCCGGGCCTGTTCGGCCCGCTCGCGGGCCTCGGTCAGCGCCGACAGCAGCTCCTCCTCGTGTTCCATGAACTCCCTGGTCGCGTCGATCAGCTTCGTGAGCTCGTCCTGTCGACGCTTCAGTAACACGTCGATGTTCTGTTTGGCCTGGTCGACCCGCCGGTTCAACCGGACCAGCTGGTTGTACATGCTGATCACGTACGCGACTGCCAGCACGACAAGGACGATCGCGACGAACCCGCCGATTATCTCGAGTACCATCCGGTTCTACTCTCACGCAAACTGATATATATACACATAATACTTTCCCGCCGCGTCGTCCCGGAGTGATACGGTCGTGCGTAGTCTTGTACCGAAGACCGATCGATCCCGTCCGGGCGATCGCCTGTAAATCGTTACACACGACCGTATGGCGCCTCGCGGCCGACGACCGCTCCGTGCCCGCTTGCGCCGTTCGACGGTCGGTAGCGTCGGTGTTTATCCGTTCGGAGCCGGATGTGGGCCCCATGGACCGGCTCGACCGGGGGGAGACAGGAGCCGTGTCGGCCGAGAGACGGTCGCGGGGGGGGGCGGAACGACGCCGCGTTCGAGGTCCGTAGCGACCGCACGGCCCCGACCGCCGAGGGTTCGGGCGTGGACGATGCGGCTTCGACGGGTGAACACGCCGATGGCGTACGGGGCGTTCGGTGATCGCCGGAAGCGCCGGGTAGCGGTACGCGCCGCGGGGGCGTCCGTCACGGGAGGTCGTCCCGTCGGACGCAAGCCCGCGAACCACATCGCCGCACCGTGGCGGGGACGGTGTTCGGACAGGTGCGCCCGACAGTATCGGTCCGACCGGCGTTCGACCGCGGGACGACCACACGTTCGACGGGGGGGGACGCGTGGCGGGTGAGGACCTCGACGACCCGCGGTGTCCCGAGTGTGGGGGCCCGGTCGGCCCGACGGCGACCTACTGCATGCACTGTTCGGCCGATCTCGCCGACAGCGGCCCCGTCGCCCCCGAGGAACTGTCGTCGGGGACCGGCGACGCGGAGACGGGAGCGACGGGAACGGCAGGAGAAACAGGAGCGGGAGGGGAGGGGAGCGACCCGATGAACGTCTCGACCGCCACGAGCACGCCGGCCGAGCATCCGATCGACCCCGACGGCGTCATGGACAACACGCTCACCGTCATCGTCGGGATCCTCGGCGGTCTCGTCATCGGCGTGCTGGGGAGCTTCGTCCTGCTTGTCCTCTTCGAGAGCGGGTGGTCGGTCCTGCTCGGGCTCGCGGCCTGGCTGGGAGCCACCGCCTACCTCGTCCGCCGTCGGTTCGTCCTGGACGCGGTCTCGAAGGGCGCCTACGGCGTCGCGCTCGTCCTCCTGTCCCTGCCCCTCATCGCGCTCAGGTTCAACGAGGGGCTCGTCGAAAACGTGGCGATCCTCGTTCTGCTGCTGTTCTTCGCGCTCTTCCCCGCCGGCATCGCCGCCGGGATCGGCTGGTTCGCTTCGCGGTACGTCCCCGAGAACGCCGGCGGCGGCAGGTGAACCTCCTGCCCGCGCTCGCACGGGCCCCGCGTGGCTGGTACTGTCCGCTACGGACCACCGAGCGGTATCGCCGTCGCGCGGTAGCCACCGTCGCGTAGATACGGCCGACGGGTCGACCGTGGGGGTTCGCGACGGCGAGAGGTCGAGCGCGGTCGGTTCGGCGCATCGAACGCCTTTTCACGGCGGCCGGTATCGGGGCGCGCATGGCGCCGTCGTCATCGGCATCGTCGTCGCCGTTGCCGTTCGAGCGTCCCCGGACGCGGATGCTGGCCGTCGCGAGCGCCGCGCTGTTCCTCTCGGTGCTCGTCTGGTTCAACTACTCGGCGGTCCTCCCGCTGGTCGTCGAGGAGTGGGGGCTCTCGGGCACCCGCGCGGGGATCGTCTTCGGCGCCTTTCAGGCGGGCTACCTGCTCGCCATCGTCCCCGCCGGACTGCTCGTCGACCGCCACTCCGCGCGGTACGTCGTCGCGGTCGGCGCGACGGGGGCCGGTCTGGGGAGCCTCGCGTTCGCGCTCGTCGCCGACGGCTTCCTCGTCGGCACCCTGTTCCGCTTCCTCGCCGGGGTGGGCATGTCCGGGGTGTACGTCCCCGGGATGCGGTTCGTGGCCGACTGGTACGACCCGGCCGACCGCGGGCGAGCGATGGGGATCTACGTCGGCACGTACTCGGTCGGGAGCGGACTCACCTTCCTGCTCTCGTCGGCCATCGCGAGCGCGGTCGACTGGCGGACGGCGACCCGCCTGCTGGTCGTCCCCGCCGTCGTCGCCATCGTCTACGCCGCGACGGCGGAGTTCGACGGGACGGCCGCCGTCTCGACCGACGGCGGGACCGACGCCGACGCCGACCTCTCGCTGTCGGGATTCGTGGCCGACAGTCGCGCGCTGTTCACCGCGGGGTTCGCGATGGCGATGCTGGTCGTCATGATGAACGGCCTGTTCTACCGGGGAACGCTGACCTTCCTGCCGGACATGCTCGGCGGGTTCCTCGCGGACGCCGCCGGGTCGGTCCGGGTGATCGACCCCGAGAGCCCCGTCGCCGAGGAGTTCGACCTCTCCTCGTACGTCTACTCCGGCCTGCTGATGGTCGGCATCGCCGGCCAGTTCGTCGGCGGAAAGGTCTCGGACCGCGTGTCGCCGACGCTCGGGCTCTCGGCGGTGTTCGCGGCGCTCTGTGTCGTCGCCGTCGCGTTCGTCCCCGCGGCCGAGACGGGCCTCGTGACCCTGCTCGCCGCGAGCGCCGTCCTCGGATTCCTCCTCTTTGCCCTCCAGCCCCTCTACCAGGCGACCATCGCCGAGTACAGCCCGCCCGACGACCGCGGGCTCTCCTATGGCTACACCTACCTGGCATCGTTCGGCATCGGCGCGACCGGCGCGGCCATCGCGGGCTTTCTCCTCTCGACAGTCGGGACCGACGGGACCTTCCTCGCGCTCGCCGTCTTCCCCGCCACCGGGGCGGTGCTGGCGCTCTCGATGGCCCGGTCGTGGGTGAGCTGATACGGTCGGTTGTACCGATCACCGGGAGTCGCCGCGACACCGCGAGTTCCTGTCTCTCGGTTATCGCTCCCGGTCTCGCGGCGCCCCTCGTCTGACCGTGCATTGCCGAACTCGGCGGAGAGTGTTCTTCACCAGCCGATGCGGAACACTTCGACGGTGAGCGCCTTCGAATCGTCGTCGTGGAACTCGAACTGCCGGGGCAGGTCGAGTTCCGTCTCGAAGGCGTGGGTCACCTCGCCGCCCGCGTCGGCGGCGAAGGACTCCACGAACGCGTCGCTGCCGGCGTTGTGGATCGAGTAGGAGACGTCGGCGGTCTCGGCGGCGGTCGCGAGGAACTCCCGGTCGGCGTGCTCGTTGCCCGACTGGGCGCCGAAGGGCGGGTTCATCAGCACCGTCGTCGGTCCCTCCGGACAGAGCGGCGCCGCGGTCGCGTCCCCGAGGACCCACCTGACGTCGGTGGCCGCGGCGACCCGTCCCTCGTTCTCGCGGGCCGTCGCGAGCGGCCCGGGGTCGAGGTCGAGCCCCACGACCGCCGAGGGCCCGCGCAACACTGCGCCCAGCGCGAGCATGCCGGTCCCGGTCCCGAGGTCCACGACGGTCCGGCCCTCGATGTCGTCGTGGAGGTCCGCGGTGTGGACCAGGTGTGCCGCCAGGCCCGGCGGCGTCCGATACTGTTCGAGGTCGACGCGCGGGTCCTCGAACCCCGCAACGACCGCGAGTTGCCGTGCGAGTCGCGTCTTCGTGCTCATGGGTCCCTCCCGCCGGACGGGGGCCTCGCCTCGGGCGGCGTCACGGGCGTGCATTCTCACGACGTATTCATAAACGTTTGTGAATGCACAGCAGTAATCCAGCGCGGTCCAGGGGCGCTCGTACGGTCGGGTGGAAGCGGTTTCCGGATTTCGTCGAACCGCCCGACGGATCACCGGTAAATCGGTACAGCCGACAGTATCAGGCGCTGGGGAGTTCGAGGACGAACGCGGCGCCGCCGCGGTCGCTCTCCTCGACGCGGACGCCACCCCCGTAGGACTCGACCATCGAGGAGACGAAGTAGAGGCCGAACCCGGACCCGGAGGAGGCGCTCGACTGCTGGCCGCGCTCGAAGACGGCGTCGCGTTTGTCCGGCGGGATCCCGGGGCCGTCGTCCGCGACCCGGAGACGGGCAGCGCCGTCCGTCCGCTCGCAGGTAACTTCCACGGTCACCGGGTCGTCGGTGTGGTTCACGGCGTTCGTCAGCACGTTGGCGACCACGTCCGAGAGGAGGTCGTTGGCGAGGACCGTGACCTCCGGAACGTCGACAACCACGTCGACGCGGTCGGCCAGCGCGTCGACGCGGTCGGCCTGTTCGGTGACGACCGGGGCCAGCGCGACCGGTTTCCTGGAGATGTCGTCCTCGTCGGCTACGGTATCGAGGATGGACCTGACCTTCTCGGCGAGGTCGCTTATCTCGCGGCTCCACTCGGTGATGGCCGCGGCCTGCTCGACGTGGTCGGGGTCCGAGAGCTGCTCTTCGAGCGACCGGGCCCGGCCCATGACGACGTTCAGGCCGTTCTGCATGTCGTGACGGAGGATGCTGTTGAAAAAGTCCAGCTGTTCGTTGCGGCGGGCCAGCGCCCGCTCCTGTTTGTGCCGCTCGATCGCGTACCGCAGCGACCGGGCGAGGCGGTCGCCGTCGAGGTCTTCCTTCGGGAGGAAGTCCTGGGCGCCGGACTGGATGGCCTCGACGGCCGCCGCAGTGTCGTCCAGCCCCGTGAGGACGATCACCGGAATTTCGGCGTTGAGTTCCCCGACCCGCCGGACCGTCTCGATACCCTCCGACCCGGGGAGCCCGAGGTCGAGCAGGACGACGTCGAAGGCGGCGGCTTCGAGGCTGTCCCGGGCGTCCGGGAGCGATTCGACGTGTGTCAGCGAGGTCTCTCCCAGGAAGGTCCGGACCGACGGGTTTTTCAGGTAGTGCTCGACCAGGCTGGCGTCGCCGGGGTTGTCCTCGACGAGGAGGATGTCGACCACGCTCATCACTCCGGGGGCATCTTCACGACCGACAGCCAGAACTCCTCGATGCTGCCCACGACATCGAGAAAGCCGTCGAAGTCGATCGGTTTCGTCAGGTAGGCGTTGGCGTGGAGGTCGTAGGACCGGATGATGTCCTCCTCCGCGGCCGAACTCGTCATCACGACGACCGGGATCCGGCGCAGGTCGGGGTCCTCCTTGACCTCTTTCAGTACCTCGCGGCCGTCCTTTCGCGGCATGTTGAGGTCGAGCAACACCAGGTCCGGCCGCGGCCTGTCGGCGTACTCGCCCTCCTGGTTGAGATACGACATTGCCTTGACCCCGTCGGTCACGACGTGGAGGTTGTTGATGATGTCACCCTGTTTGAGCGCCTTCCGCGTGAGTTTCGCGTCGCCGGGGTTGTCCTCCGCGAGGAGGATCTCCACCGGTTCGCCACGAGTGTGGGTCACCCGTGTCCTCCGTCGGCCGCCGCTGATTGCGGGTCGAGTCCCGGGTCCGGGTCCGCGTCCACGGCGGGAAGCGTGACGTGAAACGTCGCGCCCGCACCGGGGTCGGACTCGACCCAGATGTCGCCGTCGTGGCGGTATGCGATGCGCTCGCACACCGCGAGCCCGATGCCCGTGCCGTCGCTGTTGCTTTTGAAGATGTCGAAGATCCGCTCGTGCTGAGAGTCGTCGACGCCCGGGCCGTCGTCCGCGACCGTCAGGTGAACGCGGTCGCCCTCGACGACGGCGTCGACCTCGACCGTCGGTTCGGGGCCGCCGTGCTCGACGGCGTTTTTCACGAGGTTCTGGAGCAGTTGCCCCACCTGGCTGCGGTCGGCGGTGACCCGCGGCAGGTCACCCGCCCGGACCGTCGCCTCCCCCTCGTCAACGAGCAGTTTGAGGCTCCGTCGCGTCTCGTCGAGGACGGCTTCGAGGTCGACCTCGACGAAGTCGTCGCCCTCGGTGCGGATCCGCGAGTAACGCAACAGCGCGTCGATCATGTCCTGCATCCGCGTCGCGCCGTCGACCGCGTAGTGCATGTACTCGGTCGCCTCCTCGTCGAACATGTCGCCGTACTCGGCTTCGAGCAGGGAGACGTAACTGGAGACCATCCGGAGCGGTTCCTGCAGGTCGTGGGAGGCGACGTAGGCGAACTGCTGGAGGCTCTCGTTGGAGCGTTCGAGTTCGGCGGTGCGCGATTCGAGCGCACGCTCCCGTTCGACTCTGTCGAGGGCGCTGGTCGCCGTCTGTCCGAGGATCTCCACGAGATAGCGGTCGAAGTCGTCGAACTCCCCCGGTTCGGCGTGCCCGATGTTGACCATGCCGTGGTCACCCAGCGGAACCAGGAGGAGACGACCGAGGTCCGCCGCCTCGTGTGCCGGATTCATCAGGTCCGCATAGTCCCGGACCCACCGCGATTCGCCGGTTCGGAACACCTCCATTTCGGCGTGCCCCGCCTCGATGTGCGGGAGGTCCGAGACGTCGTCGTTGTCGCCGATGTCCAGTGCGGGCTCGGAGGCTGCGGTCGGCTCCAGTCGGTCGTTCTCGTCGTCGTACCGCCAGTACGCGGTGACCGGACAGCCGATCACCGACTCGATGATCTCGACTACCACGCGCCCGACCTCCGCTCCAGTGCGGGCGTTCTGGAGTTCTCTCGTGGCCTCGTTGACCCGTTCGATCAGGTCCTCTCGCTCTTTGAGTCGAGTGACGTCGTGGGAGACCCCGACCACCTCGACGACGTTGCCCGCCTCGTCGAACACGGGACGATACCAGGTCTCGAAGACGAACCCCTCGACTTCCAGCGTGACCCGGAGTTCCTCCCCGTCGAGCGCGCGGTCGACCGCGTCCACCAGGTCGTCGTGCTCGGCATAGGCCTCGTAGATGCTGAGCCCTTCGAGTTCGTCCGGCTCCAGGCCTAACATCTCCAGGCCCGCACCGGCGGACGTCGTGCACACGCCGTCGGCGTCGAGAGTGAAGACGATCACCGGCAGGTTCTCGACGAGGGCCTCCAGTTGCTTGGTCGACTCGCGGCGCTCGGTGATTTCGCGGCTGAATCCGGCGACGTACTCGACCTCACCGTCACTCAGTACGGGTTCGGCGTGGACGCTCACCCAGGCGACGCCGTCGCCTGTCCGGATCCGGTACTCCAGGTCAGCAGGGTCACCGCCGGAGATCACCTCCATCTTCTCCAGCACACCGGGGCGGTCATCGGGGTAGACACCCTCGAGGAAGTCGGCCGGGTCCTCGATCACGTCGGCTTGCCTCCGGTCCCAGATGTCCTCGTAGGCCTCGTTGATGACGACCGTCTCCTCCCAGTCATCGGTGAACATCCACAGCACGTCGGTCGTGTACTCGGTCAGCCTGAACAGCAAGTCGGTCGCGTCCTTGAAGCGCTGGTACGAGTGATAGTTCCGGACGACCGTCTCGATGCGGTCGACCAGCGTCTCGAAGGCCCCGTCGCCGAGTTCGTCCTCGTAGGGAACGTAGCCGTCGACGCCCTCGTTGATCGCGTCCGCGGCGACCGACTCGGACCCCCGGTCGGCCACGAGGACGAACGGCAGGTCGTCGTATTTCGCCCGGATCTGACGCAGAAATTGCACCCCGTCGACGTCGGCCAGCGAGAGCGCACTCACGACACAGCCCGGGTTCTCGGCGTCGATAACCTGGAACGCCTGGGCGAGCGTCCGCGCCTCCAGCGGCCTGATGTCCGGGTCCGCTCGCTCCAGTCCTGACACCAACGACGAGAGCAGCGCCTCGTCGGAGGCCACACAGAGCACCGTCGGCGCCGGATCGCACCGCTCCAGCGGTCTGACGTACGTCGACGACGCCGGTCGGTCCCCGTTCACCGTTCGGACCCCTGCCACCGTGCGGTCGCTTTACCGGGCATATCTTCGAAGAAGTTGTCATCCGTGACACAAAACTCTGTCGCATCGATTATCTATATTGATATTTTACGGGAGGCAACGCCGTCTGCCACACGACGGCGGTCGACTCGTACGGCCGGTTGGAAGTCGGTTCCGGATTTCGTCGAACCGCTCGACGGATCACCGGTAAATCGGTACAACCGACCGTGTCACCAGGTGCCGTGAAAGGTGTCGAACTCCAGGGCTTCGAGGGGTTCCTCGCCGATGGCGATGCGGTACTCCTGGGGGGTGAGCATCGGCTGTTTGAACTGCGGGCCGTCGTCGGTCGTGATCCGGGGACAGCCCGTGTTGACGTACGCGTCGAGGCCGAAGTTCGTCAGGCGGTCAGGCGTCACCTCGTCCATCGTGAGGAGGTAGGCGTCGTCGTTCTCCTCGACTATCTCCTGTGCGATCTCCCAGCGGCCCTGTCCGATCTTGGTACAGAAGATGACCCCCCACTCCTCTGCGTCCATCGCGCGGTGGACGGCGCCGTAGCGCTGTTTCATGAACTTCTCCGTGTCCGCTACGGAGACGGCGTTGTTGACGGGGTCGGCGATGACGACGTGCTTGTCGGGGTGTTCCATCGCCAGCCCCAGCGGGTGGAACTTGCCGCCGCCGACGTAGAGTATCCGGTCGGCGTCCACGTCCGCCGAGGCGTAGTTACAGCCCAGCACCTGCCCCTCGTGGGTCAGCCGCTCGTCGCCCTTGCGCGTGTGGACCGAGTAGCCCCGCTCTTCCAGCCACGAGCGCATCTCGTCGAACGTGTTCATGTGCTGGGCCGTCGTCACGAGGCCGACGTCCGGGTCCGCCTCCGCGGGCGCGAGTTGCTCGTCGACCGCCCGCTCCATGATGGGGAAGACGTCGACGTTCGAGAAGAGAGGAACGTAGATGATCTTGTCCGACTCCTTCATCGGGCTGTGCCCGAAGTGGACGAACACGTCCGTCCGTCGCATCAGGTAGGTGTCGAGGTCGCAGGCGCCGTAACAGGGCTGGCCGGAGATCATGACTGTCACGTCGTCGGGCAGCGATTCGCGGAGGTCGTCGGCGACCTTCGGGCCGCGGCGCTTGAGCCCCTCGGGGAACTGCAGGCCGACCGTCTCGGCGCCGCGCTCCGCGACGGCGTCGACGATCCGGTCGAGTTCGTAGTCCCACTCGCGGTCGTGTTTCAGCGCCATCCCCGTCCGGGTCAGGTCGCCCTCGCGGGCCCCCGGGTCGGGCGGGCCCGCATCGTCGCTCGTGTCCTGGCTCATTGGCACCGTGTATCGGCCGCGGCCGTATAACAGGCGTGTTTTCGGCCGTGACGCCGCGCCAGTCGTCAGACTCACGGTCCCGGGTTCCTAACCGGCCGCCGATGGCTTCCCCGCAGTTCGTTCTCGCGGCTCTCTCGGCCCGAGACGCGCTCGCGTTCGGGGTGTCGCTCTGTCTCCTCGTCGGCCAGATATTCGCCCTCGTCCGCGTCGGGGACCGATTCGACCTCCTCGCGGAGAACCCCTTCGAGCCCAACGCCTGGGACGAGCGCGGGTCTTCCGGCACCGAAGGACCGAGCGCCCGCCGGCGGAACGCCGGAATCGCCGTGTTCCTGCTCGGACTCGTCGGCGCTCTGGTCGTGACCGTGGCCGTCCTCGACTGGCTCCTCGGTCTCTGACCGACGCCTCTATAATGACCCCACGCGGAGTCGCCTCCGTGACGCTTCGCTCCTGGGGGTACGCGACGGTGGACTTCCTGATCGCGGCAGTCGGACGCTTCGTCGTGGTCTTCCCGGCGCTGTCGGTGGTCGTCACGCTCGCGACGGGCGACCCGCTCGGCGCGGGGTCGGCAGGGTTCGTCGCGTTCGTCGTCGCCACCGGCGGGAGTTACCCGTTCGTGGCCGCCCTGCTCGTGACGACCGCAACCGCGAGCCTGCTCGGCCTCGCTGCGCTCTCGCGGCTCGACGTGGCGCTGCCCTCACCGGTCGTCGCCCGGGCGGCGGTCCTCGCGGTGGCCTACCCCGTCGCGACGGTCGTCGCCTTTACTGGCGGTCGAGGCGAATGCCCCGGGGCTTGACCCGGGGTTGAAGCCGACACTCTGTGCTACCAACCATTAAGTAGCAACGCACCGATAATCACGGTACAGCGATGTGGTACGACTACCGTTTCCGCGCCTATCCCGACCGAACAGGCGTAACTGCGGAAGCGGAGCGCCACATCGACATCCACCGCCAAGCCTATAACCACACCCGATACGAATACGACACCCTCGACACTGACGAGGACAAAGTCGGGTCAGCGTACCAACATCAGAAGCGCCTCACCGAGTGGAAGGACGAGTGGCCCGTGTTCTCACAAGCCCACTCGAAAGCGTTGCAGAAAACCGTCGAACGCTTCTATGACAACCTCTCGAACTTATCTGACAAGAAAGAGAAGGGATACAAGGTCGGTGAACTTCGGTGGAAGCCACCGCGAGAGTACCAAAGCGTGACCTACTCGCAGTCCGGCTTCGAACTCAAAAACACGAGTGGTCGGACTGCCATACTCTGGCTTTCCAAAATCGGTGACATCCCGATTTGCCATCACCGTTCCATCCCCGATAATGCCACCATCAAAGAAGTCACCTTGAAAAAAGAGACGACGGGTGAATGGTACGTCACGTTCAGCCTCGAAGTCGAAGACAACGCACTCCCCAAAAAACCCGACGTGGATGACTTGGACACTAAGGACTGCGTTGGCGTCGACCTCGGCATCAACAACTACATCTACACAAGTGATGGCGACAGCGTGGACTGGCTCGACCTCTCCGACGAGTATGACCGCTTGCGTCGGGAACAGCGCAGTCTCTCCCGCAAAGAACACGGCAGCAACAACTGGGAGAAACAACGACATGGGATCGCCAAGGTCAAGCGCCGGATCAAGCGGAGGATCGAGGACTTCCAGCACAAACTCACGACGTGGCTCGTCAAAGAGTATGACGCCGTGTTTGTGGAGGATTTGAATGTTTCGGGGATGCTCCAGTCCGAAGGGAATGCGCGGAACAAACAGGACGCCTCGTGGCGCAGATTCATCGAGATGCTGGAATACAAGGGCGACCTGTACGGCACGCATGTCGTCCAAGTCTACCCACGTGGCACGACCAAAGAGTGCGCCGAGTGTGGTGTGGAAACGGACAAACCGTTGTGGGTTCGGGAACACAGTTGCCCGAGTTGTGGGTTTGAGGTGGATAGAGACGCGAATGCGTCGTATAACGTTCTTGCTCGCGGTCTTCAGGAGTTAGGTCTGGGGCAGGCCGAAGTCACGCCCGTGGAGACTGCGACCGCTGTGGAAACTGACGGAGGCTGGTCTTCGTCGGTTCCTGCAAGTCGCGTCATTGAAACGGGAAGCCTCGGGGCTTGACCCCGAGGCGGTTCACCGGCCGGTTCCGACTCGACCGGAACCCGACGACCCTTCCGGAGGAGTGACCGCCGTCGCCGGAGTCGGCAGGTTGAAACCGGTCGCCTCCCAACGAGCAGGTATGAGCATCGAGACGGACGCGGCCGAGGCGGGCACCGACGTGGAGGGGCTGGCCCGGAAACTCGGCGACGCCATCACGGACCTGCCCGAGTACCAGCGATTCCTGGCGACGAAGGAAGTCGTCGAGGCCGACGAGGGGATCCAGACGGAGGTCCGGGAGTTCGAACAGGTCCGCGAGGAGTTCATGCTCGCGCGCCAGGCCGGCGAGGCGACGCGCGACGACCTCCGCGAACTCCAGAACGCCCAGGAGGAACTCCACTCCATCCCCGAGATGTCCGACTACCTCGCGGCCCAGAGCGACCTGGAACTGCGCCTGCAGGAACTCAACGAGGTCGTCTCCGAACCCCTCGAAGTCGACTTCGGACAGAAGGCCGGCGGCTGCTGTGAGGACTGAGATGGCGGATCTCCGGACGACGTACGGCGACCGGGAGCCGTTTCACCGCGCCGAGTCAACTACCCCACCCTAAGCGCCTTCAGGGCTTTGAGGGTGGGGCTTGCCCGTGGACTCCTGGTCTGCCGACCCGGATGGGCCGTCGGGGGTGTACTCCCTGTTCCCGTTCACCGTCCCGGACTTGAGGGCGAGTTGACCGTCGCCCAACCCAGAGGGGCGTTTGCCCTCCGGTACAGTTAGCAGTCGCTTGCCGATGTTCTTCGCTGCGTTGTAGTCGCCGTCCAGTTCGTATCCACAGTCGTTGCACGCGAACCAGCCCGTGTCGCTGTCCCGGTTCGTGCTGGACTGGTGGCCGCATCGTGAGCAGGTCTGCGACGAGAACGCCGGGTTCACCTCTTCGACCCGGATACCGTACTCGGCGGCCTTGTACGCGACCAGCTCTTGGAGTTCGCGGAACGCCCAATTGTGCATCTGACGCTTGATGCGGTCGTTACCGTTGTCCATTCGGTCGCGGATGTGCGTCAGGTCCTCGACGGCGATATACGAACAGTCGTGGGACCGCGCTTCTTCGACAACCCGCCGAGAAATGGTGTGCAGGCGGTCCAAGACGAAGCGGTTTTCTCGGCCCGACAGTCGCGCAAGCGCCTGCTTTGCGGGCCGAGTGCCTTTGTCTTGGAGGCTCCGACGGACTCGGAAGTAGTGGTTCTGTCCCCACAACAGTTCGCCTCCATCGTAGAACTCCCCCGTGCTGGTCACAGCGACGTTCTTCAGGTTCAAATCAACGCCCATCACGCGGTCGCCGTCCCGTTCCTCCACCTCTTTCAACAGCACGATATGGAGGTAGAAGGCGTCTTCATCCTCGCGGTAGTGCAACGTCCCCATCCGGCGTTCGTACTCGTCGTCGTCCAAGTACGACCGCTGATAGTCTCCGAGGACATACTCGACTTCGACCCGTCCGTTGACTGTCGAGAGGGTTGCGCTTCGGTCGTGGATGGTCAGCGTCCGCTTGTCGTAGACGGCGGACGGCTGGTCGAACGACGGAAGTGGGCGGCTCTCGCCGTCCTTCCAGTTTTCGACCGTGGACTTCATCGCCTCGACAGCCTTCGAGTAGGCGCGGATGCACAGGTTCGATGGCAGGTTCGTGCGCTCTCGGAGGTCGTAGTACAGCTTGTCGTGGATGGTGGACTTGTTCAGGATGAGGTAGCCGTCGTCGTTGCGGCCGTGCTCGACCGTGTGGTTGGCGGCGTCGTTGAACTGCTCGATGGTGGTGTGGAGGTCGTTGCGCCGCTCGTTGGGGACGTCGAGTTTGACGGGGACGGTACGCTTGACCTCCATCAGCGTGTTCACGTGTGAGCCGGAGTATTATATACACTTGGGAGTCAGACTGCCACGGCCGTTCGGTTCTGTGGCAGTTGTCGGTTTCCTCCCCACCCTACTCACTCGCTCCGCTCGTTCCTTGAGGGTGGGGCATCCACCTTGGTTTTCTGGGTGAAACGAGGCGCGGCTTTTTCGCCCACGTTTTTGCGGCGAGTGGTCGCGAACATCGCGAGCGACCCGAGCCGGAAAAAGGTGGTCGCGGCAGAAGGCCGGCGGCTGTTGCGAGGACTGATACGGTCGGCTGTCGATCAGTTCCGGATCTCTCCCGAGAAACGCTATACCGGGACGACCGCACGACTGCGCGCAGACGATTCGGAAATGACGTCCAGCGGTCCGCGCGAATCGAGGGCCCCGCTCCGAAATACATTACTTGGAGCCGTCGGCAGTAGGGGGTATGACATCCAGCGACTGGGGTACGTGGTTACTGGACGACATCGAGGACGCCGACCCGGACACGGTCGCGATCTGGTACCTGGGTTGTAACGGGTTCGTCCTGAAGGCCGACGACGGGACGACGGTGTTCATCGATCCGTACCTGGGGACGGGCCAGCCGCCACACACCGTCCGGATGATCCCGGTGCCGTTCGACGCCGAGGACGTCGCGGCGGCCGACGCCGTGTTCGGCAGCCACGAGCACCTCGACCACGTCCACGGCCCGAGCCAGGCGCCCATCCTCGCGAACACGGGTGCCGATTACTACACCAGCGATGCCGGCCACGAGGTCATCGCGGAGGAGGACTGGACCGGCGAGTGGGGGGTCGACGACGGCCAGCTCCGCGAGATAGCGGAGGGCGACACGGTCGAGGTGGGGGCGTTCACCGTCCACGTCGAACCGGCCAACGACCCCGACGCCGAACACCCGGTTTCGCTGGTGTTCGAACACGACGCCGGGACCTTCTTCCACGCTGGCGACGCCCGCCCCGGCGAGTTCGAGCCAGTGGGCGAGCGCTACGACATCGACCTCGGCGTGCTCGCGTTCGGAACCGTCGGAAACCCCCGGGACCCGGAGTCGGGCGAGCGCGTGCGCACCCGGTGGTACAACGACGAAAACATGGTCGTCGAGGCGGCGAACGACCTGCAACTCGACAGGTTGTTGCCGAGCCACTGGGATATGTGGAAGGGATTCACGACCGAACCCACGGTGTTGCACAACCACGCGGCGACGTTCCCCTACCCCGAGCGCCTCGAAATCGCAGAGATCGGCGACCGCGTCGACATCTGACCCGGAGTGACCTCGTTCGGGGGGGAACTCCGGTCGCGTCGGCGGGGCGTCGAATCGATGTCCGTTTCTCCTAACTAATAAGTAGGATTAAGTCCGTTGCTAAGAGACAGGGACACATGAGTGAATCAGAGCAGTACGAGCGAGTGAGCGTGTCTTCGGATGGGGTGACAGTGGACAAGCGGTTCGAGGAAGACGAGTTCCCCGTGCCCGCTATCGCCTTCGAGATCCAGTCCTCCCGGTCGGAGACTGTAACCGTCGTCATCGTCGACGGCGTCCCGGAGGACGTCGCCGTCGAGGACCTGGGCTTTCACCCGGAGTACGGCAGCGAGTACTGGACCATCGACGAGGACCAGATCACGTTCGAGCGCGAGATCGAGGCGGGTACCGAGTACACGACGGTCTACGGGATCCGGGCGACCGGGACCGAGGACGTCGAGAAGTTCCTCACCGAACCGCGGATCGAGAGCGTCGACCCGCCGCTGGAGGAGAGCGACGACATCGTGATCGACGAGGACAGCAGCGACGTCGTCAGGGACGTCATCTCGGGCGACAGCGACGCCGTCCCGGGCCTCGACGACGAGGAAAGCGACGACGAGGACGTCGAGACGCTGGACCTCAAAGACCCCAACGACCCCAGCGACGACGGCGCAGCCTCGGGCGCGGCGGCGGTCCCGACCGGTGACGAGGACGGTGACGCGGCGTCCGTCGAGTCGCTCGTCGGCGCGCTGGCGGCCGAGCTCCGCAACGGCAACGTCGACGAGGACGACGTCAAACTCCTGCGCAAGGCCTTCGACATCGTGGACGACGGGTCGGGCGGCAGCGTCGACGCGCGCATCCAGCGCCTCCAGACCGAGGTGGCCGACCTGCTGGCCTACACGGACGCCTTAGCGGAGTTCCTGGACGAGAACGGGACGGCCGAACAGACGATAGAGGGGTTCCGCGAGGAGGTCGAATCCCTCCGGAGCGAACTGCAGGAGGTGGGCGAACTCGCCCGCGGCCACGAGGAGACCCTCTCCGAGATCGATTCGACGGTCGACTCCGTCGAGTCCACCGTCCAGTCGCTCGAATCCGACGTCGACGAGGTCCTCGGCGATGTCGACGCAGTGTGGTCCGACGTCGACGAAGTGGAGGACACGGTCGACGAGGTCGAGGAGACCGTCGAGGGCGTCGAATCGGACCTCGACTCCCTCGAATCGCAGGTCGACGAGATCGACGTCGAGGGCATCCGCGACGACATCGAGGACATCGAATCGGAGATCGAGGACCTCGAGGAGTGGCGCGAACAGCTCTCGTCGGTCATCGGCGGCGGCGACTGATACGGTCGGTTGTACCGATTGACCGGTATTTCGCCGACCGGTTCGACGATATCCGGAAACGACTTCCAACCGACCGTATCAGGCGTCGGCCTCGGCGTCGCCTTCTCCGGTCTCCTGGGTCGCGATGACCTCGAGAGGGACGTCGCGAAGCGCGCCGCCGACGTCGCTCTTGGCAATGCGCTCGGCGTGTTCCTCGCTCTCGGCGTTAAAGACCTCGATCTCGAGTTCGAGACCGACCAGCGCCGTGTCCGCGGCGACGTACGCCGAGTCGAACGGTTCGCCACACGCGGGACAGTACGTTACGCCGACGTCCACCTCGACGTAGTCCATGTCGCTGTCGTTGAGTCGCTTGCCCGCCTCGCTGATCGCGACCCCGATCGCGTCGTCGATGTCCGACACGTCCCGCACGATCCACGCCGCTTCCATCACCACGAGGTAGTTCATCGTGCGAACGTCGGCGCTTCACTCTAATCGTGTTTTTGGTCCGTCCCCGCTGCGCACGTCACCCGAATGATGGCCATAACTTATGACTACAGGGAGTCTCACCAACCGGCCCGTTACCCGTCGTTCGCCGATAGACAGCCGTGATTGTTGCCAGTACAAGTCACGTTGAAACGCAAGCGGGCATCGGGTCGGTTCTTCATTTTCGATCAGACAAACGCGATGCTCGGTGACAAAGTTTATATACCGGAATCCCGCTGAAAGGAGTACGCTGCAATGCGCATTCAACTGCAACGTGCGACCGTGTTCGTGCTGTACCAGCTGAGCCTGCTCGTCGGCATCGTTCTGTTGCCGATGGCCCTGGCGATGCGTCGGATCGGCATCGTGTTGCCCGTCCACCGCGTGGTCGACAGACTCGAAACCGCCTACGAACGGACCAAGGCTGCCAGCACGTAATCGTCGCGTTCAGACCCGCGTCGTCCCCGGGTGCGAAAGGGTGGATTTATCAGCACAGGACCGATACCTCGGGGCATGCGTGACCCATTCGCCGGTTCGGACTTCTCACAGAACTCACAGCGCCTTCGGGCCGGGCGACCGGCCCCCACGGAACCCGAAGTCGGGTCGTTCCCCGACGGGTCGACCAGCGACCACGAGTCAGTCAAGGAGACGGGCACGACGACGATCGGCATCTCGACCACCGACGGCGTCGTCATCGCAACCGACATGCGCGCCTCCCTGGGCGGCCGGTTCGTCTCGAACAAGACGGTCCAGAAGGTCAAACAGATCCACCCCACCGCCGCGCTGACGCTCGTCGGGTCCGTCGGCGGCGCACAGTCGTTCATCCGGACGCTCCGCGCCGAGGTCAACCTCTACGAGTCCCGCCGCGGCGAGGAAATGAGCATGCAGGCCCTGTCGACGCTCGCCGGCAACTTCGCCCGCGGCGGCCCGTTTCTCGCGATCAACCCGATCCTCGGCGGCGTCGACGAGGAGGGCAGCCACGTCTACAGCATCGACCCCGCCGGCGGCGTCATGGAGGACGACTACACCATCACCGGGTCCGGGCTGACCGTCGCCTACGGGACCCTCGAGGACCGCTACGAGGAGGACATGAGCGTCGACGAGGCCCGCGACGCGGCCGTCACGGCCATCAAGGCCGCCGCCGAGCGCGACACCGGGTCCGGCAACGGCGTCTACATCGCCGAGGTCACCGGGGACGGCGTCGAGATCGAAGGCCACGAGAACTTCGAAGGCGTCTGACCCGCTCCGAAGATATTACCGTTAATTATCCTTACAATAATAGGCGCGTAGCTGGCAAGCTCCGCGGTCGAGCGGCCGTCGGAGCTCCGTTCTGGTCGGTCATTCGACGGTCACGAACATATCACAAAACTGTTACACGCAAGTGTTTTTGACCGGGCAGTACAACGTTCGGATGGTTCTGATGAAACTACGACCCCCCACACTCAGCAAGTCGTCCGAACCCTCGGAGACCGAGATGGATCAGCAGTTTCCGGAGGCGATAACGGACGCGGTCGCGGAATCGAACGATTGGGTCATCGAGATCAGACCGGCCGGCCAGTCGAAGGGCCGGGGAACGCTCTCGCTGGTCGCGCTCGTCGCGGGCGTGGTGGCGGTCGGGTACTGGTTGCAAAGGTCACAGCGGCCGACCGAAACGCTCCGGAGCGCGGCGAGCGAGACAGCCGACAAGACCAAGCAGGTGACCGAACAGGCCGCCGATACGATAGAGGAGAGCGGCAAGGAGGTGGCCGAGCGCGTCGAAGAGGGGTCACAGAAAGCCAGCGAGCAGGTCGAACAGACCGGCGAGAAAGCGGCCGAAGAGACCGAGGAGGCCGGCGAGACGGCCGCCGAGAAGGCGGACGAATTCGGCAGTCAGTCGACCAGTAGCACGACGAGCAGGTAGCCCGACCGCGAGCGCGTTTTTTCGACGGCCAGTCCCGTATCGGGCCGGTGGCGCCGAAACCCGGCCCCGGACAGCAACGTAGTGACGGCCCCCGAGACCGGTGTGATTATGCATCGGTCCCCACAACGGTCGCTCATGGAGCTGTTCGGAACCGCGGGGATCCGGGGTGGCGTGCGGTCCGACGTGACGCCGGAACTCGCGCTCGCCGTCGGCCGTGCCGCGGGTGCCGACGGCGGCGAGTTCGTCCTCGGGCGCGACGGCCGCACGACGGGTGACGGACTCGCTGCCGCGATGGAGGCGGGCCTGACCAGCGCCGGCGCCGACGTCGTTCGCGTCGGGCAGGTTCCGACACCGGCGGTCGGCTACGCCTCTCGCGGCCGCCGGGGAGCCGTCGTCACCGCGAGTCACAACCCGCCCACTGACAACGGGATCAAGCTCTTCGCGGACGGCCGGGAATACGACGACGAGGCCGAAGCCCGCGTCGAGGCCCGTGTCGCCGACGACCCCGACCCCGTGTCGTGGGACGAGTGGGGGTCGACCACCCGGACGGACCTCCTCCCCGAATACCTGGCCGCGGTTACGGACTACGCCCGCGAGCACGGCGCCGCGCTCGACGGTCTCACCGTCGCCGTCGACTGCGGGAACGGGATGGCGAGTCTCGCGACGCCGCAGGTCCTGGGCGAACTCGACGCCGACGTGCAGGCCCTCCACGCGAACGTCGACGGGCACTTCCCGGGCCGCGAGAGCAAGCCGACGGCCGAGACGCTGGGCGACCTCCGCGAGTTCGTCGCCGACGGCGACGCCGACGTGGGGCTCGGGCACGACGGCGACGCCGACCGCATCGTCGTCGTCGACGCGGACGGGTCAGTCGTCCACGAGGACACCGTGCTGGCCATCCTCGCCGAGCACTACGTCCATGCCTCGGCGGCCGGCGACCCGGTCGTCGTCACGACGCCCAACACATCGGGGCGTGTCGACGAGCGCGTCGAGGCCGCTGGCGGCCGCGTCGAACGCGTCCGGCTCGGCGCGCTCCACGTCGGCATCGCCGCCGCCCGCCGGAAGGGCACCGACGGGACGAGCGTGGCCTTTGCAGCGGAACCCTGGAAACACGTTCATACCCGCTTTGGCGGGTGGATCGACGGGGTGGCCAGCGCCGCTGTCTTCGCCCGCCTCGTCGCCGACCGAGGGCTAGAGACGCTCCGTGAACCCGTCATCGAACGGCCCTACCGGAAGGCCGACGTCCGGTGTCCCGACGAGGACAAGACGGCCGCGATGGGCCGCCTGGCCGACCGCCTCCCCGAGACGTTCCCCGGGGCGAGCGTCTCGACCGACCACGGCGTCAGGCTCACCTTCCCCGGCGGCGGCTGGATACTGGTCCGGCCCAGCGGGACGGAACCGTGCCTCCGCGTCTACGTCGAGAGCGACGACGTGGACGCCCTCGTCGACGAGGTGACCGCCGTCGCGAAAGACGCCGTCTCGTACGGTCGGTTATAAATCAGTTCCGGATGTCGTCGAAGCGGTCGGCGAAATACCGGTCAATCGGTACAACCGACCGCATGAAGGGCGGTTTCCGCCCGTGACATCCCCCGGACAGACCGCATCGAAGGAGGCGTGGTCTATTAGTTCGGCGCGGCCGACCCGGAGACATGGACAGCCAGGAACTCCTCGAACGGGCGCGGGCGGCGCTCGACGCCGCCTACGTCCCCTACTCGGAGTACGCGGTCGGCGCCGCCCTGGAGACCGCCGACGGAACCGTCTACACGGGCTGTAACGTCGAGATAGCGAACTACAGCAACAGCCTCCACGCGGAGGAGGTAGCCCTGGGAAGCGCCGTCCGGGACGGCCACCGCGAGTTCGAACGCGTGGCCGTCTCCTCGGCCAACCGTGACGGCGTCACGCCCTGCGGGATGTGCCGACAGTCCTTCGCCGAGTTCTGCGGGCCGGATTTCACGGTCGTCTGCGAGGGCGAGGGTGCCGACGGGAGCGACCCCGAACCGGTCGAGTACCGCCTCGGTGACCTCCTCCCCGAGACCATCACCCGGGAGATGGTCGTCGATGAGTGACGACCCCGGTGCGCCCGCGGGCGAGGACCCCGGAGACGTCCCCGACAGCGAGGACCCCAACGAGGGCGAACAGTACCACCTCGAAGTCTCGCCCGGTGACGTGGCCGACAGCGTCCTCCTCCCGGGGAACCCCGAGCGCGTCGCGAAGATCACCGACGCCTGGGACGACCACGAAGCGGTCGCCCACCACCGCGAGTACCGCACCGCCACCGGCACCTACGACGGGACGCCCATCTCGGTCACCTCGACGGGGATCGGGTCGCCCTCCGCCGCCATCGCCGTCGAGGAACTCGCCCGCGTCGGCGCCGACACGTTCCTCCGGGTGGGGTCCTGTGGCGCGATCCGCGAGGAGGCCAGCGTCGGCGACCTGGTCATCACCGCGGGCGCCGTCCGCCAGGAGGGGACGAGCAAGGCGTACGTCCGCGAGGACTACCCGGCCGTCGCCGACGACCGGGTCGTCAGCGCGCTCGTCGCCGCGGCCGAGCGCCTCGGCTACGACTACCACGTCGGTCTCACCGCCAGCACGGACAGTTTCTACGCCGGGCAGGGCCGCCCCGGTCTCGAGGGCTTCGAGGCCGCCGGGAGCGACGAACTCGTCAGGAACCTCCGGGCGGCGAACGTCCTCAACTTCGAGATGGAGGCCGCCGCCGTCACGACCTTGGCGAACCTCTACGGCCTGCGGGCGGGCGCGGTCTGTACCGTCTACGCCAACCGCGTCACCGGCGAGTTCAGGACGGAGGGCGAGCGCAAGGCCGCCGAGTGCGCCAGCGAGGCCGTCTCGATACTCGCCGACATGGACGCGGCCGCGGAGGCGGCGGGGGCAGAGCGGTGGCACCCGGGGCTCGGGCTCGGGGAGTAGGGCACCACGGACGCCGCTCTCAGGGCCCTTCGAGGTTCCGCAGGCGAGCACGAGCATCCGCCGAGCGAGCGAAGCGAGCGAGGCGGTTCACGCGAGCGAAGCGAGCGCTTTTTTGGCCGAGCTTTTTTGCCTGAGGGTTCTCCGCAGCGCGCCCGGAGAGCGCGCGAGGAAACCCGAAGGGAAAAAAGGTCGTTCTACATATCCGACCAGGCGTCCATCGCGCGGCCGACGCCGGCGATGTCGGCGATCCAGCGGGCGGCGATGCCCTTCTTGAGGAGTTTCGCGGGGGTGCCGCCGAAGGTGGTGAGCGGGACGTACAGCACGTCGTGGCCGACGGCCGTCTCGCCGACGGAGACGACCGTGCCCTTGTCCTTGTGGGTCCACTCGGTGAGCGGCTGGCCGCGGACGCGCCGCGCGACGTTTTCCCCGGCGACTTCCGCGGCCTGCCAGGCGGCCTGGGCCGTCGGCGGCGCGGGATTGTCGCCGGGCTGGTCGACCAGCGCGCAGTCGCCGAGCGCGAACACGCGGTCGTCGTCGGTCTCGAACGTGCGGTCGGCGAACAGCCGACGGCTGCGGTCGTCCTTGTCGATGCTGGCGTCGGCCACGCAGTCACGCCCCGTGATGCCGCCGGTCCAGACGAGCACGTCGTAGGCCATCTCGGTGTCCTCGCCGACGTAGACGCGGTTCTCGTCGACCTCGCCGATGAACTCGCCGGTGTGTATCTCGACGCCCGCCGCTTCGAGGCGCTTGCGAAGCGCGCCCTGGAGCTGCGGGTCGTTGTTCGGGAACACCCGGTCGAGGCCCTCGACGAGGTGGATGTCGATGGGGGCGTCGTGGTCGTCGCGGTACTCGGCGACCTCGCCGGCGGTCTGGATGCCCGAGAGACCGGCGCCGCCGATGACGACCTGCGCGGGGTCGTCGGGGGTGGCCCCGGCGGCCGCGTCGGCGACGTCGTCGTGGATCCCCAGCGCGTCGTCCAGGCTCTTCAGCGTGTGGGCGTACGCCTCCAGGCCCTCGATGCCGAAGAAGGCGGTGCTGGACCCGAGTGCGACGAGCAGGTAGTCGTACTTCACTTCGCCGTCCTCGAGTTCGACCGTGCGGCCGTCGGTATCGACGCCGACGACCCGGCCCTGGCGGAACGTCGTCGAACTCGATTTGATCTCGTGGACCGGGATGGTGATCTCCTCGCGCACCGACGGGTCCCTGATACAGCGGTGGGACTCGTGGAGGACGAGGTGGTAATCGACGTCCGAAACCCACGTCAACTCGGCGGACCTGCCGAGGCTGGATTCGAGGCGCTGGACCGCGCCGGCCCCGGCGTAACCGGACCCGAGCACGACGACGTTCTCGCTCATGCGGGCGACTCAGGAGTGGGATGATACAAATCCTGCGGAATCGAGACAATAGACCCGCTACGTCGACGGATCTGTCACGAACTTCAAGGAACGAACGGTGGCGTGAAGGCGAGAGGGCGAGGCGACCGCGACGACCGGAACGCCCAGCCGACCGTCTCATACGGTCGGTTGTAAATCATTTCCGGATTTCGTCGAACCGGTCGACGAAATACCGGTAAATCGTTACAACCGACCGTATCAGTGGTCCGGTTCTCCCGAGGGGGCCCGCATGTCGTCGATCGTCATGATGAGGATGTTGTTCGTGTCGTCTTTGCCCTCGAGTTCGCCGATGATCCGGAGTTTCGACAGCGGCGTCGGCCCGACCGTGATGGTGTCTCCCTCGTGGAAGTTGGCGATCGACCCCTGGAGCTGTATCTCCGCGCGACACTCCTCGGGGTGGTGGACGCTGGTGAGGTCTATCTCCTCGACGTTCGCGCTGGGGACGGGTTCGCCGTTGTGCGCCAGCGGGACGTCGGCCGCCTGGTCCATGTCCTGGATCTGGAGGGCGTCGTAGGCCGTCGCAGTCGGCTTGTATCCGCCCTTGGGGCCGGGGACGCCCTCGACGAGCTGGAGCGCCTTGAGGCTCTGCATCTGGTTGCGGATGGTCCCGGGGTTGCGGTCGACCTTGTCCGCGATGTCCTCGCCCTTGACCGCGCTCTCGGACTCGCGATAGAGGTTGACGAGTTCCTGAAGAATGTTCTTCTGGCTGGGCGTCAGCTCGATCGATGACATACGCGACCGTTCGTCGTTATATTTGTTAAACCCGGCGGTGGTTTCGGGGAGCGTCCCACCGCGCCGTCCGTCTCCTGTTCGTCCCCCTCCGGGGGCCGGTCACGAGGGTTCGTCACTCGCGGCCGGTCCGAGAGCGGGCCACACGGCCGGTCATTCGCGGTCACGGCGGCGGGACAGATCGGCGGGAAATGCGGCGTTCGACGCTGCTATCGGCGTTCGGCCGAGAGACCCCCGCCGACGAAATGCAAGGCATTTATGGAAGACGGTAGTAGCGTCGCCCCCATGCAGGACAAGCGCGTTCTCGTCACCGGCGGCGCGGGATTCATCGGGTCGAACCTCGCGAACCATCTCGCCGCCGACAACGAAGTGATCGCCCTCGACGACTGCTATCTCGGGACGCCCGAAAACCTCGATGACGACGTCGAGTTCGTCGAGGCCTCCGTTCTGGAGGAGGACCTCCCGACGGACGTCGACGTGGTCTTTCACATCGCCGCTCTCTCGTCGTACGCGATGCACGAGGACGACCCCGCACGAGGTGCACGCGTCAACGTCGAGGGGTTCGTCAACACGGTCGACCAGGCCCGCCGGGACGGCTGTGAGACGGTGGTCTACGCCACCACCTCGTCGATCTACGGCGACCGCACGGAACCCTCCCCCGAAGACATGGAGGTGACGGTCAACACCGGCTACGAGGCCTCGAAACTCGCCCGGGAGCGCTACGCCGAGTACTTCCACAACCACTACGGTCTCTCGACGGCGGGCATGCGCTTTTTCTCGGTCTACCAGGGCATGGAGGAGGGCGCCGAGGGCCACAAGGGCGAGTACGCCAACCTCATCGCGCAGTTCGCCGACGACATCGCCAACGGCCGACGCCCGGAGGTCTGGGGGGACGGCACACAGACGAGGGATTTCACCCACGTCGACGACATCGTCCGCGGTCTCGAACTCGCCGCCGAGCACGAACTCCAGGGGGTCTACAACCTCGGGACCGGCGAGCAGTACAGCCTCAACCACCTCGTGGAGGCGCTCAACGAGGAACTCGGAACCGACGTCGAACCCGTCTACGAGGAGAACCCGATCCCCGAGGACGTCTACGTCCACGACACGATGGCCGACGTCACGAAGATGCGCGAGGCGACCGGCTGGGAGCCCGAGATAGGCTTCGAGGAAGGCCTCGAGACGGTCTGTTCCCAGTATCAGTAGCGGGTTCGAAAGCCTCGGAGATGGCCCCGACGGTTTTGAGGGTCGCCGTCCAACGCCGGGTATGGACAGACCGGTGCGGGCGTTCGGCGTGCCGATGGACCTGGGTGCCGACAGGCGCGGCGTCGACATGGGCCCGTCGGCGGTCAGATACGCCGGTCTCGCGGACGCTATCGAGCGATTGGGTATCTCGTGCGACGACGGGGGAAACGTTCCGGTGCCGGGGCCGGGACAGACCGACCCGGACGCCGGGAGCCCTCCCGAGGGGCGAGCGAAGTACCTCGCGGCTACCGAGGAGATCTGCCGCGCCCTCGCCGACGACGTCGCGGCGGCCGTGGCCGACGGGCACCTTCCGCTCGTCGTCGGCGGCGACCACTCCATCGCCATCGGCACCGTCGCCGGCGTCGCCCGCGACCGCGACGTCGGGATCGTCTGGTTCGACGCCCACGGCGATTTCAACACGCCGACGACGACGCCCAGCGGCAACGTCCACGGCATGTCGCTCGCCGCCATCCTCGGGCGCGGGACCTTCCGGGGCCGCGAGTGGGCCGACGCCGGTGTCGAACCGGAAAACGTCGCGGTCGTCGGCGCCCGCGACCTCGACGAGGAGGAACGCGTCGCGCTCCGCGAGAGCGACGTGACCGTCTACACGATGACCGACGTCGACGAGCGCGGCCTCCCGGCGGTCACCCGGGAGGCCGTCGGCGTGGCCACCGACGGTACCGGCGGCCTCCACGTCAGCTTCGACCTGGACTTCCTCGACCCCCGGGAGGCGCCCGGCGTCGGGACGCCGGTCCGGGGTGGCGCCACCTATCGCGAGGGCCACACCGCGATGGAACTGGTCTCCCGAACGGCGGGCGACGAACTGGCCTCGCTGGAACTCGTCGAGGCGAACCCCATCCTCGATGAGCACAACCGCACGGCGGAACTCGCCGTCGAACTCGCGGCCAGCGCGCTGGGCGAGCAAATCCTGTAGGCGCCGGCAGCGACGCCCGGGCGGTCATGCAGTGATTTTGCGAGTCTTCGCCGCCGTGGAGAAGTACGTCCCGAAACAGGAACCGTGATACGGCCGGTTGTAAATCAGTTCCGGATCTCGTCGAATCGGTCGGCGAAATACCGGTATCAATCGTCGGCTTCGGCCGTCTCCGCCCGTGGGACGGTCACGTCAGCGAGTCCCGCCTCGATCTCCTCGCGGCGGTCCTCGAACTTCCCGGGGAGGACGAGCCGCCCGCCCAGATCGTCGGGGGGTTCGTCGGTGGTATAGCCCGGGTCGGTCGTCGCGAGTTCGAAGAGCACGCCCCCGTGTTCGCGGAAGTAGACCGAGCGGAACCAGTGGCGGTCGATCTGCTGGGTGGGGCGCAGCCCTTCCCGCCGGACGGCCCTGCGCATCGACTCCTGGTCCTCGTCGGTCGGCGTCCGGAAGGCGACGTGGTGGACCGTCCCGCGGCCCTGCCGGCCGGCCTCGACGGTCGGGATGACGTCGACGTACTTGCCGACCGGTCCCTCGGCGGCAAACCGCGTGCGCTCGTCGCCCGGCGTGTCGCCCCGGGATCGCTCGGTCCCGACGCGCTCGAAGCCCATCGTCGCCAGCAGTTCCTCGGACGGCCGGGGGTCGGTCACCCGGAGCGTCACCGAGTGGAACCCCCTGATTGCGCGTTCGGCGGGGACGAACTCCGTCCAGGGGTCGACGGGGTCGTCGTCGGGGGTCTCGACCGCGACCAGTTCGACCGGGAGGCCGTCCGGATCGCGGAACGGGAGCACCGTCTCTGCTCGCGGCGCTTCGCCGCTCGCGTTCTCCGAGGCGCTTCGCACCCCGCTACCGAACCGCTCAACGCGGTCGTCGTAGTCGACGCCGTGCTCGTCGAAGCGGCCCTCCCAGTAGTCCAGCGAGCCCTCGGGAACGCGGAAAGCGGTCCGAGAGACCTGTCCGGAACCGACCGTCCCGCGGGTCATGTCCCCCCAGGGGAAGAACGTCATGCTCGTTCCCGGCGTGCCCTCGGTGTCGGCGTAGAAGAAGTGGTACGTGCCGGCGTCGTCCTGGTTGATCGACCGCTTGACGAGACGCAGGCCGAGCGTCTCGACCCAGAAGTCCAGGTTCTCCTGGGGGTCGCCGGCGATACAGGTCACGTGGTGGATTCCGGGTGTGGGTGTCGGGTCTGCCATTGTCCCCCGGTAAGCGCCCCACCTACTTGAACAGGCGCTGACGTGAGTGTTACCGGTATTTCGTCGCCCCGGGGCGGCGGACATCTTCACGAAATTATAGCCGGCAACATATCAGCCGATCGGGCGTCGTGGACCTCGACCACGACCGCAAGCGACCCGCAGTCGATCCGAACGAAGCCGCAACCACCTCGCGTGAACCTTTTCACTCGAAGTGGCCGAACGCTCCGTCGATGCGAACGCTTCCGGCCCACCTGCTGGACGGGCTACAGGCCGGCGACAACGTCTTGCTCCTCTGCCCGCGGTTCGAACCGGCGGAGACGGCCGCCTGTACCGACCTGCTGACCGTGGAGGGAACCAGCGACGAACAGATACTTTATGTTTCGTTCACACGTTCGCCCGACGACTACCGCGAGGCGTGGCACCGACACGCCGAGGCCGCGCCGGAACGGGTGACGATAATCGACGCGCGTGGCGATACCCGTTCCGTCCGGGGATCCACCGACTCCGTCGCCGATCCCGCTACCGACGGCGGGTTCGTTTCCGCGCTCCTGCGGGTCGACTCGCCCGGCGACCTCACGACCATCGGCGTCCGCGCGACCGCCTGTCTGAACGCCTGGGAGGCCGCGGACGAGGACGCCCGACCGCTGGTCTGTTTCGACTCGATATCGACGCTCCTCCAGTACGCCGACACCGACCGCGCTCTCGAGTTCCTCGACACGCTCGCCGGCCGCTTCGCTGACGAGGACGCTATCGCACACTACCACGCGGACCCGGTCGCCCACGGCGAGAATACCATCGAGACGATGGCGAACATCTTCGATACCGTCTGCGAATACGAGAACGGCGAGTGGACGTATCGGGGATAGCGACCCCTCCCGCTGCCGACGCCGGGCCGACCTACGAGTCGGCGCCGTCGCCCGCCTCGGCCGGCACGACGTCGACGCTTGCGACGCGGTCCTCGGGTTCGAGTTCCATCGCGATGACCCCCTTGGTGTTGCGGCCTACCTCGCTGACGTCGCCGGCGCGGATCCGCATGATCTGGCCGGTCTCGCTCATGATGACGAGGTGGTCCTCGGGGGAGACGGCTTTCACGGTGGCGACTGGTCCGTTGCGGTCGTCGGTCTTGATGTCGATGAGCCCCTTGCCGTACCGGGACTGGGCGCGGTACTCCGAGAGGGGCGTGCGCTTGCCGTAGCCCCGTTTGGTGACCGTCAGGAGGGCGCGGCTGTCCGTCTCGTCGGTGGCGACGAGGCCGGCGACGCGGTCCTCGCCCCGCAGGTCGATGCCCCGCACGCCGCGGGCGGTCCGGCCCATTTCGCGGGCCTCGCTCTCGTCGAAGCGGATGGTCATCCCCCGTTCGGTGGCGACGACGAGGTCGGCCGTGCCGTCGGTCACCTTGAGGTCGACGAGTTCGTCGCCGTCTTCGAGTTTCGCGGCGATGATCCCCGTCGAGAGGATGTTCTCGAACTCCTCGACGCAGGTGCGCTTGACGTAGCCCCGTCGGGTCACCATCGTGATGCACTCGTCGGGCTCGAAGTCGTCCGTGGTGACGACGGCCGTGATCTCCTCGCCGTCGTCGAAGTCGACGAGGTTGACGGCGGACTTCCCGCGCGCGGTCCGGGACATCTCGGGTATCTCGTAGGTCTTCAACCGGTAGACCTGGCCGTGATTGGTGAAACAGAGCAGGTAGTCGTGGGTGTTCGCCCGGAACACCGTCGAGACCCTGTCGCCCTCCTTGGGGTCGGCGCCGATGATCCCCTTGCCGCCGCGGTTCTGCGGGTCGAACCGGTCGACCGGCATCCGCTTGATGTAGTCGTCTTCGGTGACGACGACGACGACATCCTCCTCGGGGATGAGGTCCTCGTTGGTGATCTCGTCCGACTCGACGAACGTGGTCTTGCGGTCGTCGCCGTATTCCTCCTGAACGTCCCGGAGTTCCGCCTTGATGACCGCGAGCAGTTCCTCCTCGTCCGCAAGGATGGTCTCCAGCCTGTCGATCTCGGCCTGGACTTCCCCGTACTCTTCCTCGATCTCGGCGGCCTCCATCGAGGTGAGCGACCCGAGTTGCATCCGGACGATGTGGTCCGCCTGGTCGCCCGAGAAGTCGAAGGTCGTGCCCGGCGGAACCTCGTGGTCGCCGTCGAGGTCGGCCGGGTCGACCTCGCCGCGCAGCGCCGCCTTGGCCTCGTCGCGGTCCGCGCTGTTGCGGATGACCGCGACGACCCTGTCGACGTTCTCCAGCGCCTTCAGGCGGCCTTCGAGGATGTGCGCCCGGTCCTCGGCCTCCGCGAGTTCGAACTCCGAGCGGCGCCGCACCACGTCCTTGCGGTGGTCGAGGTAGTGCTCCAGCGTCTCCTTGAGGGTGAGGACGCGTGGCTGGCCGTCGACCAGCGCGAGGTTGATGACGCCGAACGTGGATTCGAGGTGGTGTTTGGTGAGCTGGTTCTCGACGAGGTCGATGTTGGCGCCGCGCTTGAGGTCGATGACCACCCGGACGCCGTTGCGGTCGGACTCGTCGCGCAGGTCGGAGACGCCCTCGATCGTCCCCTCGTTGACGTTCTCGGCGATGCGCTCGACCATCCGCGCTTTGTTCTCCTGGAAGGGGATCTCCGTGACGACGATCCGTCCTTCCTCGCGCCGGAGCTCGTAAGACGCCCGGACCGTGACGCGCCCGCGACCCGTGGCGTAGGCCGAGTAGACGGCCTCGCGGCCGACGATGGTGCCGCCGGTCGGGAAGTCCGGCCCCTCGATCGGCCCGGGCGTGCCGTTGCCGCGGTCGTCACGCGTATCGACCAAGTCGTCGACGTCGCAGTCGGGGTCGTCGATGAGGTGGACGACCGCGTCGATCACTTCCGTCAGGTTGTGCGGCGGGATGTTCGTCGACATCCCGACCGCGATCCCCGACGAACCGTTCACGAGGAGGTTCGGCACCTTTGCCGGGAGCACCTCGGGTTCCGTGAGACGGTCGTCGTAGTTGGACCGGAAGTCGACGGTGTCGGTCCCGATGTCCGCGAGCATCTCCTCGGCGATGGGGGCCATCCGGGCCTCCGTGTAGCGCATCGCCGCGGGCGGGTCGCCGTCCATCGACCCGAAGTTACCCTGGCCGTCCACCAGCGGATAGCGCATCGAGAACTCCTGGGCCATCCGCACCAGCGTGTCGTAGATCGCGGAGTCGCCGTGGGGGTGATAGTCGCCCATCGTCTCGCCGACGATCGACGAGGACTTCCGATGCGAGGAGCCCGACCTGACGCCGAGTTCGTGCATCGCATAGAGGATGCGCCGGTGGACGGGTTTGAGGCCGTCGCGGACGTCCGGCAGGGCGCGGCCCGCGATGACGCTCATCGCGTAGTCGATGTAGCTCTGCTCCATCTCGTCTTCGACCCGCACGCGGTCGACGCTGGCCGCCGGCGCAACCTCGTCCGGACCGGGGACGTCCGAACTCATATGTCGACCCACTCCGCTTCGGGCGCGTGGTCCTTGATGAACTGTTTCCGGGGTTCGACGGCGTCACCCATCAGCACGGAGAACATCTTGTCGGCTGCCGCGGCGTCCTCGATGGTGATCTGCTTGAGGATGCGGCTGTCGGGGTCCATCGTCGAGTCCCACAGCTGCTGGGGGTTCATCTCGCCCAAGCCCTTGAACCGCTGGACCTGCGTGGGGTTCCCGTCGCACTCCGCCTCGATGACGCGGTCGCGCTCGGCCTCGCTCATCGCGTCGTAGGTCCCGCCGTTGTACCGGATGCGATAGAGGGGCGGCTGGGCGGCGTAGACGTAGCCCGCCTCCAGAAGCGGCCGCATATGCCGGTAGAAGAACGTGAGCAGGAGCGTCCGGATGTGTGCCCCGTCGACGTCGGCGTCGGTAAAGAGGATTATCTTGCGATAGCGCGCGTCGTCGATGTCGAACTCGTCGCCGATCCCCGTGCCGATGGCGGTGATCATCGCCCGGATCTCGTCGTTCTCCAGGACGCGGTCGAGCCGGTGTTTCTCGACGTTGAGGATCTTCCCGCGGATCGGGAGGATCGCCTGGAACTCGGGGTCGCGGCCCTGCTTGGCGCTGCCCCCTGCCGAGTCGCCCTCCGTGATGAACAGTTCTGCCTCCTCCGGGTCGCGGGTCTGGCAGTCCGCGAGTTTGCCGGGCAACGCCGTCGAATCGAGCGCCGACTTCCGGCGGGTCAGTTCCTTGGCCTTCTTGGCCGCCTGGCGGGCCTTCGCGGCCTCGACAGCCTTCTTCACTATCATCTCCGCGGTATCGGGGTTTTCCTCCAGATAGGTTCCGAGCCCCTCGTGGACGGCCGACTCGACGATCCCCCGCACCTCGCTGTTGCCGAGTTTGGTCTTGGTCTGGCCCTCGAACTGCGGGTCGGGGTGTTTCACCGAGATAACGGCCGTCAGGCCCTCGCGGATGTCCTCGCCCTTGAGCGTGCCGTCGACGTCGCCGAGCAGGCCGTTGTCACCCGCGTAGTCGTTGACGACCCGCGTCAGCGCGGTCTTGAACCCCGTGAGATGGGTGCCGCCCTCGCGGGTGTTGATGTTGTTGGCGAACGCGTGAATGGAGCCCCGGAGTTCGCGCGTTCCCTGCATCGCCACCTCGACGTGGACTCCCTGGTCCTCGTCCTCGAAGTAGATGACGCCGGGGTGGAGGGGGTCTTTGATCTCGTTGAGGTACTCGACGAACTCGCGGATCCCGCCCTCGTACCGGAAGGTGCTGGCCGCGTCGTCGCGCTCGTCGGCGAGCGTGATCTCCACCCCGGAGTTGAGGAAGGCCAGTTCCCGGAGGCGCGACTCCAGCGTCGAGAACGAGAAGTCGGTCGTCTCGAAGGTGTCCCCGTCGGGCCAGAAGCGTATCTCGGTCCCGGTCCCCTCGTCGGCGTCGAGGTCGCGGACCCGTTCGAGTTCGCCGGTCGGGACGCCCGCCTCGAAGGTCTGTTGCCGGAGGGCGCCCTCGCGGCGCACCTCGACGGTGAGCCGTTCGGAGAGCGCGTTGACGACCGAGACGCCCACGCCGTGGAGCCCCCCGGATACCTGGTAGGACTTGTTGTCGAACTTCCCGCCGGCGTGGAGCTTCGTCATCACCACCTCCACGGCCGGGCGGTCGTACTTCTCGTGCGTGTCGACGGGGATGCCGCGTCCGTCGTCGGCGACGGAGACCGACCCGTCGTCGTGGATCGTCACCGAGATGGTCTCGCAGTGGCCGGCCAGCGCCTCGTCGATAGCGTTGTCGACCACCTCGTAGACCAGGTGGTGCAACCCCCGGTCGTCGGTCGCCCCGATGTACATGGCCGGTCGCTTGCGAACGGCCTCGAGCCCTTCCAGGGCCTGTATCTGGTCTGCGCCGTACTCCGCAGGCTCCCCTGACATACAATATGACCCTACGTACAGTACGGGGAACCTTAAACGCCACGCACGCGCGCGAGTGCGTGTGGCGTCACCTCCACCTGAACGGCAGGATCCGGCCGTCGTCCGACGTCCGTCCGACGGCAGTCGATTCGGGTTCGCAATCCCCCGATTTTACTTCCACTCCGGCGGCGAACGCCTTATAAACTGCGCGGCAGTAGGGACGCCCACGATGACCTCGTTCCAGTCGGAACTCGGCGAGGGCAACAGCGGGATCGCCGAAGAGCTGGCCGAGAGCCAGCGGTCCATCTCCATCGCCGAGTTCTTCGAGAAGAACAAGCACATGCTCGGGTTCGACTCGGAGGCCCGGGCCCTGGTGACCGCAGTCAAGGAGGCCGTTGACAACTCGCTCGACGCCTGCGAGGAGGCCGAGATCCTCCCGGACATCTACGTCGAGATAGAGGAAGCAGGGGACTACTATCGCCTCGTCGTCGAGGACAACGGCCCCGGGATCACGAAAGAGCAGATCCCCAAGGTCTTCGGGAAGCTCCTCTATGGTTCCCGGTTCCACAAGCGCGAGCAGTCGCTGACGCCGGACCAGCAACTGCTCGTCAAGCGAGACGGGGATATGGAGACGATCCCGATCGGGGTGCTGTGTGACGCGTATCTCCCGGAGGAAGGTGAGGCCACACGCTCGGTCGCCGGCGACATCGAAGTGCCTTCGTTCAGCCGGGACACGCACGAACTGACGTGGGAGCCGGTCACCCACGCGATCCGTCACCGGACAGACGGGAAGGTCTACGAGATCACGACCGAAAAGGGGCGAACCGTCGAGGTTACCGGTGACCACTGTCTGTTCACGCTGACGAAAGACGGCGAGACGAAGGAGGTCAAAGCGTCGGAGCTGGAGCCCGGCGATACCGTACTCACACCGCAGTCACTGCCGTCTCCGGAGGAGACGACCGAGGAAGTCAACCTGCTGGAGTACATCACACCGGCACAACTCGACGGTCGGCGACTGTACGTGTACGGCTTCGGGGGGGAGATGCTCGAACAACTGAAGACGGGCGAGACGATCCGGAAGAAACCTTCCCCGGACAGCGACCGAAAACGGACGTATTACCGGTACGACGGCGTCGACATACTGAAAGACAGCCTCGAAACGAACTACCTCCAAAAAGGGTACCTTCCGGCCGAGAAAGTCCTCGAACTCGGGTGGGAAGAGGAGGCCGCAGATTGTCGTTTCAGAACCTACCAGGTCGGTGGCGAGGAGACGTCCATGCCGGTCTCGGTACCGCTGTCGTCTTCGTTCGTGCAACTCGTCGCGTACTACATCTCGGAGGGGCACGCAGGCGAGCGACAGGTCGGTTTCACCTTCGGTTCACACGAGTCGGAGTTGGTCGAGGCGACCGAACAGGCTGTCGCGGCGGCTGGCGGAGAAACCACGACCGTCGACCGGGAACGCAATTCGACCCGCGTGAAGGCGTTCGGGTCGCCGCTCTCGATGTTCCTCGAACAGGTCTGTGGAGACAGCGCCAGGAACAAGCGGATTCCGGACTTCATCTTCGAGGCCGATCCGGAGACACAGCAGGCGTTCATCGACGCACTGTACCAGGGCGACGGCTCCGACAGCCACCCGAGCAACGAACTCTCGCACACGACGACGAGCGAGACGCTCTCACGACAGCTCTCGGTCCTGTGGAACATGCAGGGCGTGCTCGCGAGTACGGAAACGGGACGGAGTCACGGATACAACGACGAACCGTGTACGCAGTACCGGACGAAAGTCTACGGTGAAGACGTCGAACGTTCGAACGTTTTCGACACGGAGACCGAACCGGGCGAACAGGGCTACAAACGGATCCCGACGGACCTCCTGGCAGACGTTCGGGCTGGATACGTCGATAGAGAGACCGTCCCGGATACGATCCCCGGACTGTTGTTGGGTGCCGGCGTCGGGTCGAACCTGGAAAACGCCGCAGTGTACCAGTCACTGATCGAGGACGCGCTCGACGGCAAATACGTCGAGGAGCCCCGATACGTCCACAATCTCAAGGAGATGGGGTTGCTGGACGACGACCACCGACCGACCGAGAAACTCCACGAACTCCGGTCGACCGTCCGGAATCTCCACGGATTCACGGAGACGGACATGTGTCTGCTACCGGTCGAATCCGTCGAGGAGATCGAACCGCCGGAGTACGTCTACGACATCTCGGTCCCCGGTTCGACGGGACGCGACGAGAACTTCGTCGTCGTCAACGACGGCGCGCTGTCGGTCAAAAACAGCCGCGGCCAGCAGGGCATCGGCATCTCCGCCGCGGTGCTGTACTCCCAGCTTACCAGCGGCAAGCCCGCGAAGATCACCTCACGTACGAAGGGCGGGGTCGACGCCGAGTACTTCGAGCTCATCATCGACACGGACACCAACGAGCCCGAGATCGACGTCGAGGAGACCACCTCCTGGGACCGCCCCCACGGGACCCGAATCGTCCTGGAGATGGAGGGCAACATGCGCGCCCGCAACCAGCTCCACGACTACATCACGCACACGGCGGTCGTCAACCCCCACGCCCGCATCGAACTGCGCGAACCGGACGCACACATCAAGTCCGAACGTGCGACCGACCAGCTTCCCGAGGAGACCGAGGAGATCCGGCCCCACCCCCACGGCGTCGAACTCGGGACCCTCATCAAGATGCTCGACGCGACCGACTCCTACTCCGTCTCGGGGTTCCTCCAGGGGGAGTTCACCCGCGTCGGCGGCAAAACCGCGGACTCGGTCATCGACAGCTTCCGGGACCGCCACTACGGCCGCGAAATGGCCTGGCGCCCCCCGAAGACCCACGAGGCCGCCGACGTCGCCGACGCCGTCGAGGCCGTCGTCGCCAACAAGGGCGCCGAGGCGACCGGGGAGTTCGCCCGTCGTCTCGACGACGCCCTCGACGGCTACGAGCGGGTCGCCCACCACCACATCGCGGCGCTCGTCGACGACATCGCCGACGACATCGAGGACAGGTACGACAAGACCTTCGGCACGACGGTCCGGGAGAAAGCGGTCGAGGCCGCCTGGGACGCCGTCCTCGGGCGGGGAGCGGGCGCCGGCGGCGATGGCGGGGACGCCGAGGCCGACGCCGACGAAGGCGACCCGAGCGACCCCGAACACGAGACGCTCCGGTCGGACCTCTATACCCTGGTCGACGACGCGACGAGCACCAGGAAGGACGACGCGACCGTCGAGGGACTGGCCGACCGCCTGGCGCCGAAGTTCGCCGACGCGGGCGAACGGCACCGCGTCACCCGCGACGAACTGCGGGAGTTCGTCCGGCGGGCGGCCGACGCCACCGAGGAGTACGACGACGCCACGTTCGGCGAGACGGCCCGCGAGAACGTCGTCGACGCGCTGTGGGACGCCGCCGAGCGCGCCCCGGACGACCCGCCGAAAGTCAGACGGATCGCCGACGACCGCGACACCGCCAGCGAGCTGCTGGACGCGATGCGCGCGACGGACATCATCGCGCCGCCGACGGACTGCCTGGCGCCCATCACCGCCGAACTCATCGAGGAAGGGATCCGCAAGGAGTTCGACGCCGACTTCTACGCGGCGGCGACCCGTGACGCATCGGTCCACGGCGGCGACCCGTTCATCGTCGAGGCGGGCCTCGCCTACGGCGGCGACCTCGAATCCGAGAGTTCGGCGGAGGTGATGCGCTTTGCCAACCGCGTCCCGCTGGTCTACCAGCGCGGGGCCTGTGCCACGACGGACGTCGTCAAGTCGATCAACTGGCGCAACTACAACCTCGACCAGCCGGGCGGGTCGGGCATCCCGACCGACGCCGCGGTCGTCATGGTCCACGTCGCCTCGACGAACGTCCCGTTCACCAGCGAGTCGAAAGACGCCGTCGCGAACGTCCCCGAACTCGAATCGGAGATCGAACTCGCCGTTCGGGAGGCGGCGAGGGAGCTGAAATCCTACCTCAAGAAGCGCCGCTCGATGCAACAGCGCCGCGAGAAACAGGACAAGCTCGCGACCATCCTGCCGGAGATGGCCGAGAAGCTCACGGAGGTCACCGGCAACGAGGAGCTGGACATCGACGACTCGCTGGCCCGCATCATGAACAACGTGCTGGTCGACCGCGAGCGCGAGGGCGACACCGTCCACCTCACCGTGGAGAACAGCTCCGACCGCACGGCCGAGATCGAACTGACGGACATCGTCGCCGGGAGCGAGCCCGCCCTGGAGAACGGCGACGCGACCGTCGTCGAGATGGACGACGAGTGGTTCGTCAGGTGGTCGGTCTCGGTCGCCAGCGGCGAGGAGACCACCCTCTCGTACGGCGTGGACGGCGAGGCCGACTTCGAGGTGTCGGTCGACGGCATCGAGGACGAACGACTGACGGTCAACGCCTGACGATGAGCACCGACGACACCACCACCGACGGCGACGCGCGGGAACAGCTGATAGACCTCGCCGCGGACTTCTACGACCAGTTCGCGGAAGGGGACGTCCCGACGATGCGGATACCCACCCGAACCAAGTCCAACATCGTTTTCGACGAGGACAAGGACGTCTGGGTGTACGGCGACCGCACGAGCACGCGGACCGCAAAGACCGTCTCGGGCGCCGGGAAGCTCCTGAAGGCGGTCTACACGATCGATTTCCTCGCCGAACAGCTGGACCAGGACCGCTCGTCGACCCTGCGGGAGCTGTACTACCTCTCGGAGTCGTGGGACCTGGACGAGGCGCAGTTCTCCAGCCAGGACGAGTCCAACAACCTCGTCGAGGACCTGGAGATCGTCTCGGAGGTCAAACGCGAGGACTTCAACATGCGCCCCGAGGAATCGGGCGCGACGGTCATGGGTCCGCTCCTCTTGCGCGAGCAGACCCGCCGCGGCGAGCGGGAGATCCACTGCCAGGAGGACGTCGGCGAGGGGGGCTACCAGATCCCCAACGATCCCGACACCATCGAGTTTCTCGACACCTCGGCGGAGTTCGTCCTCTGTGTGGAGACCGGCGGCATGCGCGACCGCCTCGTCGAGAACGGCTTCGACGAGGAGTACGACGCGCTGGTCGTCCACCTCAAGGGCCAGCCCGCGCGGGCGACCCGGCGACTCACGAAGCGCCTCCACGACGAACTCGACCTCCCGGTCACCGTCTTCACCGACGGCGACCCGTGGTCGTACCGCATCTACGGGTCGGTCTCCTACGGCTCCATCAAGTCGGCGCATCTCTCGGAGTACCTGGCGACGCCGGAGGCGCGGTTCATCGGCGTCCAGCCCGAGGACATCGTCGAGTACGAACTCCCGACGGACCCGCTCTCGGACTCGGACGTCAACGCCCTGGAGTCCGAACTGGAGGACCCGCGCTTCCAGACCGACTACTGGGAGGAACAGATCGAACTGCAACTCGACATCGAGAAGAAGTCCGAACAGCAGTCGCTGGCGTCCTACGGGCTGGACTTCGTCACCGAGACGTACCTGCCCGAGCGCCTGGGCGAGATGGGCGTGCTGTAGCCGCGTCGCCCGCTTCTAGAGGTGTTCGAGCGCCTCCTTGAGGACCCACCCGATCACCGCGACGGCCAGGAGCGCGAACCCCATGTTCGGCCAGACCGACGGCGGGAACAGCACCAGGACGCCGCCGGCGACGACCAGCAGGGCCAGCAGCCAGAAGTGCCACTCCAGTTCTATCTTCTCCTCTTCGGTGTCGGGTGATTCGATGTCCTCCTCCTCCTCGCCGTCGTGCGAGTGACCGTCCACGCTCATGTGACGGGTATCGGCGCCAGCAAGTAACGTCTTCAGCGCGCATATGAAAGGTGGCAAAACGGGGCGCTCGATCGTCACCGCGTACCGATGATCCGCCGGGCGGGCGGATCCCGGAAACGACCGACAACCGACCGCATCAGGACTCGTCGAGGACGACCGGGACGCCGTGCTTGGCGACGTCGCCGGCGAACGCGCCCGACTCCGAGGCCAGGTCCGGGAACGTGTTGTAGTGGATGGGGAGCACCAGGTCCGGGTCCAGGTCCGCGGCGAGGCCGGCGGCGTCGTGGCGGTCCATCGTGAAACTCCGTGCGATGGAGGGCGCGAGCAGCGACGCGTCCAGCCCCTCGTGTTCGTCGATGACGTCCGAGTCGCCCGGCCAGAAGCAGGGAACGCCGTCCACGGAGACGAGGAACCCACAGCCGAAGCCGTAGGGGTGAGTGACGTTGCCCTCCTCGTCGGCGCGGGGCCCGTCCTCGCGGTTGTACGCGGGGACGACCTCGACGTCGACGCCCGCCGCCGCGAGTTCGTCGCCGTAGCCGACACGGCGGACGTCGTAAGGCAACTCCTCGGGGGGTTCGACGTCGCGGCCGCCGTCGGTGATCCGCTCGGCGTCGACTTCCTCGTAGACGAGCACTGTCGCGTCGTCGTTCGCGACGCGGCGCACGCCGTCGGAGTCGTAGTGGTGGTCGTGGGTGACGACGACCAGGTCGCCGTCCTGCGCGTCGTAGGCGTCCGGTGTCGGGTGGTCGAACCCGCCGTACTGCTGGTGCCAGGTGCCGTCCAGCGTGCCGTAGCGGCCGGGGTCGGTGTAGACCACGGCGTCGTCGCCCGCGATGCGCAGCGTGGCGTACCCGAGCCAGTCGAGGTCGAGCCCGTCGTGTCGTACCGTCATGGGTGGTAGTCGCTCCCTGGCGGGCATAACCGTGTGGGTATCGGTCAGTCCACCCGGTTCGGGACGGCAGTCACGGCGTTGCCTCACAGCACCGCCCGCGGGCCGACCGGGGCTCGACTGACCCCTACTGGCGGTCGGCCAGCCGTTCGACGCGCTCGACCGAGTCGGCGTCGGCGGGGTCCTTGTCGTCGCGGACGCCCAGAAAGCGCGGGAACCGCAGGGCGTACCCCGACGAGTAGGTTGGCGAGGGCTGTATCTCCTCGTAGCCCACCTCGAAGACGACCGCCGGGTCGATATCCAGGTCGGCGCCGTCCTGGCTCCGGACGTGCGGTTCCAGCAGGTCCGTGAGTGCTTCCAGTTTCTCGTCGGTGATGCCGGTCGCGACCTTGCCGATGGTCTCGAACCCGTCGTCGGTCGACCCCGCCTCGCTACGGGCGGCGAGGAGGAACGTCCCGAGGAGGGTCGCCCGGCGGCCCTCGCCCCACTCGGCGCCGGTGACGACCAGGTCCAGCGTCTCCACGTCCGGTTTTCGCTTGCGCCAGTTCTTCCCCCGCCGGCCGGGCGTGTAGACAGCCTCGGGGTTTTTGAGCATGATCCCCTCGTGGCCCGCATCGAGGGCCGCCGCCTCGACCGCCTCGATCTCCTCGGGGTCGTCGGATATCGTGCGGTCGGCCACCGCCCCCTGAACCGAATCGCTCAGGACCGCCCGGAGGCACTCGTGGCGCTCGGTCAGCGGCGCGTCGAGCAGGTCCTCGCCCGAGCGAGACTCCGTCTCGCCGGCGCCCGAGTCCGATGAGGACTCGGAAACGCCCGCGTGGAGGCAGTCGAAGGCGTGGAACTCGACGGCGACGTCCTCGCGGGCCTGCGCGACGTCGTGTTTCCGCCGGAACCGCCGGAGTATCTCCTGGAAAGGCAGCGGCGACCCGTCGTCGGCAACCGCCACGACCTCGCCGTCCAGGATCGCAGGGGCGTCGAGCGCGCGCTCGACGAACTCCACCACCTCGGGCAGCGGGTCGGTGACGTCCTCCGTGTTCCGGGAGAAGACCGCGACGTCCTCGCCGTCGTAGTGCACCTGGACCCTGGCGCCGTCGTACTTCCACTCGACCGCGGCGGATCCCCAGTCGCCGAGCGCCTCGCTCACGCTGCCGGCCTGTGCGAGCATCGCGTCGACGGGACGACCGACTTCGAGGCCCAGGTCGGCCAGGCCCGCTGCCCCCGACTCGCGGGCGACGACGGCCACCTCGCCGTGGTCGTTCGTCACCTGTAGCGCCCGCTCGACCGCCTCGACCGGCACGTCGAAGGCCTCGGCGACGGCGTCCCGGACGGTGCCGCGGCCGACGCCGATGCGCATCTCCCCCAGAACGAGGCGACCGAGGTAGCGCGCCTCGTCGGGGCCAGCCCGGTTGAACAGGCCGAAGAGGACATCCCGTTTGGTGTTCTCGCTGCCGGCCCCTTCGGCGGCGGCCAGTTCGCTGAGGTCCGCGTCGACCCCGGCGACGGTCAGCGGGTCGCCGCCCGCCTCCTCACCGCTCCCGCCGGTGAACGCGGCGAGCCCCTGCTGTGCGCCGAAGTCGTAGCTCGCGGCCGCTTCGCCGACGTCACCGACCTCCGCGACGCGCGCCTCGACGTCGTCGGCGTCGACGTTTCGCCCGGCGGCCTTGGCGATTGCGGCGTAACAGAGCGCGGGGCCGACGTCGAGTTTCGTGGAATCGTGGGCGGGGAACACCCGCCCCTGGACGTAACGGGCGGCGACCGGCAGATCCGGCCCGGCCGCGCGGAGCAACCCGGTCACGTGCTCGCGTATCGCGTGGTCGGCGGTCGCGTCCTCGGCCTCGCGGGCGTACCCGGCGAACGTGGCGAACTCCATCCGGCCGGCCGTACGGACCCGCCGTTCCTAATACTGCCGGCTGTCAGCAGGGGCCGGGTTTCGACTCCTCGACGACGTCGAGGACCTGTTCCAGTACTCGCGGCCCGCGATACCGCACCGTTCCGGACCGGGGGTCGTACTCGACGAGGCCCAAGTCCGCCAGTTTCGGCAGCGTCGCGTGATGAAACAGCAGCTCCAGCCGGTGGCGGTCCGAGCGGGATCCGCCGTCGTGCGCGAAGGTGACGAGGTCGTCTACCGACGCGACGTCGTCGCCCTGGACCGGAAAATAGCTGATGGCGCGACGGCGGTGCCGGTCCGCCAGCGCCGTGAACAGCGCGTCGAGTCGTTCGTCCCCGCAGCCGGCCCCATCACCGCTCCCCGATTCGTCACCCATTGTCTCTCGAGAGGCGGGCGGTCTCGAAATACACTACGCATTACAGATAGGCCCGTTTTTCAGTCCCCCTCATACTGTCGGACAAAACAAGTGAACGTGCTCATCGATGCTCGAGGATATGTATCCCGAAGACCCCGAGACAGTCACCGGAGCGGCGACATCACGTGTGTCCGACAGCATCAGTGGAGAGCAGGGCGGCTTGCAGGACCTTCTCGTTGGCCCGACGGATCCTGTCCGAGAGCGACTGCCGGGTGATGCCGAGTTCGGGGGCGAGGTCACCGAGGTTCGCTTCGCGCGGCGTCGCGAAGTAGCCCCGCCGCAGCGCCAGCACGAGCGCCTCCCGCTGAGCGACAGTCAGGTCCAGGCGGTGACCGTTCCTGGTTGCCTCCGAGAGCGTGTACGTCCGGTCGACCCGGAGGTCGATCCCCCGGTCGCGGACGTCGTCGTAGAACGCCGAGAGGCTGTCGTGGTCCTCGAATCGGACCCGGAACTGCCAGTCGTCGTCTCCGCGCGCTTCGAGGACGCTGCCGTCGAACGCCGCGATGGCCTCGGTGAGGTCCGCCGGTGGTTCCGCCCACTCGACCCGGTAGAGCCCACGGTCGTCGATCCGTTCGAGGGCGACCATCGACTCGACGGTCGGATCCTCGCGTGCGCGTCTCCGGAGGGCCGCGTGGTCGTCGCCGGTCGCCCGGACGAGCGGCATCACTGCCTGCCCCGTCGGCACGACCCGTTCGAGTTCGAACGTCATGTCGGGGACCCCCGAAAGCACTTGCCCGAGCTGGAACCCCTCGGGTGCGATGACGAACTCCAGCGCGACGCTCATGCGTGTCACCTAGTACGGTCGGTTGTAAGTCATTACCGGGATTCGCCCGCGGGAGCGACGGCGTCATCGACCGGCCAGCGTCGGTCCGGGGAGCGGACTCGATGCGCCGGGGGATCGAATCGAGACGGCGGTGTCGGACCCGCGGTGGACGGTCGCCCGGTCGATGACTCGCGAGTCGGCGCCGGCGTACGGGCTGTCGGGTTCGGTGGCGTCGGGCCCGTCGAAGGCCGCGTCGCCGTCGCTATCGACATACGCCACCGCGAACAGTTCCATCTCGTCGGCGTACGTATCGTCGAGTTCGACCCTGACGTCCCGGTGGGTGCCGGCTTCGAGGTACTGGCTGTGGCCGACCACAGTCCCGTCCTGGGTTTGCTGGCGGACGACCACGTACCCGCCGTCGGACAGCGAGACGGAATCGACGACGACGGCGTCGCCGTCCATCGTCTGCTCGGTGAACGTCACCGTCCCCACCGGCGAGGAGAGCAACAGGAACGCGACGTAGGCCACGCCGAGCATGACCGTCGCGTGCTTGGCGCCGTCCTTGAGCGACCCCTCGCCCAGTTGCCCGGCGACGAACCCCGAGAGGACGGCCTGTATCAGCGCCGTGTGGAAGAAGACGAGCGTATACGCGGCCTTGTCGACCTCCGCGAAGCGGGCGAACTGCCCCGCGTTCACGCCGAGCCGGCGCGTATCGTCGGCCGAGGGGACCGGCACGTCCGTCGGGAGACTCGGGACGAGCACCTCCTGGACGGCGACGATGATGACCAGGAAGACGAGAAAGGAGATGTAGATGACGACGAGGTAGGTGAACATCTGCTGGCGACGGCGACGGCGGAGTTTGAGTTCGGCCTCCGCCTGCTCGGCGGCGATCCGGAGGACCGGTGCGACGTTCCCGCTGGCCCGCAGGGCGTTGGTCAAAAGCGTCACGACGCGGGTGGTCGCGGTCGTCCGCACGCGCAGGCCGAACCGCCTGAGGGCGTCGTCGACGGTGGCGCCGTATTCGAGGTCGCGCCAGACGCGGTCGACCTCGACGGACAGCAGTCCCAGGTCGCTCTCCCGGACGCGCTCGATGCTCTCGACGACGGACATCCCCGCATGGTTGAGGCTGGCCAGCCGGCCCAGCAACTCGGGGAGCGCCCGCTCCATGCGCCTGACCCGCCGGCTGTATACCTCCCAGAACACCGCGAACGACCCGACGACCAGCAGGAACGCCCGGATGAGCACGTCGTCGAGGACGCGAGCCTCGATGCCGGCGGGCGAGACGGCGTCCGGCGCGCGCAACCCGACCCACACGAGCGCCAGCGGTACCGTCAGATAGAGGACCCGCGTCGGATTCCACAGCACCGTCCTGACGGGGTCTCCGAGGACCCGCTTGACCGAAGCCAGCCGGTCGTACAGCGCGAGACGCTTCCGGCTGTCGGCCGCCGGGCGCGTCGCAGCGTCGACACCCGGACTCCCGCCATCGGAGCGGGCAACACCGGCACTGTCGACGGTCCCGGCGCCCTCGACTGCCTCCGCGGTGTCGGCGGCGTCGCCGGCCGACAGGTGGGGGGTTCCAGCGGACCGGTGGCCGACGTCGTTCGGGACGCGGTCGTCGTCGACCGCCGCCTCGAGCGGCCCGATGTCGGTCCCGCGAGCGACCCCCAGCATGTCGAGTTTGCCGTCGAGATAGACGATGAAAAGCAGGTTCCCCAGCGGGATCAGCAGGTATGCCAGCAGCCTGAGGAAGTTGATGGTCTGCGTGGTGGTGAGCCCGAAGACCAGCAGGATGGTCATCAGAAAGAGCGTGCCGGCGACGAGGACTGTCACGTAGGCCTCGGCGATGGTCGCGAGGAGTTCGAGGAGTTCGTCCTGGCGTTCCTTCGCCTGTTCGCTGTAGCGGTCGTACTGTTCGCGCAGGAACCCCGAGAGGTCCTGCCCGCTCTGGAGGACGCTCGCCAGGTTCTCGGAGAAGGTCCGGAACTGCTCGCTGGGGGTGCGTTCGGAGACGTGCCGGACGGCGGTGATGATGTCCCGCCCGAACAGGCTCATCTCCCTGACCGCGACCGATATCTCGTCGGCACCGTGGCCGTAGACAGCGCGGTTCTCCGCGAGGCTCCGGAACACCTCGGGGACGGCCATCCCGCCCCTGGAGAGGGCGTAGACGAACGCCACCGTCCGGGGGAGGCCCTCGTTGATCCCGCGGCGGCGGACCTCCGCGTGGTTTTTCGGCGCCTGCCAGCGGTACCAGTAGGTCAGGCCGGCACCCGCGAGGCCGCTGACGACGCCCCCGGCCGTGACGACGAGAAAGACCTGCCGCGCGGAGAGTTCGGGTTCCAGTTCCGGCCGCCCGAGCGCGTTCGCGATCGTGGAGGGGAGCTGGTTGATGAACTCGCCGACAGCGGGCAACGCGAGCAGCGTCGCACCGGTGACGTAGACGCCGACGACGGCGGCGACCACCGCCGCGAGGACGGTGACGAGATAGGTCTCGGCGGCGTAGGACCGGTAGGTCTCGTCGACGGAAGCGGCGCGGAGCTGCCGGGCCCGTTCGGGGTGGTTCTCGGGGACGTACCGGCCGAAATAACGGCGGGCCGACCGCGCCAGGAGCGTCTCGACGCGGCGGCTCGCGGCCGAGAGCCAGACGACCGTCGCCAGCGCGAGCGCGGCGACCAGCGGCACCAGCCCGACCGGGTCCATCCCCGACTGCACGACGACGTCGATGCCGACCGTCGGGAGGACGGCGCCGGTCATGGCAGGCCAGCGTCCGCGTCGCCGACCTCGACGCCGCGGTCCTCGACCATCGCCGCGACCTCCTCGGGGTCGGCGTAGTACTTGTTTATCATCGCGGTGAACCGCCGGTAGTCGCTGACGCCCTCGGCCCGGAGGTACGCCAGGAACCGCCTGCGATTCCGCAGTTCGCGGCGTAGCTCGCCCTGCGTCCAGCCGTTCTCGTCGCGGATCTCGTCGAGCAGGTCGCTGTTGGAACTGCGAAAGCGGTCGGCGTTGCCCTCCCACTCGTAGGCGTTGGAGTAGTCGAGTTCGCCCGTCCGCTGGTCGATGCCCTCGATCTCCGAGATGGTCTTCGAGCGGCGCACGCGCTCCTCGCCCGAGCGGGTCAGCACCTGCACACAGAGGACGTCGAGCGACTGGACCATCGGCCGCGGCACGTTGATCGGTTCGTTCTCCAGGCGGTTGATCACGGTCTGGACCGAGTCGGCGTGCATCGTCGAGAACGTGGTGTGGCCGGTGTTCATCGCCTGGAAGAGGGTGATCGCCTCCTCGCCGCGGACCTCGCCGACGACGATGTACTCCGGGCGGTGCCGGAGCGACGAGCGCAGCAGGTCGTACATCGTGACGTCGCCCTCGCCCATCCGCTCGCGCGTCACCGAGGAGAGCCAGTTGTCGTGATAGAGGGAAAGTTCGCGCGTGTCCTCGATGGTGACGACCTTCGAGCGGGGCGGGATGAACATCGAGACGGCGTTCATCGAGGTGGTCTTGCCGGCCGCGGTGCCGCCGGCGAAGATCAGGCTCTTGTTGTTCTCGATGGCCAACCAGAGGTACGCGAGCATCGACGCGTCGTAGGTGCCGTACTCCAGCAGGTCGATGGGCGTGAACGGCTCGTCGGCGTACTTCCGGATCGTAAAGGCCGACCCGCGCGGGGTTACTTCCTCGCCAAGCGCGAGTTCGATGCGCGAGCCGTCGGGGAGCGTCGTCGAGACGACGGGGTCGCTGACGCTGACGTGCCGGCCCGAGCGCTGGGCGAGCTGGATGACGAAATCGTTCAGTTCGTCGGCCTCGAAGACGACGTTCGTCGCCACGTCGGTGAAATCCTCGTGATAGACGAACACGGGCAGGTCCGGCCCGTCACAGGAGACGTCCTCGACGCCCGGGTCGTTCATCACGGGGTCGAGCTTGCCGTAGCCCAGAAACGAGCGGTGCAGGTAGTAGTAGAGGCGGTAAAAGGACTCCGTCGGGAGGTCGACGCCGTACTCCTCGATGCGCTGGCGGAGCTCCTCGCGTAGCGCTACCGCGGCGTCGTCGGCGACGTCCTCGCGGTAGAGCAGCGGGTCCCGGACGTCCGTAAACAGCCGCTCCAGGAGCTCCAGTTCGACGTCGTCGAGGCCCGGTTCGACCACCTCGTAGCGGTGTTCGTCGGCCTCGTCGTCGTAGGTGATCGAGACGTAGGCGAAAGGGGCGTTCAGCCAGTAGCGCTGGACCTCCTCGCGGTCGCCGACGTCCGGCGGGCCGACGAGCGGGCCGTGCCGCGCGGGGTCGTAGTCGGGAACGTGCATCCGACTCCCGGTGACCGCCGTGGCCGCCCGGGAGAGCCACGCCTGGAGGCCCGCGAACCGTCCCGAGCCCGTCTCTTCGCTTGCCATGTGGTTACCCGACCGGAAGGTCGTTGTGGGCGGTACCCGAGCCTCGTATTTAAACTCGAACCCCCAGGAATCAACGCTGAAACTCGTCTCCCGCCGCTAGCGTCCCGCTCCGGTGGAAGGCATCGCGTCGGATGCCCCCGGGACGTCCGACGGCGTACCACCGAGTTATACCACTAAGATATATAGGGGACGAGCCGCTGGGGTCCGGTATGGTCACAGCGACAGTCGCGCTCGGCGCGACGGTGGCGGTGCTGGCCCTGTTCGCGGGGCTGGGCGCCTGGTACGCCAGGGGTCGCGTCGGGAGCACGGAGGATTACATCTCGGCACGGAACTCGACGGCGGGCGGGCGACTGACGGCGACGCTCGTCGCCTCCAGCATGGGCGCGTGGATACTGTTCAGTCCGGCGGAGGCGGCGGCGGCCTTCGGCGGTATCTCGGCGCTGGTCGGCTACGGCGTCGGGAGCGCCGTCCCCCTGCTCGCGTACGCCTTTCTCGGCCCCCGCATCCGCGAGTACATCCCGGAGGGACACTCGATCACGGAGTACGCCTACGCCCGCTACGGGACGGGAATGTACGTCTACGTGCTGCTGGTGAGCGTCGCGTACATGTTCGTGTTCCTGGCGGCCGAGATGACCGGCATCACCGGGGCGCTCGCACTCGTCGCGGGCGTGCCGCTCCGGCAGACCGCGGCCGTCATCGGCGGGTTCGTCCTCGCTTACACCGCCTATGGCGGTTTGCAAGCGAGCATCTTCACCGACACCGTCCAGACGCTCGTGCTCCTGCCGTTGCTCGCCGTCGGATTCGGCGCCGCCATCCTCTCGCTGGGCGGCGCGGGCGCGGTCCACGAGACGGTGCTCGCGCAGGACGCCTCGCTCGTGGACCCCGGGTTCGTCCCGGGATTGCGCTTTGGCGCGTACGTCGTCGTCGCCATCCTCGGCGCGGAGATGCTGAACCAGGCCTGGTGGCAGCGCATCTACGCCGGGTCGTCCAGCCGCGAGGTCCGCCGGTCGTTCCTGATTGCCGCAGTCACCGTCCTCCCGATGGTCGTCACGGCCGGCCTGTTCGGCCTCGCCGCGACGGGCCTCGACTCGCTCGTCACCTCGGGCGCCGAGTACAACGCCGACGTCGCCTTCTTCCTCGTGGTGAACGCCTCCTTCTCCGAACCGGTGACGCTCGCGGTGGTGCTCATCGCCGTCCTGCTCGTGATGAGCACCGCGGACACGCTGTTCAACGCCATCGCGAGCGTCGCGACGGCCGACCTGCGGCGTCTCCTCGCGGACCCCGACGACGACACGCTCACGCTCGCGGCCCGGCTCCTGACGGTCGTCGTCGCGCTGGCCGCGACCGTCGTCGGCGCGCAGGGGTACAGCGTCCTCCAGGTCTTCTTCACCGCCGACCTGCTCGCGACGGCGACGTTCGTTCCCCTGCTTTACGGTCTCTACTCGCCGCGGCCCTCGGGACCCGGCATGCTGGTCGCCAGCGTCGCCGGGTTGCTGGTCGGTGCGGCGATGTTCCCGCCGGCCGCTGGCCTGCTGGCCGACCTCGGGGTTGCGGGGGCGCTGCCGGACCCGACGTTCTTCCGGTCGTTCCTCGGTGCGCTCCTCGTCTCGGGGTCGCTCGCGTTGCTTTCGGGCAGGCTCTCGCCGGCGGGGTTCGAACTCGACAGCCTCGAAACCGAGATCGGACGGCTCGACGACCCGGCCACCGACGGCGGGGAGGTGCGTGACTGATGGCGCTCGGCGCCACCGCGTTCACCGCCTTCGTCTGGGCCAACGTCGCGCTCGTGCTGGCGGTGTTCGCCTACGAGGTGTACACCGTCGTCGCGGAGTTCCGGGCGGTGCGCTCCTGATACTGTCGGACACGACGTTTCTCCCGTCCGGTCGCCGGGTCGGACCGCGGTCCGGTCCAGCCACGGACCTGACATCGCACACCTCGGGAGCCGGACGGAAGAGCCCGATGACGCCACCGACCGTATCAGACGGTAAAGAGGTGGCCCTCTTCGGGCACGTCGAACAGGCCGATACGGGCGCCGGCGTCCAGCCAGGCGTGGCCGTAGGAGAAGGCCGCGAGCGCGTTGACCGGGTCGCCGTCTTCCCGGAAGCGGCGGCCGTCCGCCAGGTACGAGCGGGCCATCTCCTCGTACTCGGCCGCGGCCTCGGCCAGCGGCGTTCCCTCCGGCGCCGTGCGCTCTGCCGCGTCGAGCGCCTCCGCGAGCAACTCCCCGTAGCGGTCGGTCTTCTCGGCGAGGTCGGCGGGCATACTCGTGGCTGTTCCGGCGGCGGCCTAATACTGTCGGACACACGCGATGCCACCGCTCCGGTGGCTGTCTCGGGGTCTTCGAGACGCACGTCCCCGACCGTCGACGGGAGATCAGGCGGTTCCCGGCAGGACCGCACGACAGCACAACCTACAAGCCCCGCGATGGCGTACGGAGCGGTAATGAGTTCCGAGGCAGTCGAACACCGACGACTGATCATCGCGGGGACGGGCATCGCGGGGCTGACGGCCGCCATCTACGCGGGGCGGTCCAACAACGACCCGCTCGTCTTCGAGGGGGACGAACCGGGGGGGCAGCTCACCCTGACCTCGGACGTCGCCAACTACCCGGGCTTTCCCGACGGCATCGGCGGGACCGAACTGATCCAGGACATGAAAGAGCAGGCCGAGCAGTTCGGCGCGGCGCTGGAACACGGTATCGTCGAGCGGGTCGACGTCCCCGAGCAACGGTCGGGGGCTCGTCGGACGCCGTCCGACGGTGACAGCCAGCGCCCCCTCCGCGTCGAACTGAACACCGGGGACGTGTACACCTGCGACGCGTTCATCGCCGCCAGCGGGGCGAGCGCGCGCACGCTCGGCGTCCCCGGCGAGGACGAACTCATGGGATTCGGCGTCTCGACGTGTGCGACCTGTGACGGCGCGTTCTTCCGCGGCGAGGACATGCTCGTCGTCGGCGGCGGCGACGCCGCCTTCGAGGAGGCGGACTTCCTCACGAAGTTCGCCGACACCGTCTATCTGGTCCACCGCCGGGAGAACTTCCGCGCCGAGGACTACTGGGTCGACCGGGTCATGGAGAAAGTCGAGGCGGGCGAGGTCGAGGTGATGCGCAACACCGAACTCCTGGAAGTCCACGGCGACCAGGAGAGCGGGGTCGACCACGTCACGCTCGCACAGAACGAGGAGGGCTACCCGAAGAGCAACCTCGACGACCCGGGGACGGAGACGTTCGACTTCGGCGTCGGCGCCGTCTTCGTCGCTATCGGCCACACCCCCAACACCGGATACCTCGAAGAGACGGGCGTCGAACTCGACGAGACGGGCTACGTCGAGACGGTCGGCGGCGAGGGGGGCGACCAGACCGCGACCGATGTCGACGGGTTGTTCGCGGCCGGCGACGTCGTCGACTTCCACTACCAGCAGGCCATCACCGCCGGCGGCATGGGCTGCAAGGCCGCGATGGACGCCGACGACTACCTCGAAAGCCTCGCACCGGCGGAAGCCGGCGCGGAAACCGCCGCCGAGGCCGACGACTAACAGTCGAGCCTCGCCCCCGGTTCCTCCGACGTGCAGTCGCTTCGACGGTGTCCGGACACGGACCCGCCAGACCCTTATGTAGCCTTTCCGAAGCGGGGCCATGGCAGACGAAGACGCGGACATCGTCACGGTGACGCTCGAATCCGAGGACGGCGCTGTCGACGGCCTGGCGGTACCGACGGCGCTTTTGGACATGCTCGCGGAGGGCGACGAGACGGCCCCGGAAGTCGTCGGGGACATCGCGATGTTCGGGTTCGCACAGCGCATCCACGGCGCCGTCGCCCACGGACAGGGCGAACCGAGCGCCGAACTGGAGGAGGTCGAATCCCGGACCCTGGAACTGTTCGAGGAGCGGTTCGGCCGCTCGTTCGCGGAACTGACCGGCCACGACCACTGATACGGTCGGTTGTCCCGATTGACCGGTATTTCGCCGACCGGTTCGACGACATCCGGAACTGATTGACAATCGACCGTACGACGCTCCTCGCGGGTCACTGCTTTCGAGAACTCCCGGCGGCCCCTGGATCGATGCCAGCGACGCCTATTCGACAGTCCAGGAGAGCAGGGCGCCGTCGTCCAGTCGCTCGATTCCGTCGATTCGGAGGCCGACGAACCCGTCGACGAAGCCGTCGCCGTCGGCGAGGGTGGGCGCGTTCCGGCCGCCGACCACCGACGGGCCGACGAACGTCGAGAGTTCGTCGACCAGGTCGGCCCGGAACAGCGAGAAGATGAGTTCGCCGCCACCCTCGACCATGAGGCGGTCGACGCCGCGGTCTTCGAGGGCGTCCAGCCCCGCGGCGAGGTCGACCCTGTTCTCGCCGGCGGTCACCACCTCGGTGCCGGTGTCATCGATCTCGGCGACGAAGTCGGGCGAGGCGGCCCCGGAGGTCAGGAGGTAGGTCGTCGCGGCGTCGTCGAGGACGCGCGCGTCGGCGGGCGTTCGCATCCGCGAGTCCGCGACGACGCGGGCGGGGTTGGCAGGGTCGTCTCGTTCCTCGCGGCGGCGGCGCCGGTCGGGGTTCTCGACGGTGAGTGACGGGTCGTCGGCCAGGACGGTCCCGACGCCGACCATGACGGCGTCGGACGAGGCGCGGAGTTCGTCGACGCGGTCGAAGTCCTCGGGGCCGCTGATGGCGACCTGCTCGCGCTCGCGGGTGGAGATCTTGCCGTCGGCGCTCATCGCCGCGTTGACGACGACGTGCATACCCCCGAACGCGGCGGGACGGGGAAAACAACTTTCGGTGCGAGCGAGCGGTCAATTCGGCGATGGCGCTCCCGGGGCACGGTCCGGTCGGGCGTTCCCCGAACGGCCCGGTTTGACCCGCCCGCGACCGGCGACGGGGAACGGTTTTAACGCCGCCAGCACAACCTCCGATGATGAGTCTCGAAGACCATGCCGAGGACCTCGCCTCCAGCCTCGGCGTCGACAAAACGGAGGTCAAACGCGACCTGGAGAACCTGGTTTCCTACAGCGTTCCGCTGGAGGAGGCCAAGGACAGTCTCCGACGGAAGTACAGCGAGGGCAGTGACGGCGGCGGTACCCCGACGAGCAGGGACGTCGCCGACGTGACGACGGAGGACTCCTCGGTGAACGCGACCGTGACGGTTCTGACCGCCGGGACGCGGTCGATCCGGTATCAGGGCAGCGACCACGTCATCCACGAGGGCGAACTCGCCGACGGGACGGGGAAGATCTCCTATACCGCGTGGGAGGACTTCGACCTCGAACCGGGCGAGACGGTCACGATCGGCAACGCCGGCGTCCGCGAGTGGGAGGGCGAACCCGAACTGAACCTCGGGGAGAACACCTCCGTCGCCCGCGAGGACGACTCCCTCGACGTCCCTTACGACGTCGGCGGCGAGGCGTCGCTGGTCGAACTCGAACCCGGCGACCGCGGCGTCACTGTCGAGGCCAGGGTGATGGAGGTCGAGAAGAAGATCATCGACGGCCGCGACGGGGAAACCGAGATCCTGAGCGGCGTCCTCGCCGACGAAACCGCACGGCTGCCGTTCACCGACTGGGACCCCCACCCCGAACTGACGGAGAGCGCATCCGTCGGGCTGGGTGACCTCTACGTCAGGGAGTTCCGCGGCGCGCCGTCGGTGAACGTCTCGGAGTTCTCGACGGTCGAACCGCTCGACCGAGAGGTCGCGGTCGGCGAGGGCGCCCCCCGCCTCGCGGTCAGGGAGGCCATCGAGAGCGGCGGCCTGTTCGACGTGGAACTGGTCGGGAACGTCATCGCCGTCCGCGACGGCTCCGGGCTGATCCAGCGGTGTCCCCGGTGTGGCCGACTCGTCCGGAACGGCCAGTGTCGCAGCCACGGCGCGGTCGAGGGCGAGGACGACCTGCGCGTCAAGGCGGTGCTCGACGACGGCACGGGGACCGTCACGGCGATCCTCGACGACGAGATCACCGCCGAGATCTACGGCGGCGGCGTCGAGGCCGCGAAGGAACACGCCCGCGACGAGATGGACCAGGAGGCCGTCGCCGACGCGATCCGCGAGACGCTCGTGGGTCGGGAGTTCGTCGTCCGCGGGTCGCTGTCGGTCGACGAGTACGGCGCCAACCTCAACGCCCGGTCGTTCGCCGGGACCAGCGACGACCCCGCCGCCCGCGCGAGCGACCTGCTCGCGGAGGTTCGTACATGAGCGGGGAGGACCAGGGCGGCGCGGGCCGCCGCGAGGTCGCGTATCGGCTGTTCGCCGCCGAGTTCGAGGACGTCGATTACTCCTACTCGGAGAGCGACGAGGAACGCGCCCCCAACTACGTCGTGACGCCGACGGGCGCCCGCGTGAACCGGGTGTTCGTCGCCGGCGTCCTCACCGAAGTCGAGGCGGCCGGCGAGGACATCCTCCGGGCGCGGGTCGTCGACCAGACCGGCGCGTTCGTCGTCTACGCCGGGCAGTACCAGCCCGAGGCCCAGGCCTTCTTCGAGCGGGCCGACCCGCCTGCGTTCGTCGCCGTCACCGGGAAGGCCCGCACCTTCCAGCCGGACGACTCTGACGTGACCTACACCTCGGTGCGACCGGAGAACGTCAACGAGGTCACCGCCGAGACGCGGGACCGCTGGAGCGTCCAGGCGGCCCGCCAGACGCTCGACCGCGTGGCGACGATGGCCCGGGCCCTGGACCGCGAGGAACGGGGGGAGGAGCTGCGCGGGTTGCTCGAATCCCGGGGCGTCGACGTGGGGCTTGCCGCCGGCATCCCGCTGGCTATCGACCACTACGGGACGACCGGCGCCTACCTCGAATCGGTGCGCGAACTGGCGGTCCACGTGGCCGAGGTCGTCGCGGGCGAGCGCGACGAGGTGGACCCGCTCTCGCGGTCCCCGGACGCGGGCGGGCCTGCCGACCTGGCCGACCTCGCGACGCTGGACGTCCCCGCGAGCGCCGGCGGCGTGGGCGGCGCCAGTGCGGCCGCCGTCGCGGCCTCGGGCAGTTCCGGGGGGAGCACCGCCGAGTCGACGGGAACGACGAGCGGTTCGAGCGGCGCGTCGACGAGCGAGGGAGGCGCTTCGGCGAGCGACGGCGACGGGTCGGCCGCCGGGACCGACGACGCCGGGGCGTCGGCGTCCGGGACGAGCGCGGAACCGACGGTCGAGGGCGGCGACATCGGCGAGTTCGAACCCGGGGAGTTCGACCTCGACGAGGAGGAACGCGAGGCCATCGAGGAGGAGTACGACACGGGCTTCCGGAGCGGCACCGAGGTCGACGAACCCGGCGAGGCCGACATCGACACGCCCGAGCCGAACGCTGGCGTCGAACCGGGCGACGGGGAGGCGACCGACGCCGACGAGGAAGCCGAGGACGGCGACGAATCCGAATCCGCCGACACCGAACCGGAGACGACCGCCGAGGACGTCGACCTGGACGAGGCGGTCGTGGACGCGATGCAGGCCGAAGACGACGGCGACGGCGCGCCGGAGGCGGCCATCGTCGAGGCGGTCACCGGGCGGCTTGGCGTCGGCGAGGACGAGGTCAGGGAGGCACTCGACGAGGCGCTGATGAGCGGGGAGTGCTACGAGCCCGAGGACGGCGTCTACAAACCCATCTGATGGCCGTCGAGCCGGTCCCCGGGGAGCCAGCGGCGGCTGCCGACCTCGACAGCGAGCGCGCGCTCGTCGTCGCCGACGTTCACGCCGGCATCGAGGCCGGCCTCAGACGGGAGGGGGTGGAACTGCCGAGCCGCGCTGCCGAGCGCCGGGAGGCGCTCGTCTCGCTCGTCGACCGCGAGCGACCGGACAGGCTGGTCTTCCCGGGCGACCTGGGCGATTCCATCGGCGACCCGGGGCGCGAGGAACGGGCCGAGATCGAGGCGCTCTTTTCGGCGCTCCCGGGTGACCTGCCGGTGACGCTGGCGAAGGGCAACCACGACGGCGATATCGCGGCGGTGCTCGACGCCGTCGACCAGCCCACGGAGGTGACGCCGGGGCACGGGGTCCGCCTCGGGCCGGTCGGGTTCGCCCACGGGCACACCTGGCTGAGCCCGGACGTACTCCGCGCCGAGGTGGTCTGTGTCGCCCACGAACACCCGGCCGTCCGACTGGAGGACGAGGTCGGGGGTCGCCGCGTCGAGCGCGTCTGGCTGCGCGGCGGTCTGGACCCGGCCCCCTTCGAGCAGTTCCACGACGCCGACCTCGACATCGACGGCGAACTCGTCGTCTGTCCGGCGTTCAACGACCTCTCGGGAGGAACGTGGATCAACGTCGAGGGCCAGGAGTTCCTGGCGCCGTTCCTCCCCGAGGGGCTGGTCGACGGGGAGGCGTACCTGCTCGACGGGACGCGTGTGGGCGACTATCGCCGGGTCTGAGCGAGCGCCGCCACTCGCGGGGTTTATCTCCCCGAGGGCCCGCGTTCGGGACGTGACGACCGGACTCGACGCCGACGTCGTGGAAGCCGAGGCCGCCGCCCAGCGGCGCGACGAGGTGGTGGCGGCGGTGACGGACCACGCGGGGCAGATCGCCCGGGAACTCGCCCGACTGGAGGGCGCCGACTACGGGCAGGTGACCGTCGAGACGGACGCCGGCGAGTGGACCCTCAAGTACGAGGGCGGCGACGTGCAGTACCTCCGATTCCAGGGCGGCGGGCGCGAAACCTACGTGGTCTCGACCCAGCGCCCGCCCGATCCCGAGGCCCTCGCGGCGGCGATGGACGACTACGGGGACTTCGTCACCGGCTTCGGGGAGTTCGTTCGCTCGAAGGAGGGTGTGCTCGACGACGTGTCGACCGATTTCCCCGCGGTCGCTTCGGCCGACGAGGTCATCGAGGAGCGAGAGCGCGTCGTCGGCGCGATACGCGAGACCTGCGACGCGATGGCCGCCCAGTTGCATCGCTGTGCGAGCGACGACTACGGAACCTTCGCCGCCCGGGTGAGCGGGACCCGCTGGGAACTCAAGTGGGAGGAGGGGCGCGCGAGTTACCTCCGGGTCGGCGGCGAGGGCGGCATCTATCTCCTCTCGCAGTACCAGCCGCCCGCCCCGCGGGACCTGCGTGCCCAGGTCGAGGACTTCGCCGGGTTCGTCGAGGCGTTCAACGAGCACGTCCGGGAGGTCTCCGAGGCGCTGGAGACGGTCGAACTGTAAATGAGAGCGGTCGAGCGACAGAGCGGTCGCCGGTCCCGAGCGCGTCAGGCCGCCGTGACCTCGGCCGCCCGGGATTCGAGTTTCGCGACGACGTCGGGGCGACCGCGGACGACCAGTCTCACCGTCTCGCCGCCGTACGCGACGTCCTCGACGGTGGCCCGGTCGTAGGCGCGCGAGACCAGCGCCATCGCCTCGTCGCAGTTCGGCAGCGCGATTTCGGCTCGTTCGGTCGGCAGGCGGTCGGTCACCGTGTCGACCAGTCCGTCGAGGTTCGTTCCCTCGGTGACGCTGACGGGTATCGGCGTCGGCGCTCGGTCGCCGATGGCCTGCCGACACTGCTCGCGTTCGCGCCCGTCGAGCAGGTCCACCTTGTTCAGGGCGGTGACGACGTTCGACCGGTCGACGCCCTGGGATGCCAGCACGTCGAGCGAGACGTCGAGT
>PXRS01000033.1:23286-25928 GCA_003023785.1 Halobacteriales archaeon QS_5_68_33 | reverse complement strand
GAGGCCGGCCGGGCCGTCGTTGGCGACGACGTTGTGAGCGCCGCCCTCGCCGGTCCACTCCCAGGTGACCGTCGTTCCGGGGGAGATCCAGATCGCCGGCGGGTCGAAGGCGAATCCCCCGCCGGCGCCGACCTCGATGGTCACGGCGTCTTGGCCGCGGGCGTCCTCCACGGCGCCCTCCTCGTAGCCGTTGGCGTCGCCGAGAAAGGCGCCGAAGGCCGGCACGGTCTTGCCGCCGCCACCGCCATCGCCGCCGTCGCCGCCGTCACTGCTGTTTTCCTCCTCGGCCGCGGCGGCTGGTGCCGACATGGCGGCCGCGGCGGCCGTCGCCCCTGCCGCCGTCACGAACCCGCGACGGCTCACGTCGTTCGTGTCCATGCTCGTACTCGCGGTTCACCCGTACTGAATCTGTCCATCTACCGCGACCTTTTTCCGCGTCGGGTTTCCTCGCGCGCCTTCGGCGCGCTGCGGGAACCACTCCTTGAAAAACGTCGATGAAAAAGGCCGACGACTCGGCCTTCGGCCTCGCCGTCGGTGAAACGCCTCGCTTCGCTCGGCGTATGCTACGCTGGAGCGGGGCGCAGACGTTGTCGGCTTCTTTCCACCAGGGCCACCCACTTTTTATACGAGAGTTGATACAAACATCCATCGCAGAACCCGAGGACACGCTCCGTGACTCGCCGGTGGATTTCGATTCGGCCGTGGCGTACGCGCTCCACCCGGAGATGCGCCGGCTCATCATCCTCTACATCATCGGGACGCTGCTGTTGCCCGTCGGGATGGCGCTTTTCATCTCGCCCGGCGTCGTACCGGAGTTCGCCGCCGGTCTCGTCCGCCGACTCATCGGCCTGGCTGTCGCGCTGATCGGCGCGACGTTCTTCGTCGGCGGCCTCACGGCGCGGCGTTCAAACTCGTCGCCGACGCCAACATCCTCGCCGAGAAACGGTACGGCGACTGACGGCTCCGCGAGTCACTCCCGGCGGTCGAGCGGCGACCGGAGGTAGTAGTCCGACCAGCGGAACTCGACGACGGCCCACAGCGTCGCGAGACCGAGCAGGGACACCAGCACGAACAGGTCCAGCAGACTGAGCCACTTGGGCGCCACGACGGCCCACCCGTTGACCAGCAGCGGCGGGAGCGCGTTGCGCACCTCGAACAGCAATCGAGACGCCGGTCCGTCGCCGCTCTGGCTCCCGTTCGCTGTCTGCTCCGCGTCGACTCCCCGCCCATCCAGGTCGGCGGCAGCCGCCGCCGGGCCGCCGGTGCTCTCGTCGCCCGTCCCCAGCCGTTCGGCCTCGTAAGCCGTCCCTATCCCGACGCGCCACACGACCGCTCCGGTCTCGTTGACCTCGATGACCCGGTTGCCGTGGGTGTCGGCGACGAGCGTGTTGCCGTTCGGGAGTCGGTCGGCGTCGCGGGGCCACTGCAGGCGCGTGTCCTGCCAGACCCAGGACCGCTCCCAGGAGGCGTCGTCCGACCGCTGGAACTCCAGGATCCGGTCCCCGTCCGAGTCGGCCACCAGCACCGCGGGACCGCCCGCTTCTGCCGGGATGTAGTCCGGGTTGTGCTGGCCCTGGAGAGTCAGGTTTCCCGCGCCTTCGAGCGTCCAGTCCTCCTGTAGCCCTCCCTCCCGGTCGACGAACACGACCTCGTCCATCCGGCGGAGGCTCGCCATGATCCGGCCGCGCTCTAGCGGTTCGACGTCGTTGAGGTGCGTCCAGTCCTGCGGGTAGGCCCCGCCCTCGGAGAGGTCGTAGTGGCTCTGGGCCTCCCACTGCCACTCGATCAGCCCGCTGGTCGCGTTGACGACGAATATCCGGTCCTTGTAGATCCCGGCGACGGCGAGGTGCGTGTCGTTCACCCAGTCGGCGTCGTGCCACTCGTGGTCGCGATAGCCCGGGTATGCTCGGGAGAAGAGCACGCTGGTCTCGCCCGTCGTGAGGTTCGCCTCCTCGATTTTCACCCGGATACAGACCGGGTTCCGACAATTGAAGCTGCCGCCGCCGATCCGGTCTGCGGCCGTGTACGTGACCGTCCGGTCCCCGTGCGGGCTGGGGTCAACGTCCCAGTAGCCGTCGTTCGCGTCGTCGTAGTAGAGGAGGGTTCCGTTCGGCGCGAACGCGAACAGTTCGCCCTCGGCGTTGAGATGGGAACTGACCACTGTCGTCCCGTTCCGCGGCGGGACCACCGGTTCGCGCTCGGCCATCGGCAGGTCAGCCTGGCGCTGGATGGCGCCGTAACTGGCGGGATACTCGTCGCCGTCGGACCCGGACCCCCCGACGACGTTCGTGCCCACGAGAACGGCACCGAGAAGCAACACGGCAGCGAGAAATAACATCCTGACGGCCGTTCTGGATACCATCGCCCGGAGGGTCGTCGTCCGGCCGATTAGTTATTCTCGCCGTACCGCCCGCTATCTCTCGTCTGCCGGTTCGACCGCCTCCAGCACGACCCCCTCGGCAAAGCGGCCGCGCTCGTCGGCTTTCTCCCGGCGGCGGGCCGCGAGCACCTTGCGAACGTCGGCCAGTTCCCCCGGCGAGGGGTCCTCGTGGAACTCCCGGACCTCCTCGTCGAGTTTGGCGTGGAGGCGCCGGCGGTACTCCGCGCCGGTCGCGACGTGCGTGACGGGGCGGTCGCCGTCG
>PXRS01000033.1:0-23131 GCA_003023785.1 Halobacteriales archaeon QS_5_68_33 | reverse complement strand
AGAGCGCGACCGGGCTGGACCCGATGAACTTCGCCCGGGAGGCGATGAGCACCGAGGGCGTCGTCGACGCCGACTGCACCGGCGGGACCTGCCCGGCGGCCGAGGACGGGGGGGACCACGACGCCCGGTTCGTCTTCGCCTTCGCCGAGGCACAGAACGAGGAGGTCGGCGGCCTCTACGCCGAGGGGGACGTCATCCACGCCTACGTCTCCTGCAGTTGCGGGCAGGCCTACTCCGACAAGCGGGTCGCCGGACAGCGCTCCTGATACTGTCGGACACAAGTGATGCCACCGCTCCGGTGACTGTTTCGGGGTCTTCGAGATGCACGTCCCCGAACGTCGACGAGCACGTTCACGTACTTGTGTCTGACAGTATGATGGGGCGATGACTCGCACGCGGTCGGGGCCGCTCGACCGCGTCAGTCGGCGTGTTTCTTCGCCGTCGTGTAGGCCTCGCGGACGCGTTTGAACTCGTCCTCGTCGCCGCCCTGGTCGGGGTGGGTCTCCTTGACGCGCTGGCGGTAGGCCGCCTTGACCTCTTCGAGGCCCGCGTCCGTCGGAACGCCGAGTTCGGCGAAGGCGGCGGCCGTCGGGTCCGGTCCCGCCGTCGACTCCGGATCCGGGCCGAAGTCTACCTCGGGCACCTCGAACGGGAGGCGGTGGCCCAGCTGCGCGCCGGGCATCTCGTGTTCGACGAGGACAGCGTGGGTGACCGACCGCTCGATGCGGTAGAAGGCGCCCGCGTCGAAGGTGATCGCCACGTCGCGCTCGGGCAGGTAGAAGGCGACGTGCTGGCCCTCGACGAAGTGGTTCTCGGCGCACTGCTCGCCGATGGCGTCGAGGTACTCCCTGATCTCGACCCGGCGTCGCCGCTCCCCGCTCTCGCCGTACTCCCGGGGTGTCGTCGGGAACAGCCGGTGGGCGGTGACGAAGAGGGCGGCGACGGCGAGGCTACAGGCCAGTCCCAGGAGGACGCCGACGAGCAACCACTGCGGCAGTCCGAACGCTCCCTCCGCGACCACGACCGCCCGTAGGCGCCCGCTTCTCAAGAAAGTCCCGGGATCGGGCGGCGAGGCTGTCGGCGCAGGGCGGCCGACGGCGCCCGGGTCACCCGATGTAGCGCAGGTCCTCGTCGGAGGGCGTGGGGGTGCCCTGTTCCATCTCCTGGATCTTCCGGACGACCTCCTCCATCTCCTCGGCGCGTTCCTCCAGCGAGGCGAAGTCGAGTTCGAACCCGACGACCGCCTCCAGCACTTCGAGGACGGCCTGGGCGCTCTTGGGGTCGACGAGGTAGCCGGAGGTCTCGCCCATCAGGCAGGCCGCGGGGACGCTGCGGCGCTCGCCCAGTCCGAGCAGGAGGCCGCTGATGCCGACGATGCCGCCGGCGGGTTCGTCCTCGCGGAACTCGACGCCCGCGTCTTCGAGGCGGTCGACGAGGTCGTCGCTGGTGGCGGCGCCGACGACGCTGTACTCCTCGATGAGTTCGCCCGTCGGGACCCCGCCCATGGCGAACACCTCGGTGACGCCGTGCTCGGCGGCCACGTCGAGGAACGTGTTCGTCAGGCCGTAGTGGCCCTCGGTGTCCTGGGCCTGGTGGTCGCCAGTGAGCACGAGCAGGTCCCGCCCGTCCGCGACCCGGACGGCGTGGAACTCGGCGCCGGCGAGTTCGGTGCGGCCCTCCTCGACGCTGACCTGGGGCGGGAAGTGCGTCGAGTGGACGCGCTCGACGAGTTCGCTGTCGAGTTCCTCCAGTACGTGCTCGGCGGCGAGCTTCCCCACGTGCCCGACGCCGGGCAACCCCTCGACGAGGATCGGCTCGTCCAGGTCGGCGTCCGCGAACCGGTCTCGCTCGAATTCGTCCATACCCTCTATTCCCTGTTGCGGCGCTTAAGAGCGCGTCGATACTCCCCGTACCTGTCCTCGGGGCCGAAGGGCGCCGGCGCGCTGTTGACCGCCGGCCCGCCACACGCCGGGCACGTCTCGCCCAGCGTGTACCGGGGCCGGTCGTGTTCGGCCTCCCAGTTCGCACAGACGCGGATGTCCGATTTCATGGTCGTGAGCGGTTTCGGAACGCGGAGAAAGGCGAAAGCGGGCCTATTCGGCCTCTTCCTGCCGGTCGCGGTGGTACTGCCCGCGGCCGCCGCGCTCGCCGATGGTGCCGGTGGCGCGCTCGGCGCTGCGTTCGAGTTCGGCCTCGGCGGTCTTGTAGTCGGGCGCCTGTACCCGGATGCGGTACTCGGGCGCGCCGACGTAGGTGACCTCCAGGTCGACCTCCTCGGGCACACCGGAAGACCCGTCTTCCGAGCCCCCGTTCGCTCCGCTCGCGGGGACCTCGCCGTTGCCCTCGGCGGCCTGGAGGGCCTCCTGGATGACGTCCACGCCGTCGCCGGCGGGGCTCTCCAGGGTCACGTAGCCCGTGACGGTGACGTAGGGCACGGAGACATTCTCGCGCGCCGTCTCGACGATGGCCGTGATCTCGTCGTCGTCGAGGTCCGCGTCCTCGAGCGCGGGTTCGCCGTGGATGGCCGCCTGCTCGAAGCCGTCGTACATCGACCCGAACTCGGCGAGCAGTTCGTTGGCGATGGCGGCGTACTGCTCGTCGGAGATGTCCTCGCCGAAGGCCAGGAGCATCCAGTTGTCGGCCTTCTGCTCGTTTTTCCACTCCTGGATCTTGTCCTTGCGCTGGTGGTCGTTGACGTCCTTGATCGAGAGGTCGATCTGCTGGGCGCTCTCGTCGACGTCTAACACCTTCGCGACCACAGTCTGGCCCTCGTTGACGTGGTCGCGGACGTTCTTGATCCAGCCGGCGGCGACCTCGCTGATGTGACAGAGGCCGCGCTTGTCCTCGTACTCCTGCAGGTCGACGAAGACGCCGAAGTCCTCGATCTCGTCGACGCGTCCGACCACCAGTTCGCCCGGTTCCGGCCAGCCGCTGTATTTCACGGGTGTCCTCCTATCGAGCCTGGACGGTCTCGGTCACTTCGCCCTCGATGTCGGCCTTGCCGCCGGTCGGCCGGGCCAGCGCGTGGCCACAGACCTCGCAGGCGACAGCGGTAGCGGCCTTCTCGAAGACGACCTGTTCGTTCTCGCAGTCCGGACACGCGACGGTGACGAAGTTCCCCGTCATGGTCAGTCCTGCAGCTCCAGCCGACCGGCGCGCCATCCCTCGCGGAGGTGGGCCTTCCCGCAGTCCGAACAGCGGTAGCGCAGGTCCGTCTTCTGGGTGGGCTTCTGTCCCTGGGGGACCGCGGAGAACTTCCCCGCGTTGCCGTAGCCCGACCGCGCCCGCTCGGCCTGGCGACCGTCTACTTTCGTCATGCCCGAGGAGCGACCGCCCCGGACCTTCTCGACTTCGTGTTCGTTGTGCTCGTTGCAGTGTGGACAGTACGTGTTGAACCGACGTGGCATCTCCATGGATATCGACCTTGCGGGTTTCTTTGCCACCGCCGCTTAAAACCCGTACGGTTCGACGCGGCCCGACGACCGACGGCCCGGACCCGGCGGTCGGGCGATGTTCGAAGTCAATAAGTGCCGGACTCACGAAGCGGCGAGCATGAAGAAGCTCATCGTCCACGGCGACCCGGGGTTCCGGAAGGACGCCAGGATCGCCGTCGACGGCGAGGAGTTCGTCGTCTTCGGCGTCGCGCGCCAGGGCGAGTGGCACGGCCCCGACCGGCCGCAACTGTGGTGTACCGTCGGCAAGGAGGACGAACGCGAGACCTACGGTCACCGCGACTACGTCCCGATGCACCTCGACACGGAATCGGTCGACGCCGAGGCCATCGCGGTCATCGAGAACCCGTCGAGCGCGGTTTGAGCACGCTGCTCCTCGCGTTCTCGCATCCCCTTCAGCGCCCGCTCCTGCTCACCGCGAGCGCTCCCGCCGCTTTTGCGAGGCCGATGACGTGGGCTCCAAACAGAGGAAATTTTATCAGTCGGTTGTCCGGTCCCGCTTCTACCGCTCTTCGAGGCGCATCGTCATCTCCTGGCGGGGGTGCATCGTCAGCGAGGGCAGCAGTTCCAGCGGCGTCTCCCCCTCGAAGACGAGGTCGTGCTCGCTCGCGACGGTGGCGACGATGAGTTTCGCCTCCAGAAGCGAGAGGTGCTTGCCGATGCAGTGGCGCGGGCCGCCGCCGAACGGGAAGTACGCGAAGCGCGGGCGGTCGGCCCGGCGCTCGGGGCTGAACCGCTCGGGGTCGAACGTTTCGGGGTCGTTCCAGAACCGTTTCGAGCGGTGGACGCCCCACTGCGGGAGCATCAGCGTCGCGCCCTCGGGCATCTCGTAGCCCGACAGTTCGACCGGCGATTTCGGCGTCCGGAAGACGGTGAAGACGGGCGGATAGAGCCGCATCGACTCGTTGATGACCCACTCCAGGTACTCGAACTCGCGGACGTGCTCCATCCCCGGCCGGTCGTCCCCGACCACCGCGTCCACCTCGGCGTGGACGCGCTCTTTCGCCTCGGGGTGTTCCGAGAGCAGGAACCACGTGTAGGTCAGCGTCAGCGCGGTCGTGTCGTGGCCCGCCAGCAGCATCGTCATCAGTTCGTCGCGCAACTGCCGGGGCGACTGGTCGCCGCGTTCGCGGGCACGCAGCAGGATGGAGAGGAAGTCCATGGGGGCGTCCTCGCCGTCGCCGACCCGTTCGACGTCGCTGGGGCCCTCCGTGCCGCGGCGTGCCTCGATGATCTCCTCCAGGATCCCCTCCAGCGTGTCGACGGCGGACTCGAACTCCTCGTCGCCGGGCATGGGGACCCAGTCGGGCATCGCAAAGCGGACCGGGTCCGGCTCGAAGCGCCGCCCGAGCGGTTCGAGTTGGGCCTGCACGGTGCGAACGCGCTGGTCCGAGAGTTCGACGCCCATCATCAGATCGAGGATGACCTCCAGGGTCACGCGGGCCATCTCCGACTCGGCGTCGACCCGCTGGCCGGCCGACCAGCGGTCGACCATCGACTCGGCGTGGCCGGTGACGCGGTCGGCCATGCCCGCGAGGCGGCTCATCCGGAACGCGGGGTTGGCGAGTTCGCGCTGCTGTTGCCAGGTTTCGCCGCTGCTGAGAAGCAGGCCGTCGCCGAGCAGGTCACCGAGGGCATCGTCCTGGAAGTCCGGCTTGCGAAAGCGGTCCGCGTCGGAGACGAGCACCCGCTCGATGGCCGTCGGGTCCGTGACCATGTAGGTGTCCATCGGTCCCATCTCGAAGCGGGCGACGTCGCCGTAGACCTCCTCCAGGGCCTCGATGAACGCGAACGGGTCGTCGGCGTACTTCCGGCTGGCGCCGAACAGCGGTTCGCCACCGGGTCCAGGGGGTGCGTCTGCCATCGCCCGGAGTTACGGCCAGAGCGGCATGAAAGTCCCGACCGCTCGGGCGGTCGCCATCGCGGAGAGGTTTTCTCGACGTCCCCGTCGTCGGCTCCCCCGACCGGAGTTCCTCCTCGTCGGCCCGTTCGAACCGTTCGAACCGTTCGAAGCCGGCACGCCCTGCCGGGCCGCCGTGACTTTTCCCGGCGGCCGTCGAAGCCGGAACATGGCACCGGAGGAGACGCTCCCGGGGACGGTCGAAGCCTACGCGACAGCTATCGGGCCGGACACCGACGCCCTCATCGACGAGATGGGCGCCCAGGCCGAAGCGGAGGGGTTCCCGCACGTCGGCCCCGCGGTGGGCGGGTGGCTCGCGATGCTCGCCCGATTTGCCGGCGCGAAACGCGTCTTCGAGTTCGGCTCCGGGTTCGGCTACTCGGCGTACTGGTTCGCGCGCGAACTCCCCGCGGACGGCGAGGTCGTCCTCACCGAGGTCGACGAAGACGAACTCGAGGACGCCCGCGAGTACTTCGACCGGGCCGACGTCGACCCGACGCCCCGCTTTGAACTCGGCGACGCCATCGAGACCATCGACGAGTACGAGGGCCCCTTCGACGTCGTCCTCGTCGACAACGAGAAGGAACGCTACGCCGAGGCCTTCGAGTCCGTCCGGGCGAAGGTCGCTCCCGGGGGGATCGTCGCCGCCGACAACGCCGTCGCCGGCGGGACCATCGACGTCGAGGACCTGCGGGCCCGCTTCGAGGGCGAGGACGTCGACCTGAACAGCATGTCCGCCGGAGTCGCGGAGTACGTCGAGACGGTCCGGGCCGACCCCGAGTTCGAGACGACGCTCCTGCCCCTGGGCGAGGGCGTCGCCGTCAGCCAGCGCGAGCGCTGATACGGTCGGTTGTACCGATTTGCCGGTACTTCGCCGACCGGTTCGACGAAATCCGGAACTGATCTATCACCTCCATCGAGCCGTTCCGGCCCGAACCCAACGCCGTTTTGACCCCCGCAGGCGAACTCCCCGCCGATGGACGAGGACGTACGCGAGCGCGTCGAGGCCGCCGCCGAGGAGAGCGCCCTCTACAACGCGCTCAAACACGACAGCGACGCGCAGGTCGGAGCCATCATGGGCCCGCTCATGGGCGAGAACCCCGAGTTCCGCGAGTACGGGAACGAGGTGGCGGGCGTCGTCGCCCCGGTCGTCGGGCGGGTCAACGACCGCTCGCGGGACGAGCAACGCGAGCGCCTGGCCGAACTCGCCCCCGACCGACTCGAAGAACTGGAGAGCGAAGACGAGGACGAGGACGATGACCAGCCCCTCCCGGACCTGTCGAACGTCGAGGCGTGCGACGAGGTGCGGATGCGCCTCGCACCCAACCCCAACGGGCCGTGGCACCTCGGGAGCGCACGCATGCCGGCGGTCATCGGGACGTACAGGGAGATGTACGACGGCTGGATGCTCTGCCGGTTCGACGACACCGACCCCGAGACCAAGCGGCCGGATCCGGACGCCTACGACGCGATCCTCGACTCGCTGGGCTACCTGGGGTTCGAACCCGACGAGACGGTCCGGGCCAGCGACCGCCTCGACGTCTATTACGACCACGCCCGCGAACTCGTCGAGTTGGGCGGGGCCTACACCTGTTCGTGTCCGGCCGAGGAGTTTTCCGAGTCGAAGAACGCGGGCGAGGCCTGCCCGCACCGGAACAAAGCGCCCGAAACGGTACGCGAGGAGTTCGAGACGATGGTCGCCGGCGAGTACGACGCCGGCGAGATGGTCCTCCGGATCAAGACCGACATCGACCACAAAAACCCCGCGCTGCGCGATTTCGTCGGCTTCCGGATGGTCGACACGCCCCACCCCCGCGCGGAAGCCGCCGACTACCGGTGCTGGCCGATGCTGGACTTCCAGTCGGGCGTCGACGACCAGCTCACCGGCATCACGCACATCGTCCGCGGCATCGACCTGCAGGACTCGGCGAAGAAACAGCGCTTCCTCTATGACTACTTCGGCTGGGAGTACCCCGAGGTCGTCCACTGGGGCAAGGTCCAGGTCGACGCCTACGACGTGCCGATGAGCACGTCGACGATCAGGGAGATGGTCGAGTCCGGGGAGCTGACGGGCTGGGACGACCCCCGGGCGCCGACGCTGGCGAGTCTCCGCCGGCGGGGCATCCGCGGCGAGGCCATCGTCGACGCGATGGTCGAACTCGGCACCTCCGCCTCGAACGTCGACCTGGCGATGTCCTCCGTGTACGCGAACAACCGCGACCTGGTCGACGACGAGACAGACCGGGCGTTCTTCGTCCGGGACCCGGTCGAGCGCCCCCTCCACGGCGGCCCGGACGAGGGGTCCCCGCCGGTCCACCCGGACCACGAGGACCGCGGCCGCCGCTCGATCCACGTGGGCGAGGCCGTCGTCGTCGAACCCGACGACCTGCCCGGCGAGGGCCAGCGGGTCTGGCTCAAGGGCTACGGATGCGTACGCGACACCGGCGACGCGCTCGAATACACGGGCGAGGACATCGACGCGGTCCGCGAGGGCGACGTCGACGTGGTCCACTGGGCACCGGCCGACGGGCCCGAACTCCGCCTCCGGACGATTGACGGCGACGTCACCGGCGTCGCCGAACCCGGCATCGCCGAGTACGACGCCGACACCCTCCTCCAGTTCGAGCGGGTCGGGTTCGCCCGCCTCGACGCCCTCGCGGACCCCATCGTCGCCTGCTACACCCACCCGTAACCCGGACGAACGACCCTCCCGGCCCGGACTGTCCCTCGTCGTCCGATGGCCCGCGGCATTCGAGAACTCCCGGGCAACCCCGGGAGTCCGGACCACCGGTCCGGGGGTCGCCTGCGACTGTCGGGACAAGGTTTACGTACGCCGGCGTGACATCTCACGGCATGGCCATCGACCCGGAGTTCGAGGACAACCGCGATATCGTGGAGGAGCACGACGGGCACGACGTCTGGGGACCGGTCGAGGAACCCGAGACGCTCGGCATCCACGGGACCCACGTCGCCGTCGACTTCGACATCTGCATCGCCGACGGCGCCTGCCTGGAGGACTGCCCGGTCGACGTCTTCGAGTGGGTCGACACGCCCGACCACCCCGAGTCGGAGATCAAGGCCGACCCCACTCACGAGGACCAGTGCATCGACTGTATGCTCTGTGTCGACGTCTGTCCCGTCGACGCCATCGACGTCGACCCCGGCCGCGCCGGCCGGATCTGATGCGGTCGGCGAAATACACCGGGCGACGACCTGTTCCTTCCCGGAAAGACAGTTCGGGGAACGCGACGGAAACTATTAAAGACTGGTGGGACGGTATACAAACACATGAGACGCGATAGCAATGCGTAGTGTCGTACTGACGAAAGGTGTCCCGGACTTCAGGGAGGGCCAGGTTTCCTTCGACGAGGACGGCCACCTGGAGCGGGGGAAAACGCCGACCGTGATGAACCCCAACGACAAGTACGCGCTGCGGGCGGCGCTCCAGACGAAGGTCCGGCAGGGGGGGACCGTCTCGCTGATGAGCATGGGCCCACCCGGCTACATGGAGGTACTCCAGGAGGGGATGCGGGACGTCTACGCCGACGACCTGTACCTGCTCTCGGACCGCGAGATGGGCGCGGCCGACACCTGGGCGACGGCGATGACCGCCGCGACCGGCATCGACAAGCTCGACGAGCGGCCCGACCTCGTGTTCGCGGGCTTCAAGACCGCCGACGGGGAGACCGGCCACACCGGCCCCCAGACGGAGTGGTGTCTCGACATGCCCCTGATCACCCACGTCATCTCGCTGGAGGTCGACCCCGACGAGGAACACGTCCGGGCCAAGCGTCTCGTCGAGGCCGAGGCCGACGAGATAGAGACCGTCAAGGCGCCCCTCCCCGCGTTCATCGTCACCGACCCCGAGTTCGAGGCGTCCTATCACCGCGCGGAACACCGCCTCGAACACAAGGACCTGCGCGAGACCACCCGAAAGCGGGCCGACGAGTTCGGGGAGTACCTCGCCGACGACTCCGAGAAAGAGGCCACGGAGTGGGACCGCTTCACGATGTGGAACCACGCGGACCTCAACCTCGACCCCGACTTCATCGGGCTGGACGGGTCGCCCACCATCGTCGCGGGCGTCGACCCCATCCCGAAAGCGCCCTCCGAGCGGGAGGCGACGCCGGTCGACCCCGAGGACGAGGCGGACATGGAAGGGCTTATCGACGAACTCGCGCCCTACGCGGCAGGTGATTGACGATGCCGGAAATCGACCCCACGGAACTGGAGATCGCCGAACTCGGCCCGAAGATCAAGGACGTCGACGACGCCGACGAACTGCGCGAGATGCGCGAACTCGAGGCGGCCGGCGAGGACCGCGCGCCGGTCAAGACCCTCATCGAGGACCGCTTAGAGAAGGTCGAGGCCGAGGACGAGGAAGTCTCGGCCGAGGACATCGACCTGGCGGAGATGACGGTCGCGGATCTCGCCAACGCCGTCCGGGACATCGAGGACGTCGACGTCCTCGAGGACCTCCTCGAACGCGAGAAGGCGGGCCAGGACCGCAAGACCGCCAAGGAGCGCATCGAGAGCCAGATCGAGGCTGTCACCGGCGGCGACGAGGAAGACGAGGCGGAACTGGAGTACGTCCCACCCGGGGAGAAACACCCGGACCTGGACCACCCGACCGCCGACAAACAGTGGGTCGAGGGCATCCAGGACGCCGAGTACCGGGACATGTGGGTCTACTGCGAGACCCAGCACGGCGAACTCATCGACGTCTCCCGGGAGATGCTCGGCAAGGCCCGCGAGATGATGGACGCGTACAACGGGGACGCCGACGGCGGGTCGGGCGACGAGACGACCCAGGGCTACGGCGGCGCCGAGGACGGCACCGAGGAGAACGTCGTCGCGGTGCTCATCGGCGACGAGGTGGCCGACCTGGCCGACGAGGCCATTGCCTTCGGTGCCGACACGGTCCTCTACTTCGAGGACGACAGGCTGGACCGGTTCCGTCACAAGCCACACACGGAGATCTTCGTGAACATGGCCCGCGCGGGCGGGCAACTCGCCCCCGAGGGGCAGGAAGCGGTCGACTGGAAGGACTACCACGAGCCCCGCTATACGGTGTTCCCGGCGACGAACAACGGCCGGGACCTCTCGGCGCTCGTGCAGGGCGAACTCGACTCCGGGCTCGCATCGGACTGTTCGGGGCTGTACATCCAGGACGCGATGATCTCCAACCCCGCCAAGACCGGCGTGCCCGGCGACAGCAAGGAGTTCGACCGCATCCTGCACATGAAGCGACCCGACTTCTCCGGGTTCGAGTACTCCACGATCCTCTGTATCGACAAGCCCTTCCGGGACTTCCACCCGCAGGGGGCCTCGGTCATCCCGGGGAGTTTCGAGGTGCCCGAACCCGACCACGAGCGCGAGGGCGAGGTGGTCGAACACGAGATGGCCGTCGACGACGAGTGGTTCTCGGTCGAGGTGACCGACTACGACACCCTCGACTCGGGGGTCGACCTGACCGGCCACGACGTCATCGTCGCGATGGGTCGCGGGATCCAGGACGACCCCACCGAGGGGATCGAACTCGGCCTCGACCTGGTCGACGCGTTCGACGACGCCGCGCTCGGTCTCTCGCGGGGCGTGATCACCTCCTCGTACAGTTTCGACGGTCACGTCGAGCAGTACATCGGCGAGGACCGCCAGATCGGCGAGTCCGGCCAGGCCGTCGAACCCGACGTCTACATCGCCGCGGGCATCTCCGGGGCGATCCAGCACAAGGTCGGCATGGACGAGTCCGACACGATCATCGCGGTCAACACCGACCCGGACGCCGACATCCGGGACTTCTCGGACTACTACGTCCAGGGCGACCTCTTCGAGGTGCTCCCGAGACTCACGCGCGCCGTCGAGGAGAGCGACCTCGCGACGGCCGTCGCGGAGGTCGGCGACGACTGATGGCCCCGCTCGTGGCCACGGACCGAACCGACGGCGAACGCGCGGTGCAGACACGGCAGCGACAGGACCCATGACAGACGACTACGAACACTACGAGGCCGTGGTGGTGGGCGCCGGTCCCGGCGGCGCCGCCGCGGCCGCGACGCTCGCACGCAACGACGTGGAAACGCTGGTGCTCGAACGGGGGACCGACGCCGGGGCGAAGAACGTTTCTGGGGGGTTGATCTACGCCGAGGAGTCCGCCCCCTACACCATCGACGACCTCTTCCCGGACTTCCGCGAGGCCGCGACCGACCGCGCGGTCACCGAACACTACATCCACAACGTCTCCGGCCGGAACGTCAAGACGTTCGACCTCCACGACCTGCACCACCACGACACGGAGTGGGCCGACTCCGTGTTGCGACGGAAGATGGACTCCTGGCTCGCCGACCGGGTCCACGAGATGACCCGCGAGACCGGCGGCGGCCTCCTCACCGACGTCCGCGTCAGCGGCCTCCTCCGGGAGGGCGGTCGGATCGTCGGCGTCACCTGCGACGAACTCGACGCCATCCGGGCCGACGTCGTGGTCGCCGCCGACGGCGTCAACTCGGAACTCGCGCGCGACGCCGGCCTGATGGACTGGGAGGAACCCGAGGAGTGGTTCCAGGGCGTCAAGGCCGTCGTCGACATGCCCGAGGGCGCCATCGAGAAACGGTTCAACGTCGACGAGGGCGAGGGCGTCGCGCACCTGTTCTCGGGCGACCTCTTCGAGGGCGCCCGGGGCGGCGGGTTCCTCTATACGAACGACGACTCGCTCTCCATCGGGACCGTCTTCCACCTCGATTCGATCGCCGAGGAGCGCCACGAGCCACAGGAGTTGCTCGACAACCTCCTCACCCACCCGCTCCTCGCCGACTGGATCGGCGACGACTACGAGGAACTGGAGTACAGCGCCAAGCTCGTCCCCGACTCGAAGAAGGTGGCCCACCCCTCGCCACACCGCGACCGCCTGCTGCTGGTGGGCGACGCCGCCGGGCAGATGCAGGCCCAGGGGCCGATCATCAAGGGGATGAACCACGCGGTCACGGCGGGCGCGCTCGCGGCGGAGGCGTTCGTCGACGCCCGCTCGCGGGGCGACACCGCGGAGGCGGGCGAGCGCTACGAGGCGAAGCTGGAAAACGAGGGCGTGATGGACAAGCTCCGGCCGACGCGCTACCGGACGCTGGGCCGCCTCGGCGAGGCCGAACCCATCGCGTCGGTGACCGACGCCGTCGTCGACTCGCCAGTCGGCCGGGCCGCCGTCGGCCTTCTCGGCGACTCGCTGGAGCGGCTCTACAACTCGCCGTTCCTCGTCGGCATGCTCCCGGACACGAAACTGGGCTACGTGACGCTGCCGACGGCGATCGCCGAGGAACTGGGCGCGCCGGTCGCCGGCGAGAGCACGGTCGAGACGCCGGAACTCGACGACCGCATCGGCGACCTGACCTACGACATCGACGAGGGCAACCCCCACATCGAGTTGCGCGACAACTCCTTCGCCGCCAGCGGCACCGCCGTCACGGCCTGTCCCGTGAGCGCGAAGGACTTCGGCGGGGGCTGTTACCGCGACGAGTACGTGGCCACGAACGGGACGGAGAAACGCGTCGTCAGCCTCGACACCCAGCCCTGCGTCGAGTGTGGGACCTGCGCCGTCGTCGCCGACACGGACTGGACCCACCCCCGCGGCGGCAAGGGTGTCGAGTACAAGCAGGGCTGATACGGTCGGTCGTACCGATTTACCGGTAGTTCGCCGCCTTCGGACGTCATCGTCATGACTTCGCCCTACCGCGACCGCATCGAGACGCTCGCCACGGAGGCACGGGCCGCCCGGGAGGCGTTCGACCCGCCGGCCGACCCGCCCGACGAGGAGCGTGCCATGCGCTACCTGCGCGAGGGGTTCGGCGAGGCAGTCGCCGTCTACGTCGACGCCCGCTCGGGCGAGTGGGAGCGGTTCGACGCCGGGGAGTTCGCCCGGTTGGAGGGGGCGATGAACGACTACCTCGAGCTGTACGCCGCCTGTTACGGCGTCGACTACGACGCCGAGTTCGCGGTGCGGGAGGCCGCCGAGGCGCTGGTCGACACGCACAACGTCGTCGACGTCGCCCGGATCCTCACCGGCGTCCCCGAGCGCAGCGAACGAGGGCCGGCCGGCCGGCCGTGACGCCCCGGCCGACCCCGTGGTCTCTCGTTTCGAGGCTCGACCCGACGGCTGGGGACTGGACGCTGGCAGGGTAGTGTTCAGATAAAACCAGCAGTAATCTTTTAGTGTGATTGATTAATATCCTGTATTGCGGCAGTTAGAGCCTCGAAGAGGCGTTTTAGAGTCAGTAATTATCGCTTATAGAATTGGGATAATCTCGTTCCTGAAAACCGGGAGACGCTCAAATCGACATGACTTAGCGGCGCTATCGACGATTATTACTCTCAGGCTTATCTGAACACTATCGCTGGCAGGGCCCGAAGCCACGTCCTGTCATAGTGACTTCCTCCCCACTCTACTCGCTCGCTTTCGCTCGCTCGTTGAGGGTGGGGCTTCCTGTTTCCACGACGCGCTGTGCAGGAACCGAACTGGTTCCTGTAGGGAGCGCAGTCTCCGCAGGCGTTAATTCGGGACAGCCCGTCCCTACCTGTTTCAGACCGCGAACAAGGATGTTGTAGGCCGCGTTCCAATCTCTGTCCGCCGTGAACCCACAGGCCGGACAGGAGTGTTCGCGGACCCACAACGGCTTGTCTGTCGAGACACCGCACGCCGCACATTCTTTGGTCGTTCCCGCTGGTTCGACCGCCACGAAGTGCGTGCCTTCGCGTTCGCACTTGTATTCGAGCATTCGGAGGAACGTTCCCCACGCTGCTCCGGCCCGATTGCGGGAGTTACCCGGGAGTTCGACCAAGCCTTTCGCGTCGAGGTCTTCGACCGCCACGAGGTCGTACTCGCGGGCGTAGTACGCCGAGAGTTTGTGGAGGAAGTCCCGGCGCTTCCGTTTCAGGTCGGCGTGGCGTCGGGCGACGGTACGCTGCTGGTCGCGGTAGTTGTTCGACCCGTGTGTCTTCCGCGAGAGATTCCGTTGAGCGCGTTCCAACCGCGCGCGTTCTTCGGTCAGGTCCGGCGACTCGACGGCTGTTCCGTCGGTGTCGCGGGCGTACTTCAGGATACCTACGTCGATACCGACGCACTTCTCGGGATTCTCCGGCTTCTCCGGCGGGTCGTTGGGCGTCTCGACGCCGAGGATGGCGTACCACTTGCCGGTGGGTTCCTGCTTGACCGTGACGGTCTTGATGTCGGCGTCGTCGGGCAAGTCGCGGTGGAAGGTGAGCGGTATCTCGCCGAGTTTCGAGAGCCACAGTCGCGTCCGACCACTCGTGTTCTTGAGTTCGAAGCCGGATTGGCTGTAGGTGAAACTGCGGTACTCGTCCGTCCCCTTCCAGTTGAGGGTACCGACGCGGTAGCCGCTCTGCTTGCGACCGCGAAGCGTCGAGAGGTTGTCGTACAACCGCTGAACGACTTTCTGTAGGACCTTCGAGTGAACTTGTTTGAGGTCGGTCCACCAGTCTTTGAGGTCCGGCAGACGCTTCTGTTCGGAGTACGCCGAGATGTCGTCTCCCTGGTTCAGTCGGTGGAGAAAGTGGTTGTAGACCTGTCGGCAGGTATCGACGGTCCATGCTAATCGGTCTTCGAGTGCGTCGGTCGGATTGAGCCGATACCTGTAGTTGTAGTTCATCGGTGTGGCCTACTCGTCTGAGCCACGGTCGGACACGCGAACGACCTTTACGTCCTCGCCGAGCCACCGTTTCGGGACGTAGACGTGAGCGCCGTTGCCGGTGGGTTTCACGTCGCGGTCAACGACTTCATGGCCGGCGATTTCGAACTGGCCCATACACTATGTATAGACTGAGTAGGGACATAAGCGTTACGGAACGTGGGCCTGCGGACCGGCTGTATCGCGCGCAAGTGAGACGATGACGGCGCTGTATCCCCCCTACTGCGCTCCTTGACCGCTTCGCGGACTGCGGTGTCGTCCGAAAATCGGAGATTTTCGGGATCACGAGAATCTTCGATTCTCGAACGACTCCTTGAGGGTGGGGCCTTAGCGCCTGTATTCAACAAACAGTTATATACCGTGGCGTGATAGCACGTGGCATGCAGCTCACGGAGACACTGGCGTTCGACCACGACGACCGGCGCGACATCTACGACTACGTCGAGCGTCACGGGTCGGTCGAACCGGACCGGGCGCGGCGCGCGCTCGACATGGAACCGCGCGCGTTCGGCCACCACGTCGCCATCCTCGAGCGCGACGGCGTCCTCAAGGAGGCGGACGGGGAACTCCGCATCGCCTACGAGGACGACGCCGAGACGGCGTTCCAGTCCGAGGGGGTCGAGGTCCGCATCCGGCGCGCCCGCGAGGAAGACCTCACGGGGCTCGTGGGCGTGATCCGCGAGTCCATCGGCGACGGCACGTACGTCGATGCCGAGACGGTCGCCGACGTCGTCGACCACGAGGAGGTGCTCCTGCGGCACAACGAACTCGAATCGCGCGTGTTCTTCGTCGCCACCGTCGACGGCGAGGTGGTCGGCTGGGTCCACATCGACGCCAACGAAACCGAGAAGCTCGACCACACCGCCGAACTGACCGTGGGCGTCCTCGCGGAGTACCGCGGCCGCTCCATCGGGAGCGAACTCCTCGCTCGCGGCATCGAGTGGGCCGCCGACCACGGCATCGAGAAGATCTACAACTCCCTCCCCGCGACCAACGACCGCGGCATGGAGTTCCTCGAAGACCACGGCTGGGAGACCGAGGCCGTCCGGGCGGACCACTACAGGCTCGACGGCGATTACGTCGACGAAGTGATGATGGCGACGACGGTGTGAGACGGTCGGTTGTAAATCAGTCGTCGGCGGCCGCCGGGACCTCCAGCAGCGCGCAGACGTCCTCCCCGGCGTCGAAGCAGTCCGGACACTGCGGTTCGCGGTCGATGATGGTGTCGAGGCGTTCGGCGACCGTCTCGTCGATGACGCTCTCGAGTTGCCTGGCCTCGGCGCGGAACTCCTCGACCTCCAGCACCTCCAGGAGGAACCGCTCGATGATGCAGTAGTTCTGGAGGGCGTCGCGGGCCCGGCGGATGCCGTCGTCGGTCAGCGAGACGCCCTCGTACTTCTCGTGTTCGGCCAGCCCCTGGTCTTCGAGTTTGCCGATCATCTCGTTGGCGCTGGCGGGGCTGACGTCGAGCATCTCGGCGACGGCACCCGTCGATGCGGGGCCGTCCTCGCGGTCCTGGACTAGGTAGATCGCCTTCAGGTACTGGTCTGCGGTGTTCACGCGAACCGCCCCCCTGCGGTCGTCGCGCGGGTCACCGTCCTGTCTCCATGAGTCGGGTGACCTCCTCGACGCCCTCGGCCTCCTCCTCGCGGATGGACGCGAGCGCGTCGAGCAGGCGCTCCCGGTCGACGCCGAACCGCACGTCGGAGCTCTCGACGGCGTCGATGAGGTCGTCGTAGAACTTGTAGGCCGTCTCCTCGTTGCAGAGCTGGTCGTAGAGCACGCCGTCGAAGTCCTCGTCGGCCTCGTACTGTGCCTCCACGAGCGTCTCGATCTCCTCGAAGGGGATCGTCTCGGCGTCGAGTTCGTCGACGAGTTCCTCCAGCCGCCGGCGGTGCTCGGCCGACTCCTCGGCGGCCGCCGCCAGCATCTCCCGGACGTCCTCCTCCAGGCCAGGGATCTCGCGGGCGTGGCGGGCCGCCCGCGCCTCGACGACCTCCTCGAGAACGATCCCGGTCTGGAGGAGACGAGCGAGCTGGTGGTCCGACCCGACGGGAACGGTGAGACTCACGGTCCCACCCCGCCCGGCGCGACGGTCCTGGCGCTTCTCATGGCCGGGTATCCGGGAGGCGGGACTGTAAGTCCTTCGTACAGGCCGCGTCCGGGAGTCGTCGCGGCCTGTGGCGTGGCCGTCACGCCGCTTCTCGTCGCCACCGAACGGCGTCGAGGAGGTAGATTTATTACTGATAGCTCAGCAAAACTTTTACAGTGACAGCCAGGTCGTCGTCCCGGATACGCGTCCTCGCCGTCCCTCCCGGAACGAAGCGGCGTCGAGTTCCTCGAAGCCGTCCGCGAGACGCGCCCGTCTCTCCCCGTTTTCCTGTTCACCGAGGCCGAGCGCGACCGGGTAGCGGCTGCGGCGCTCGCCGCGGGCGCGACTGACTACGTCCGCAAGGGCGAGGACGCTGTCCAGTACGCCCTGCTCGCAAACCGGATCACGAACGCCGTCGAAGCCGACGATGGGACCGCGTCGACCGACGACGATTCTCCGTTACCGCCGGGGTTGCAGGTCGAGGACGAGAGCAACCTCCTCGACCAGATCTTCGAACAGGTTCCGGCCCACCTGTTCGTGAAAGACAGGGAGGGGCGTCACATCAAGCTGAGTGCCTACTTGACGGAGGACTCGGACTACACCGACGACAGCAACGACACCGACGACTTCCTGATTCCGGCGTACACGCGCGAACACGTCTTGGGCAAGCGCGACTACGAGATCGCCGACGCCGAGCACGCCCGCCGGGCCTACGAGGACGACATGCACGTCATCGAGACCGGCGAGCCGATCATCCAGCAGGAGGAGTACGCCGACGACTTCGACGAGTGGGACCTCACCTCGAAGGTGCCATGGCGCGGGCCGGACGGCGAGATCCGCGGACTCATCGGTATTACCCAGCGCATCACTGAACGCAAGCGCGCCCAGCAGCGCCTCCAGCGCCAGAACGAACGCCTGGAGGAGTTCGCCAGCGTCATCAGCCACGACCTCCGGAACCCGTTGAACGTCGCATTGGGACGCCTCGAACTGGCACAGCGCGACCATGACAGCCCACATCTCGACGACGTTGCGAAGGCGCTCGGCCGGATGGACGACCTCATCGACGACGTCCTGACGGCCGCACGGAGCGGCGAACCGATCGAGGAGACGGAGGCGGTTGCCCTCGCGGACCTGGCCCGGGAGTGCTGGACGACGACGACCGAGAAAGCCGACGCGTCGCTCGTCGTCGAGACGGACCTGACCGTCGGACTGCGAGGGCGGCTTCTTCGTCGCCGACGACGGTCCCGGGATCCCGGAGGACCGGCGCGAAGACGTGTTCGACCGCGGCTTCACGACCGCCGACGACGGCACGGGCTTTGGCCTCTCTATCGTCGAGGAAGTCGCAAAGGCTCACGGCTGGACGGTGGACGTGACCGAGAGCGCGAACGGCGGCGCTCGCTTCGAGGTCACGGGCGTCGAAACGGAATAGCTGCTTGTTTGTATCAGTTCCGCAGTCGTTCGGCGACGAGGTCTTCGAGGTCCTCGCGGAGTTCGTCGACCGCGACCTCCTCGAGGACGGGCACGAAGAACCCCTCGACGAGCATGTCCGTGGCCCGTTCGGGGTCGAGGCCGCGCGAGGTCATGTAGAACAGTTCCTCGTCGTCGACCTGGCCGACCGTCGCGGAGTGGCTGGCCTCGGTGTCGTGGTTGTTGATGATGAGCTTCGGCGAGGCATCGGCCTCGCTCTCGTCGGAGAGCATGAGGGTGTTCTCGCGCTGGTAGGAGCTGGTGTCCCAGGCCGCCGAGCCGACGTCCTGGACGCCCTCGTAGACTGAGCGCGCCTCGTCGTCCAGCACGCCCCGCGTGACCAGATCCGCGGTGGTGTGTTCGTTCTCGTGCCAGACCCGCGAGGCGATGTCGAAGTGCTGCTCGTCGTGGCCGAAGAAGGCCCCGACGATGCGGGACTCCGAGCCCTCGCCGAGCAGTCGCGTCTCGACGGAGCTCTTGCTCAGGCGCGACCCGATGTTGCCGTCGATGAACTCGACGCTGGCGTCGTCGGCGGCGTGCCCGCGCTTGACCTGGTAGTTGTACGTCTCCTCGGAGAGGTTCTGCAGGGAGCCGTACTGGACGCTCGCGTTGTTGCCGGCGACGACTTCCACGGTGGCGCTGTAGTAGCGGTGGCCGTCCACCGCCTCGCCGGTCGACTGCCGTTCGAGGATCGTCACCTCGGCGCTCTCCTCGGCGACGACGAGCGTGTAGTTGAACAGCGACCTGCTGTTCATCGTCGTCCGGATCTTCACGTCCTCGGCGGCGGTGCCCTCGGGGACGTGGATGACCGTCCCGGTCGTAAAGAGGGCCGTCGAGAGCGCGGTGAGGTAGTTGCGCTGGGGGTCGACGACGCTGCCGAACCGCTCCTCGACCAGTTCGGGGTGCTGTTCGACGGCCTCGTGGATCGGGAGGACCGCTGCGCCCTCGGCGTCGACCCACTCCTTCTCCTCGGCCTGGGTCTCCGGATCGACCAGCGTCTCGTAGTCGAGGTCGGTGAGGTTCGTCCAGGTGCGTCCGGGCGTCCGGATGACCTCCGGCATCTCCAGTTCGTCGAGCGCCGCCAGGGCGTCCAGGCGCGTCTCCAGGAGCCACTCGGGTTCGTCCTCGGTCTCGCTGATGGTGCGGACCTGCTGTTCGCTGATGTCGGGGTGTACCTGCGTGCTCATGGTTGGAGAGGATACCCGCGGGGGGTTATCCGAGCGAGCCCTCCATCTCCAGTTCGATCAGCCTGTTGAGTTCGACCGCGTACTCGATCGGAAGTTCCTCCGTGATGGGTTCGATGAACCCGGCGACGATCATCTGCTTGGCGTCGTCGTCGTCCAGGCCGCGGCTCTGGAGGTAGAAGACGTCCTCGTCGCCGATCTTGCCGACGGTGGCCTCGTGGGCGACGTCGACCTCGTTTTCCTGGATCTCCATGTACGGCATCGTGTCCGACGTGGACTCGTTGTCGAACATCAGCGCGTCGCACTCGACGTTGGTCTTGGAGTCCTCGGCGCCGTCGGCGATGTGGACGAGGCCGCGGTAGTTCGTGCGGCCGCCGTCCTTCGAGATGGACTTGGACTCGATGGTCGATTTCGTGTCGGGCGCGTTGTGGTAGACCTTCGCGCCGGTGTCGATGTTCTGTCCCTCGCCCGCGAAGGCGATGGTGATGTGGTTGTCCGTCGCGGCGGGTCCCTTCAGGACCGTCGAGGGGTAGAGCATCGTGGCCTTCGAGCCCATCGACCCGGAGACCCACTCCATCGTGCCGTCGGCCTCGCAGATGGCGCGCTTGGTGTTCAGGTTGTAGGTGTTCTTCGACCAGTTCTGGACCGTGGAGTACTGGACGTGGGCGTTCTCGCCGACGAACACCTCGACGCCGCCCGAGTGGAGGTTGAAGGCGGAGTACTTGGGCGCCGAGCAGCCCTCGATGTAGTGCACCTCGGAGCCCTCCTCGGCGATGATGAGCGTGTGTTCGAACTGGCCCATCCCCTCGGAGTTCATCCGGAAGTACGCCTGGACGGGCATCTCGACGGTGGTGTCCTCGGGGACGTAGACGAACGACCCGCCCGACCAGACGGCGCCGTGCAGCGCGGCGAACTTGTTGTCGCTGGGCGGGACACAGGTCGTCATGAAGTGCTCGCGGACCAGGTCCTCGTGTTCCTGGACCGCCCTGTCCATGTCACAGAAGACGACGCCTTTTTCCTCCCAGCGCTCCTGCATGTTCTGGTAGACGATTTCGGACTCGTACTGGGCGCCGACGCCCGAGAGGGCGTTCTTCTCGGCCTCCGGGATGCCCAGTTTGTCGAAGGTGTCCTGGATCTCCTCGGGGAGGTCCTCCCACTCCTCGGCGCCGCCGCGGGTCTCGATGTCCGGGCGGATGTAGGGGACGATCTCGTCGATGTCGACCTCCGACAGATCGGGCTGCCCGGGCCAGTCGGTCGGCATCGGCATCTCCTGGTACTGTTCGAGCGCCCGCAGGCGCCGCTCGAGCATCCACTCGGGTTCGTCCTTGTCCTCCGAGATGAGCCTGACCGTCTCCTCGGTCAGTCCCTTCTCGGTCTCGAAGGCCGACTTCTCCTCTTTCTTGAATTCGAAGCGTGCTTCGGTGTCGGTCTCTTGCAGGTGGTCTTGGTCTGAGCTCATGGTTTTAGTCGGCAGCCTCGAACGCTTCCTCGCGGACCCAGTCGTAGCCCTCGTCCTCGAGCTGTTCGGCCAGTTCCGCGCCGCCGGATTTCGCTATCTCGCCGTCCAGCATGACGTGGACGAAGTCGGGCTCGACGTAGTCGAGGATCCGCTGGTAGTGGGTGATCTGCAGGATGCCCGCGCCCTGTTCGTCGCGGAGGGCGTTGATACCCGTCGAGACGTCCTGCAGGCGGTCGATGTCCAGCCCGGAGTCGATCTCGTCGAGCACCGCGACCGACGGCTCGAGCACCGCGGCCTGGAGCACCTCGTTCTGTTTCTTCTCGCCGCCGGAAAAGCCCGCGTTCAGGTAGCGGTTCGCGAAGGCCTCGTCCATGTCCAGTTGCTCCATTTTCCCCTGGAGGAGCTGCTGGAACTCGGCGACGCCGATCTCGCCTTCGTCGGCGGGCCCTTCCATCGGCGAGGACTCGTAGCCGGCCGCGTCCTCCTGGGACTCGGCTTCCGCGTCCGCTTCCTCCTCGTCCTCGAAGAGCTCCTCGCGCTCCTCGAGCTTGGCGTTGAGCGCCGTCCGGAGGTAGTTGACCATCGTGACCCCCTCGATCTCGGCGGGGTACTGGAAGCCCAGGAAGATGCCCAGCGCCGCCCGCTCGTTGGGTTCGAGGTCGAGCAGGTCCCACGTCCGGTGCTCCTCGGGGACCTCGACGTCCTCGAACTCGTCTTCGGCGAGGTGGAGACGGATGTCGCCGCCCGTCACCTCGTAGGCGGGGTGGCCGGCGATGACCTTCGCGAGCGTCGACTTGCCCGAGCCGTTGGGCCCCATCAGCGCGTGGATCTCCCCCGACTCGACCTCCAGGTCGACGCCGCGCAGGATCCGTTCGCCGCCCTCCTCCGCAACCTTCGCGCGCAAGTCGTCGGTTTCGAGTACTGCCATGTGTTCTGGTCAACGGAAAACAGGGCCGTGTCGCTGATAATAGTTTCGGGTTCGCGCGACTCGCTTTGGAGTCTCGGAAAATATTTTTACCGTTCACAAACCCGCCCGGCGGTTCCCCGCGGTATCGGGTTCGGCAACCGGGGTGTCGGGCGTCGAGCACTCCCGTACGGCGTCATAGCATCGAATCGCAGGCGAGGGGCCCCCCGCTCACATGAAACTCCCGAGGCCGGTCTGTTCCTGGCCGCTCCTGACCTCCTCCCAGGAGATGTCGAGCGCTTCGAGGATGCGAGCGATCGGACCGCGGAGCGTTTTTTCGAGCATCTTGTCCCAGTCGACCGCGAACGCCTCGGGGACCTGGTCCTCGTACTCGAAGCAGACCACGTCGGGGTCGCGCTTGAACTCCCCGTAGAGGGGGTGTTCGGCCGGGTCCAGCCCCTTCTCCTCCTCGACCCGGCGGAAGAAAGACGGATGCACTTTCTCCAGGTAGACCCGCTTGGGTTTCGACCCGTTGCCGAAGTTCGTATCGAGCAGGAGGTTGGCGTACTTCGCGCCGCGGACCTGCGCGGTGTCGGTGTCGTAGTTGTCCAGGTTCTTCCCGATGCCGCCCGGGATCCCCACGTCGTCGAGGCTGACGTTCCCGTCCTCGAAGTCGGCGATGACCTCGTGGACGTAGTCCTTGACGTCCTCGATGTCCTCGCCGTGGACGATCATCTCGATGACCTCGCGCTGGACCTCCTTGGTGATGGGCGCGATGTCCGAACGCTGGTACTCGAAGCCCGTGATGTCGATGTCGTCGACGTCCTTGCCCTCCTTCCAGACGGTGTGACCGGCGTACCGTTTCTTCTTGCCCGCCTGGAAAAAGCGCCGGTAGAGCTTCTCGAACTCGATCTGGAAGCGGTGGGAGTCGGCGGTGAGCCGTTCGCTCGCGAAGTCGTCGTAGGAGTCGTCGATCCGCTCTTC